>NZ_JBHXTC010000017.1:0-34201 GCF_042677605.1 Streptomyces sp. NPDC127106 | reverse complement strand
GCCGCGGGGCGGGCGCTGAGGGCTGTGTGGGTGCGTGAGCGCCCCCCCCACCCCCCCCCCCCCCCCCCCCCGGGCCGCATGGTCGTCCAGCACCTGTGGGCGCCCTCCGGCGGCGCCGACCTCTCCGGCAGCGGCTACGAGCCGCAGGGGAAGCTCACTCGCGCAGGGCACTCCTTGACGCCCGAACAGCTCCGCCCGCTGCGGGAGCTGCTCACCACGGCGGCCCTGTGCAACGACGCGAGCCTCAAGCCGCCCGGGCCCGGATCGGACGCCTGGACGGCCGTGGGCGATCCGATGGAGGCAGCACTGCTGGCAGCCGCTGCCAAAGCCGGCTGCCCGGACCCGGCCGAGCTGCACCAGGCCTGCCCCCGGATCGCGGAAGCCCCCTTCGACAGCCTCCGCAAGCGCATGACCACGCTGCACCACCTGCCCGACGGAAACGTGCTGGTCTGCCTCAAGGGAGCCCCCGAGGCGGTCCTCACTCCCCGGGTGCTCGCCGAGCTGCCCGAACTGCTGGACCAGGCCCGTGACCAGGCCGCCGCGCTGGCCGCCCGCGGGTTCCGCGTCCTCGCCGTGGCAGGCGTCGAGCGGCTCCAATGGCACCTGCCGGCCGCCGAGGCCGAGCAGGGCCTGCGCCTGCTCGGCCTGATCGCCGTCAGCGACCCGCCGAAGGCCGCTGCGGCCGCGACCCTGACCGCCTGCCGGGAAGCGGGCATCACCCCGGTCCTGATCACCGGCGACCACCCGGCGACGGCCCGTGCCATCGCCGAGCGCACCGGCCTCGTCCAGGACGGGGCCGGCGGGGAGGTCCTCACCGGACCCGAGCTGGCCGCCGCCCCGGACACCGACCTGACCGGCGTACGGGTCTTCGCCCGTACCGACCCGCAGCAGAAGCTGGACATCGTCCACGCATGGCGGGCCCGCGGCGCCGTGACCGCCATGACGGGGGACGGGGTCAATGACGGCCCCGCCCTCCGCCAGGCCGACATCGGCGTCGCCATGGGCGCCCGAGGCACCGAGGTGGCCCGACAGGCCGCCGACCTCGTCCTCACCGACGACAAGCTCGCCATCGTGGTCAAGGCCGTCGAAGAAGGACGTCGGGTGTACGACAACATCCGCCGCTTCCTCGTCTACGCCATGGCCGGCGGAGCAGCCGAGATCCTCGTGATGCTGATCGGCCCACTGCTCGGCCTGCCACTGCCGCTCCGCGCGGGCCAGATCCTGTGGATCAACCTCCTCACCCATGGCCTGACAGGTGTGGCCATGGGCGCGGAGCCCGTCTCACCGGAAGCCATGCGCCGCCCGCCGCGGCCGCCCGGCCAGCACATCCTCGCCGCAGGCGTGTGGCAGCGCCTCCTCATCCTGGCCTCCGCCGTGACGGCGGTCAGCCTGATCGCCGGCGTCGCCGCCCGGGCCATGGGCCTGCCCTGGCAGAGCGTGCTCTTCCTGGCCCTGCTCGGCGCCCAGCTGGGTGTGGCCCTGGGCCTGCGGGCCCGCCTGCTGACCCGGGCGAACCTCTTCCTCCCGGCCTCCGTGGCCGGTTCCGCCGTGCTGGCGATGGCCGCCCTGCACGTGCCCGTCTTGCAGTCGCTGCTGGAGACCGAGCCCGTGGGCTGGACCGGTGTCTGGCTCGCTTCGGCCGCAGCCCTCGCAGCTTTCGTCGCCGCCCGGCTCCTGCGGGGCGCATTCCGTAGAAGGGCTTGATCATGAACATGTACGCACCGGGACACGGACCCGGGATCCACGCCGAGGTAGGCGATCAGATCGTCGTGGGCGGCCCCACGGTCGGCAAGCCGGGCCGGGACGGGGAAGTCGTCGCCCTCCACCACCAGGACGGCACCCCGCCGTACGACGTGCGCTGGTCCGACACCGGCCGTACCACCGTGTTCTTCCCGGGCCCCGATGCCCATGTCCGGCATCTGCACGAAGGGGCGGCACGCCCCGCCACGAGCAGCCGATCGGATCAGTAGCTCCCGGTTGAACGGGAAGCCCCCTCCGGCCGGAGCTACGGTGGACACGTGGTCTTCTCACCGTCGCTGTCGGCCGGAGGTGGGACATGAGCGCAGGCGGTCGGCCTGCCGGGAGCGGTGTGCCACGGCTACGGCTGGACGAGCTGCTCGAAGAGCTTCAGGTACGCATCGACGAGGTCAGGGGGACCCGGGACCGGCTGAACGGCCTCCTCGAAGCCGTCATGTCGGTCGGCCGGGAACTGGACCTGCCCCAGGTCCTGCGCCGCATCGTCGAAGCTGCCGTGGTCCTGGTGGACGCTGAGTACGGTGCGCTCGGTGTGATCGGCGACGACGAAAGACTCGCCGAGTTCCTGCCCGTCGGCATCAGCGATGACCTCCGCGCACAGATCGGCGACCTGCCCTCCGGCCACGGCATCCTCGGCGAGCTGATCCGCAACCCGAAGCCCCTGAGGCTGTCCGAGATCTCGGAGCACTCAGCCTCGTACGGCTTCCCCGCCCACCACCCGCCGATGCACTCCTTCCTCGGCGTCCCCGTCCGGGTCCGCGACGCGGTCTTCGGCAACCTCTACCTCACCGAGAAGCGAGGCGGCGCAGACTTCGACGAGGAGGACGAGGCACTCCTGGCCACCCTCGCCATCGCCGCCGGCATCGCGATCGAGAACGCCCGTCTCTTCGAGGAGGTGTGCCTGCGGGAGCGCTGGCTGGCGGCCAATTCCGAGATCACCAGCGCCGTGCTGTCCGGAGCCCCTGAGGACGAGGTCCTCGAAGGCATGCTTGAGCGGGCCAAGGACATGACCAGCGCCGACACGGGCGTGCTTTACCTCCTCGGACCCGCCGGCGAACTGCGCGGCTCCCTCGCCCTGGGAGAGGGTGCCGAAGCGCACCGCGGGATCGTCTTGCCCAGCACCCAGGGCATCCTGGCCGAAGTCGCCCTCGCCCAGCACGGTCTGATCACGGTCAAGGACATGGAGACCGACGGCCACGTCACCGTGCAGCCGGAACGCTGGAAGGGCTTCGGCCCGGCCGTAGCCGTCACCGTCGGCACGAAAGAGAAGCTCAGCGGCGTCCTGATCCTGGCCAGGCGCCGCGGCCGCGCGGTGTTCGCCACCGGGGAGGTCGCCGCCCTCCCCGGCTTCGCCGGTCAGGTGGCCCTGGCCCTGGAACTGGCCGACCGCCGCCGCGACGCCGAACAGGTGAGCATGCTGGAGGACCACGACCGCATCGCCCGCGACCTCCATGACCTCGCCATCCAGCGCCTGTTCGCCACCGGTATGACCCTCCAGAGCGCCCAGCGGTTGGTAGAGCACCCGGAGGCATCCGAACGGCTCGCTCGGGCGGTCGACGACCTTGACGCCACCATCAAGATCATCCGCTCGACCATCTTCGGGCTGCGCGAGCACGAGAGCCCCGCCACAGGCTCGAAGCTGCGCTCCCGGGCCGTCCAGACCCTGGACGAGGCCTCGGCCGGACTCGGCTTCGCCCCCGCGCTGCGCATGGAAGGGCTGATCGACACCGATGTACCGCCGGCCGTGGCCGACGAGATCCTCGCCGTACTCGGCGAGGCCCTCACCAATGTCGCCCGGCATGCCGAAGCCACCCCGCGTGGAGGTCGCCATCGTCGCGGCGGACGCCATACTGACCGTCACGGTGACGGACGACGGCATCGGCCTGGCCGACGGCGGCCGGCGCAGCGGACTGCGCAACCTCGCCGAGCGCGCCGTGAAACTCGGAGGTCGGATGGAGGTCGCTGCGCGGGGCGAGGGGACGCGCGGCACCCGTTTGCAGTGGGAGGTGCCCCTGGCCCCGTCGGGCCTGTGACCGACCGGCGTCGCTCCACGCGGAGGCCGGGTACCGGTCACGCAGGCTTCACAGGGAGCTGCCGCTGCCGTAGGGGGCGTACAGATCGAGCAGGCGGATCCGGGTGGCTTGCAGGCGGTGGGCGAGGACCTGTCCGACCCAGTGGCCGATGGCGGAGCCGAAGACGGGATCGGCGTCCATCAGCGTGCGTACACGTGCCGCGTCGAATGCGTAGGCGCGCACGGGGGTCATCGCCTCGGCACCCAGGCGCCAGGTATGCGGCTTGAACAGCCACGAACACCCGACCAGCTCGCCGGCGCCGAGGCGCTCGATGACCGCGGCGCGCCGACCGGGCACGTGGACGTCGAGGGTCACGGTGCCGGACCGGACGATCCAGAACCGGTCGGCGCGGCCGCCCTCGCGGAAGAGACGGGTCCCTTCGGCGAAGTTCACCTCTCGGGCTATCTCCATCAAGCGGGCGCGGCAGTCGGCGGGCAGTGCCGTGGCGATTCGGATGGGTGACGGGGTGCTCATGGACGGCCTCCTGAATCGAGTCCGTCTCCAGTCTTCGCGCGCGGGTACGTTTTCGGCTTGGGCCCTGTGGCCCCCATCCCGGTCCCGAACGGCCTATGCCCGGATCCGTGCAGAGCGAGACGCTGGGAGGCAGACGGCTCGTCCACGGCCGCCGGCCCCGTCGACCCGGCAGGTGCGAGATGTACTGGAACGGCCATGGCATGGGCGCCTGGGGATGGTTCGCCATGTCACTCACCACGCTGATCGTTTGGGCTCTCATCGTCGCGGTGGCAGTGCTCCTGGTCCGCGCCTTCAAGCGCGACGGCGCGGACGGACGGGCAGCCGCCCCGGATTCCGGACGCGGCAAGGGGGCCGAGGGCCTGCTTGCCGAGCGGTTCGCCCGGGGCGAGATCGACGACGAGGAGTACGAGCGGCGGCTGGCGGTGCTGCGCAGCCATGCCCCCGGCCCCACGTTCCCGCGAAAGTGATATGCCCACCCGCAGGCCGAGCCCTGGCGCTCGCCTGCCGACCGGAGGGGCGCCGATGATGGACAGCCAACCGCTCGGCACGGCCCACGCCCCGTCCCGGTCCTCGGCCGAAGCGCCGGGGCGACGGGTGGAAGAGCTGGCTGCCGAGGAGGCGCTGGAGCTGCTCGGCAGCGTGGGACTGGGGCGCATCGTCTTCACCCGGCACGCGCTGCCCGCCGTACGCCCGGTCAATCACCTTCTTGACGCCGGTGACATCATCATCCGCCCCCACGACGGATCGACGCTCGCAGCCCTGATGGAGGCGCAGGAAGGGACGGGCGTGGTCGTCGCGTACGAGGCCGACACCATCGATCCCGAAGCCCGTGTCGGCTGGGGCGTGGTGGCCACCGGTTACGCCACCGCCGTCACCGACCCGATCGAGCTGGAGCGCTACGCACACCTCCTCCTGCCCTGGGTCGAGGGCGCGTTCTCCGGGCCCATCCGGATCACGCCCGGCCTGGTCACCGGCTTCCGACTGCATTGAGGGGGCCCGTGGCAACCGGCCTGCGCGGGCAGGGGCGCCGGGACCAACCCGACCGGCACGCAATGGCGACCGACCGACCGACCGGCCGATGCGGGGCGGCCCGGCCTCGGGCCGGCCTGGCGGTACCCGAGAAGGGGAAACGGAGAGCGTCTCCGCCGGAGCGCAGCACGATGCGGCGGCCGAGCCGCCGAAGGAGCGATGACGTCATGACCACTTTCAGTGGACCCGGAGACCCTCCACCCCGCGATCACGATGGCCGGACGACGGGAGGCCGGACCGACCTGGGGCGTCGGCTTGCCGCCCGCCGAACCGCGGCCGGCATGAGCCGCGAGGAGCTGGGAGAGCGCTGCGGTGCCGACGCACACTACATCGCCTGCCTGGAGGACCACGTCGCCCTCCCGGCGATCGGGACGCTCGTTCGTCTCGCCGATGCGCTCGGCACCACCGTCGTCGCCCTGGTCGGCACGGGCTCCGATCGCGATCCCGGGCCGCCCGCCAGGGCCCCCGAGGTTCAGCCGGTCACCCTGGACGAGGTGGAGTGTCGACGGCTGCTCGGGGTCCGGGGCATCGGCCGGGTGGCCGTCTTCACCCCCGAGGGTCCCGCCGTCCACCCCGTGAACTACCTGGTCGCCGCCGGGGACGTAACCTTCCGTACTGCGGCCGGCACAGTGCTGGCACGGGCCGCGGGCAGGGAGGCCGCCTTCGAGGTGGAGCGGATCGACGAGGTGGCGGCCAGGGCATGGAGCGTGCTCGCCGTGGGGGTGCTCGAGGAAGCGACCGACCCGGCCCAGCTCGAGCGCCTGGCCGACGCGGTCCACTCCACGCCCTGGGCGGGCGGCACCCGTACCCACTGGATGAAACTGACCCCGGTCAGGCTCACGGGCCGACGGGTGGCGTGCCGCCGACCTTCCGGAACGGCACGTGCCGGCCTCGATCGGTGATGCCGTCGGCACGTGTGCCCCCGTAATCCGCGAGCAGATCTCTGCGCACCTGCTCCGTGAGCCGGGACAGCTGCTTCGAGGTCGTCGGAGCCGGGGGCCGGGGGTCTCGGATGCGCCTGGCCTCCCGCGGAAGGGCGTCGAGGTCGGCCTCGAAGCGGGAGCGCGCGGCGGTGAGGGAGTCGCTCGGGCCGGTCCGGCGGCCGTTCCGCATCACCGTGCCGAGCAGCGGGTCCGCGCCTGGTGGACGCTCCTCGTCCCGGAGGGCGATCACGTCTGCCCGCCCGGGCCACCGGTACACCTGCTTGGGCGCCGGAGGGGTGGCCTTCGCCGAGGACAGCTTCATCACCGGCCGCCCGCCGTAGGCCACCAGCTTGTACGCGGCGTCCAGATACGGTGCGTCAGCAGCGACACCCACACGGGTGCCCACCGCGAAGACATCGATGGGAGCCCCGGAGCGGATGAGATCGTCGATCGCGTACTCGTCCAAGCCGCCGCTGGCGATGATGTTCACGTCTGGCAGCCCGGAGGCGTCCAGCCGAGCGCGGGAGCGGCGCGCCAGCTCTCCGAGATCACCGCTGTCGAGGCGGATCGCGCAGCCCGGACCACGCCGTAGCCCGGCCAGGACACGGGTGGCGGTCGTCACGCCCCGGTCGGTGTCGTAGGTGTCGACGAGCAGGGTGATGGGGCCGGGATGGGCGCGCGCGAAGGCCCGGAACGCCTGTTCCTCGGAGGGGAAGGATTCGATGTACGAGTGCGCCATGGTGCCGGAGGCGGGCAGGCCCAGCCTGACTGCGGCGTCGACGTTGCTGGTTCCGGCGAACCCGACGAGCCCCCCGAGCCGGACGGCCTGGAAACCGGCCTGCGGCCCGTGGTTGCGGCGCAACGAGAAGTCGACCACCGGCCGGCCGCGGGCGGCCAGGACACAGCGTGCCGCCTTGGAGGCGACGGCCGTCTGGTGGCAGAGCTGGCTGAGCAGGTACGTCTCGACGAGCTGGGCCTGGGGGAGGGGCGCCGTCACCTCCATCAGCGGCTCACCGGCGAAGACCAGCCGCCCCTCGGTGACCGCGCGCACCTCGCCCTCGAACCGCAGGCCCACCAGCGGAGCCAGATCCGCTGGTGGCCGGTGCAGTGCCTCGGCGAACACGCGGGCATCGTTCGCCGTCACCTCGAACCGGGCCAGGTAGTCGAGGGCGGGCTCCAGCCCGGCGGCAACGAGGAAGCCCCTTCCCGGGGGCAGGTCACGCACGAAGAGACTGAAGGTCGCCTCGGCGTCCATGCCCTCGCCCAGGTACGACATCGCCATCGTGACCTCGTACAGGTCTGTTGTGGTCACATCCGACATGCCTCCAGCGTGCCGCGCAGGCGGAGAATGCGCTGCGCAACCCGGGGACGCGGTGGGGGCCGGGCGACCCCTGCCCCCGTCGGCGCGCCCCTGGCCGATCTTCCCGCTCCCCTGAGCCGGGGCCGAACGGCCCCGTCGCTGCCCCGACAGGCCCAAGCGGACCGGGGGCGACGGAACGACAGTGGATACGGAAGCCCGCACGAAGGCGCCGATCACACGGCGCCGGAAATCCAGGAGCACCCCATGTCAGGCACGCAGATGGAGCGGAGGCGCAGCCTCTTCCCCGACCTCACGGACTGGTTCGGAGCCGACTTTCCGCGCTTCCCGATGTGGCGGCCGGCCCTCAACGCCCACCCGATCCCGATCGAGGTGACCAGCGACGAAGGCACGTACACGCTCCGCGCCGAACTGCCGGGGATGGACCCCGACAAGGACATCGAGATCACGGTCGACGGCGACACCCTCACCGTGAGCGCCGAGCACACCGAGAGCACAGAGGAGAAGGACCACTCCGAGTTCCGCTACGGATTCTTCCGCCGCAGCGTCCGCCTGCCCGGCCGGATCCCCACCGAGGGAGTCGAAGCAGCGTACGAGGACGGCATCCTCACGGTCCGCGTACCGATGGAGCCCGAACCCCCCGCCGGCCGCCGCAGCATCCCCGTCAAGCGCCCCCAGGGCACGGACACGGAGGAGACGGAGGAGACGTCATGACGGCCAAGAGGGTCTTGGTCGCCTACGGGAGCAAGCACGGCGCGACCGCCGGGATCGCGGCGGAAATCGGCAGGATCCTCCGCGAGGACGGCCTTGACGCCGTGGTGCTCCCGGCGGACGACGTGGACGACGTCCGCGGCTTCGACGCCGTCGTCCTCGGCGGGTCCCTGTACGCCGGCCGCTGGAGCAGCAAGGCCCGTCACTGCGCGGAACGCAACGAGCACTACCTCAAGCACCGCCCGGTCTGGCTGTTCAGCAGCGGCCCGATCGACAGCTCCGCGGAGCAGCACGAGATCCCGCCGGTGCCGGCCGTGGCCCGACAGATGGAACGACTCGGCGCCCGCGAACACGTCACCTTCGGAGGCCGCATCACCGCGAGCACACCAGGTCTCATCGCCAAGGCGGTGATCCGGCATGGCAAGGGCGGCGACTTCCGCAACCCGGAGCGGATCCAGACCTGGGCCCACCACATCAGCAGCGAACTCGCCACAGCCGCCTGAACGGCCGACCCGGTGAGCCGAGCCGCCGGAAGGCGGCTCGGTCGCACGGCGACCTGTGCTTCTCCAGCGGTCATGTGCCGTCGGGCCGCGGCGCCGCGCAATCAGGATCCGCGAGAAGTGGGCGGGCAATCAGGATCCGCGAGAAGTGGGCGGGCCCGATCCGTCCACTTGTGCGCGCGGGCCGATTTCGTCCTGCGGACCCGGAGGCTCTTCGAGGACGCTCCAGGCGACCGGGCCGAGCAGGTCCGCCACCCTCCGGAAGACATCCATCAACAGGTCGTCCAGCGTGAGCATGCCCACGACACGCTGCCCGTCGAGGACGGGCAGACGCCGGACACCGCTGTTGCGGAAGGTGCGGTACGCGGCGTGGATGTCGTCGGTCACGTCGACGGTCACGACCGGAGTGGTCATGACCTCCCCGATCGGATCGTCGCGGTCGAGCCCTGCGGCCACGGCGCGCACCGCGATGTCACGGTCGGTGACGATGCCGCGCAATACTCCTCCCTCCGTCACGACCAGGCAGCCCACGGCGTAGACGTCCATGTGGCGGGCGGCCTCACCGATGGTCGTCGTGGTGTTGACGGACACCGCGGGGGCGGACATGGATGCGGATACGTTCATCGTCCGGCTCCTTCCCAGTAGCCCGGCGCACGTCATGGTGCGGTGGCGGCCGTAGTTCGTGACCTGACCGGTTCAGCGGCCCGTACCGGTGTCGTCCGCTTCCCACGCGAGGTGCTCCGTGACGCGAACGACGCCGTCGACGGTTCGGCAGAGCCGCCCGATGACGGGGATGAGGCTCCTGAAGCGCACCACGCCGTGCAGGGTGACTTGTCCGTCCGCCACTTCGACGGACACTGCGGCGGGGTCGAGGTGCAGGGTGCGGTCGAGGACGTCCCCGGTGATCTCGCGGCGGATGGCGTCGTCCTCGCGCAGGAAGATCCGCAGCAGGTCACCACGGGTGACGATGCCCATGAGGACGTCGGCGTCGTCGACGACCAGCAGCCGCTTGACCCGCTGGCTCTCCATGAGCCGAGCGGCCTCTGCCACGGTCCAGTCCGGCCGCGCGCAGACGGCCGGGGCCGACATCAGCTCCTCCGCCGTCGTGCTGTCGGCCTTGTCGCGCTCCCACGGTTCGGGGCGCGGCAGCAAGCGGAACCAGTCCCCTTGGTCGACGGATTTCGGCAGCAGATCGCCCTCGGAGATCACGCCGAGCGGGTGGCCGCCGGCGTCGGTGACCGCCACCGCGGACACCTCGTGCTCGTCGAGCGTACGCACGATGTCCTTGAACGTGGCGCGCCGGGGGACCGTGACGACCTCCCGGGTCATCAGTTCGCCCACTTCTCTGTGCCTCACCGTGTTCTCCTTCCCGTTGCCGTGGCAGGGCGTCGCAGTCAGGCCGGCAGCTGTGTGTGGAGCCGGGACGTGACGTCCACGACTCCGGGCACTGCGCGCGCGATGCGCACGAGCACGTCCGCCAGCGTCGGGTTGGGCACTTCGCCCTCCAGCTGTACGACGCCGTGGTCGACGTGGACGTGCACGACCGCCGGTCCGGCGGGGATCAGCTGCGCCGTGAGCAGCTCCCGCAGTTCCTCGGCGATGTCCCCGTCGGGGCGGAGGTAGATCTTCAGAAGGTCGCCGCGACTGACGACGCCTACGAGCCCGCCGTCGTCATCCACCACCGGCAGCCGCTTGAAGGGCCCTCTCGCCATCAGGCGGGCGGCGCCGGCGATCGTGGCGTCCTTGGGCACGGTCGCCGGTGGAGCGGTCATCAGCTGCCCGGCGGTCACGGTGTGCGACTCTTCTGCGCCCTCCGCCTTCGATAGAAGGTCGGTCGCGGCCTTGGCCAGCAGATCGGCCTCGGAAACGACGCCGGCGACCCGGCCCTCGGCCGACAGCACGGGCAGGGCGCTGAAACCCCATCGCCGCATGGTTCCGACGATGTCGTGGACCGTGGCTTCGCGGTCGACCGATACCACGGCGTGCGTCATGACGTCGTTCACGGTGCGCAGGTGCTTCATGATTCCTCCAGCCGCTGGATACCGTGCTCTCCCAGCCTCGCTGCACACGTCCACGGGGAGTAGGGCCGACCGGGACCCTCATGGGCGCTGACCGGCCCGGATCCTGCGCCGTCTACGACGGGTCTCCCTGTGTGCCCCCGGTGTGTGCGGCGACGTAGCCCGCGCATCCGTCAAGGGTGGTGAGCGAGGGGTAGTCCTGTTCCGGCAGGGCGAGCCCCGTCCGTCCGCTGAGCACCTCGACGAAGGTGAGGAAGTCCAGGGAGTCCATCTCCAGGCGCTCCCGGAACTTCTCGTCGGGTGACACCGCGGAGAGGTCGGCACCGGGGACGATCCTCGATCACGGCTTTGATCATTTCGAGGGCTTCGTCGGTTCACAGGTCCTCCGGGGCATGCCGTCGACCGCGACGGGTCGGTCGGTGATCCTGCCGAGGCCCACCATCGCCACCTGGGGCGGATAGATCACGCCGAAGGTCATGACGGGCTCCTCGTCCATCACGGGGCATTTCCGGATGGTGGTCCAGAACCACCATCCGCCGGACCCGGTACGTCGCGGGAGGGCCGAACGGCCCTGGGCGGGGACCGCTCGGTCCAACCGCGTGCCGGCCCGAGCCGGGCACTACCCGGCCGACCGTCGCCGATGCCTTCGGTGCCACCGTGTGATCTAGGCTCATCTCGTGGGGGGGGCACGCGATGAGAAGGGCGCCAACATGCCCGACATCGAGCAGGAGCTGGCCGACACGCAGCGCGAGCACTGGCAGCAGACCTACGGCGAGCATCCCGGAATGTACGGCGAGGAGCCGTCTGCCGCGGCCGTCCACGCCGCTGTGGTGTTCCAGGCGGCCGGCGCCCGCGAGATCCTGGAGCTGGGCGCCGGGCATGGCCGTGACGCGCTGTACTTCGCCCGCGAGGGCTTCTCCGCGCTGGCCACCGACTTCAGCCCGGTGGGGCTGGAGCAGCTGCGCGAAGCGGCGACCGCGCAAGGCGTTGCCGACCGGGTTTCTGCTGTGGTCCACGATGTCCGCGAGCCGCTTCCACTCGCGGACGCCTCCGTGGACGCGGTCTTCGCACACATGCTGCTGTGCATGGCGCTGTCCACCAAGGAGATCCACGCCTTGGTCGCGGAAGTCCGCCGCGCGCTGCGGCCGGGGGGCACCTTCGTCTACACGGTCCGGCACACCCAAGACGCGCACTACGGGGCTGGTACGGGGTACGGGGACGGCATCTGGGAGCACGGCGGCTTCGCCGTCCATTTCTTCTCCCGGGACCTGGTGGACGCCCTGGCCGAGGGCTGGGTCCTTGAAGAGGTCCATGCCTTCGAGGAGGGCGGCCTACCACGCAGGCTGTGGCGCATCACCCAGACCATGCCGCGACAGTGAGCACCGGCCAAGCGTCACTCACCGTGACTGAATGTTCCGGCTCGGGGTCTCGCCCTCGTGCTCCTGCTCGTGGACCTGCGCGGCGATTACCGCTGTCTGGACCCGGCGTTCGACGCCCAGTTTGCCCAGCAGCCGGGAGATGCGGTTCTTGACCGTCTTCTCCGAAAGAACCGCGAGCGCAGGTCCCGGCAGACGGTGATGCCGTCGCCGTCAGGCAGCCGTACGTCGAGCACGGCGACATCCGGGCGCAGCGCCGGGCCGCGGGCCAGCGCCTGCTCCGCGGTGCCCGCCCCGGCCACGACGGTGATGGCCGCCTCGGCACCCAGGAGGTCACGCAGTGCCCGCCGGACCACCTCGTGGTCGTCGAGAAGGAACACCTTGATCGGTACCTCGGCGGAGGGACCTGGTACATCGGACATGTCGCCGCCTGATCCGCACCACACTACGCATGCTTCCACCCGAACTGTCTCAGGGTGCGGCCGATGCGCATCCGTGGACCGGAGGGCCTATCCGCGACCTCGGCCCTTGCGCTCGGGCAGAGCCCACGTCGGCCTATGCGGTGGTCGAGACCGCCCCGTCGAGTTCCATCCGGACGTCGACGACCCCCTCGACGGCGCGGATGGAGCGAGCCAGGAGCGGTACCAGCGCCCGGTCACGCAGCGCCCCCTGCACGGTGACGACACCGTCCACTACGGAGAAGTCCAGGGCTACACCTGGTGCGAGTTCGCTCAGCACGGCCTGGCGGATCTCCTCCTCCAGTTCCTCGTCCGGGCGCAGGAAGACTTTCAGCAGGTCGCTGCGGCTGACGACGCCCTCCAGCATGCCGACCCCGTTCACCACCGGCAGGCGCTTGACGTGCTTGCGGGCCATGATGCGGGCGGCCTCGGCAAGGGTGGCGTCCGGGTGGACGGTGACCGCCGGGCTCGACATCAGGTCCTCGGCGAGCACACCACCGGCCTTCGAGGCTTCATCCAACTGGTCCGGCAGGAGGGGCTCCTCGCGGCGGAACTCTTCCTTGGGCAGCAGGTCGGCCTCGGAGACGACCCCGACCACGCGCCCCTCACCCTCCAGCACGGGAACCGCACTCACCTTCCATTCCTGCATCAGCTCGACGATCTCCTTGTACGACGCCTCGCGGCCTATGGCGATGGCGGTGTGTGTCATGACGTCACTGACGGTGTAGCGAGATGCGGGCATGACCGGCTCCTTCGCCGTGTCCGGGCATGGATCCTGCCGCCGCCCTGGGAAGCGTGCAGGTCGGGTCGAACCCTTCTTCCATCTGAGCACTCGGGCATGTGCCTGTGCAGGGCCCGGTGGGTCCACTGCGGAGGTCCGAGTGGCCCCCGTGCCGGACCGTGCAGCACTAGCCGGGTTTCCCCTTCCGTTTGCCGATCAGTGCTGTGAACGGCGCTCAGATCCTTGGTGTGTGGCTGCGGCGGGCCGTCGACGGCGTGCGGGAGGCTGGGCGGTGAGCTGAAGGAAGGGCGCGGTATGGACTGGCTGGTGAATCTTCTGGGTGTGGTCCTGGTGCTGTTGGTCCTGCGCGACCTGTTTCACACCTTGTGGCACCCCACCCGCCACGGCGGCCTGAGCCGATTGGTCATGATGGCCCTGTGGCGGCTGTCCGCAAGGCTCCCCGGCGGCCGCCGTGCCTCGGGGTTGACCGGCCCCCTGGCGATGGTGGCGGTGGTCGCCGTATGGACGCTGACCGTGGTGGTGGGCTGGGCTCTGGTCTACTCACGGCACATGCCGGACGGGTTCACATACACCGCCGGACTCGAGCCTGCCAAGCACGCACGGTTCATCGACGCACTCTACGTGTCCCTGGTCACCGTCTCGACCCTCGGCCTCGGAGACATCGCACCCGGCGAGGGGTGGTTGCGCGTTCTCGCTCCCCTGGAAGGACTCGTAGGCTTCGTCCTGCTCAGCGCGACGGTCTCCTGGACCCTCGGGATCTATCCGGCCCTGGCCCGCCGCAGGTCCTTGGCGCTGCGCCTGTCACACCTCTCGCGCACCCACCCCACGACGGAACAGATCGACGCGGACGCGGGAGCGGCGATCCTCGACAGCCTGACCGCCGGCATCTCCGTCATCTCGGTGGACTTCATGCAATACGCCGAGTCCTACTACTTCCATGACGGCGACGACCGCACCTCCCTGGCCCGCCACATCGCGTACGCCGAAAACCTGGCGGACCGGGCAGCGGCGGCCCGCCATCCGGACGTCCGGCTCTCGGCGGCGGTGCTGCGCGCGGCACTTGAAGACCTTGCCCTCATTCTCGACCAGCGATTTCTGCACACACAGGGAACCGTGCGACAAACCTTCGAAGCGTTCGCGCGCGACCACGGACACTGAGGGTCGCGTTTGCTTCCTCGATGACCGCGTGCTCTCCCGCGCCGAAGCGCCGGAAGCCGCGGACACCGTCCAAGTGTCGGTGCGCGCGGGGCACGTCACGCTCACGGGTTCGGCAAGCGGCGCCGTCGTGGCAAGAGTGCTCGCAGAGATCCGCAAGACAGACAGGGTGAAGGAGCTGACCGACCGGTTGATCGCCGTGTGACAACCCTGTTGCGTGCGAGACAGGTGTCGCATGCCTGCTGAATCTCGTGTGCGAGCTCCCTGCTGACAGAGCCAGTCCAGGCACCCCGCCGCGGCCGGCCCAGATCCGCGCCGCCGGCTGGGTACAGCCCTTGTGGCCTGGGGCTCAGTCCGGCTCCATGTAGGGACGGCGGAAGACCGGAGCCTGGCCGGTTCCCCCTGGGCGTACGGCTGCCAGTGCCTGTACGACCGCGGATTCGAGGGAACCGCTGGTGTCGATCGTGACGGCCTCGGCCCACGGGGCCTCTTTGGCGGCGATGGCTCTGGCGATGGCGCGGTCGGCGTCGGATGCGCCCGGGGTTCGGGTATTGATCCGGGCCTCCGACATGTTGTCGGGAACCTGGCAGTGGAGTGCCACGAGGTCGGCGTCGGCGCGTTCGGCCATGCGGAGGGCGGCTTCGCGCTGTCCCGCATCGGACCAGGTAGCGTCCAGCACGACCGACTCGCCGGAGGACAGCAGGGCCGACGCCCGGTCGAGGAGGGCGGTGTATGTGTCGGCCGTCCACTCGGGTGTGTACAGGCCCTCGCCGTAGCCGGCCGCCGCCGACTGTTCTGCCGGAATGCCCGCTAGTTCCTTGCGGATGCGGTCGCTGCTGAGCAGCGTCACGCCGAGGCGGTCGGCGAGTGCTCCGGAGAGAGTGGACTTCCCGCTGCCCGGGAGCCCGCCGACGAGTGTCAGGCACACCGCGGAGGTACGCAGGTGCCGCAGTGCGATCGAGACCAGCCGCCGCGCCGCCGGCTCCGCCCCCAGGGCCCCTTGACGTGCCTGGATCAGGGAGACCTTGGCGCGCACGAACGCGCGGTAGGCGACGTAGTGGTGCCACAGGGAAGGAGGTGCGGGGTCGCCGGAGTATTCGCCGTACCGGGCGAGGAAGTACGACGCGGCCTCGGGGGATCCGAGGTGCTCCAGGTCCATGGCGAGGAAGGCTGCATCGTCGAGGCCGTCCACGTAGCGGAGGTGGTCGTCGAATTCGAGGCAGTCGAGGATGCGGGGGCCGTCGTCGAGGCAGAAGATGTCGTCGCCGAGCAGGTCGCCGTGGCCGTCGACGATCCGCGCCTGCTCGATACGGGTGTCGAACAGTTGCTTCCTGCCGGCGAGATAGCGGCGTACCAGTCGCTCGACCTCGGCCAGGCCGTCAGGCAGGCGCTCGGCGTCAACCAGGTCACGGACCTGCGCGAAGCTGGCTTCCCAGCGCGCCGACAGCGCGTCCCTCGTGCCTTGTTCATCCACCTCCGGGCCGCGGACCGCACCTGCGTGGTGTGCGGCGAGCCGACGGGCGACATCCCGTAGGAAGCCCTCGACCGCAACGCCTTCCCGTACCAGTGTCGAAAGGCGGCGGTCCGTCGGCATCCGGCGCATGACCACGAGCGGTTCCGGCACTTCCGCGCCGGGGCCGCGGATCTCACCCACCCCCAGATATACATCCGGCGCGAACTGCCGGTTGAGAGCGACTTCCTGTTCGCAGGCGGTTCGGCGAGCCGCCGCTGTCGTGTAGTCCAGGAACTCCAGGTCGACCGGCTTCCTGAGCTTGTAGGCGCGGTCGCCGACGAAGAAGACGACAGCGGTGTGGGTCTCGCACACCGCCGCCCGCTGCGCCGGGGCGGAGTCGTGGCCGCTGCCGTGCCGGAGCGCCGACGCGTCGGAGAGGTACGCGGGCCCGCGCTGCTCCATGGGTTCGTCGTCCGGCTCAGTCATGGGGGACGACGGCGACAGGGCAGCGCGCGTGATGGATGGCGGCCTGCGCGACGGAGCCCAGGCGCGGTGCCAGGGGTGGACGGTGTTTGCGCCGGCCGACGACCAGCAGTCCGGCTCCCTCGGCAGCCCGTGCAAGGGCCCTGGCCGGGCTTTCGAGGGCAATGCTGTCGGCAACGTCGAGCTGCGGAAACTTCTCGCGCCACGGGTGCAGGGCGAGGTTCAACCGCTTCCGCGCCTCCTGCTTGATCTCTTCGGTGACTTCGTGGTCCACGCCCCACGGTGTGTAGGCGTGTACAGGCAGGCTCTCGCCGTGGACGGCCCGCAGGGGTACGCCGCGCGCCGCTGCGGTTTCGAAGGCGAACGCGAGCAGGTCATCGCAGGGGCCGCGAAGTTTCAACGCCACCACCACGCCGCCCGGCGGCCTCGGTGTGGGCGGCCCGTCGCTTCGTGCACCGGCACGGACCAGAACCACCGGCCGCTCTGCCCGGGCCACGACGGGCGTGCTGATGTCACCCAGGAAATAGCTCTCCACGAGCTCCAGCCCCCGCGAACCGAGCACCGTCATCTCGGACTGGGATGCCGCGCGCAGGAGAGCATCCTGGGCGTCGTCGGCAACCAGCTCGCCAACGATTGGCAGTCCTGGATGAGTAGCCTGAAGCTCTGCCCGGGCCTTGTGCACGAGCTTCTTCGCCCAGTAGTTCTGGTCGATCTCCGCGGGAACGTGCGTCGGTTCCGGGGCCAGCATGGGCCAGGCATGGAGCAGACGCAGCGTGAGCCTCCGGCGGTCGGCCTCGTCGGCGGCCCAGCGGGCAGCGGCCAGGCTCTCCGGTGAGCCGTCGAGGCCCACGGTCACGACCGGGTCCATGGCGTCAGCCTCCTCTCACGAGAACCTCGGGATCACAGTGCACGAGTTTCCCGACCATGCGGAGCAGGCGCACCGAAGCGGCCCTCCTCGGCGGCCACCGGCCGGGTGAGCGTCACCGCCTGCCAGGCGCGTAACCAGCAAAGCCGCGTCGGCAGGGCAGAGAATGCAGCAGCCACAACAACTCTCCCAGCTGGAGTACCCGGTGCTCGAACGCAAGCAGCTCAAAGGCCGCACCCAGATCACCTTCGTCCTCCCCGAGGACAGCCCGGCCGGGCCCGTCAGCGTCGTCGGGGACTTCAACCACTGGAACCCCGCAACCCACCCCCTCACCGCCCGCGGCGACGGCACCCGCGCCGCCACCGTAGCCCTCCCCGCCCGCACCACCTACTCCTTCCGCTACCTCGCCGCAGGCGACTACTGGTTCGACGACGAGCAGGCCGATCACCACGACGGCATCAACAGCCGCCTCCACACCTGACCTGTCACCCCGGCTCGGCGTGACAGGGAACACCTGCCGGTCGTCGTAGCGTGGACCGCTGTTCATGACCTCATCCCAGCGCACCCGATGTGCGGCGGCAAGTTTCCTGGCAGGTCCTTGATGACCTTCTGATGGCGCGAAAGCTACGTAGGGCAACAGCAGTTCGGACACCCATCAGGAGTCCGTCAAGGATGGGTGCCGCCGCGGAAGGAACGCGTCAAGACGGTCACGTACCTGCGTTGATTTAGGCGAGACTGCTGTGGCGACGGTGACGGAATGACGGTTCCGTAGCGCGTATCCAGCGGCGTGTGACCTGAACACCGCCGACGGCACGCACGATCCGGCCGGGGGGTCCGGGTCCGGAGCGAGCACGCGCCGGATGCCCGTCGCACAACACATGAGCCGTCCGGCGACCGGTGTGGGGATACCGGGCCGGACGGCTCATGAGCGTTGTCATCCGTCCTGTTCGCCGGCTCTTCAGGTAACCGCTGAGGTCGGGAGCTCCGCCGCCACCGGTGGGCCGTCTCCGGCTATGGGCAGCGTGAGGACCATGGTGAGGCCGCCGCCGGGGGTGTCCTCGGCGGTGAGGGTGCCGCCGATGGCTTCGGTGAAGCCGCGGGCGACGGCGAGGCCGAGTCCGACGCCGGCGCCGCGGGGGGCGTCGCCGTGCCGCTGGAAGGGTTCGAAGATCCGTTCCTTGGCCTCGTCCGGGACGCCCGGGCCGCCGTCCACCACGCGCAGTTCCACCCGGCTGGCCAGGGCACTGGCGGAGACGAGGACCGGTCGGCCGTCGGGGCTGTACTTGACGGCGTTCTCGACGATGTTGGCGACGGCGCGTTCGAGCAGGCCGCGGTCGACGGCGACCATCGGGAGCGTTTCGGGGATGTCGAGCTCGACGCTGTCCTCGGGGACCCCGCCCAGCGCCATCGGGACCACCTCGTCGAGGTCGGTCTCACGGATCAGCGGAACAACGGTGCCGGTGTTGAGCCGGGACATGTCGAGCAGGTTGCCGATCAGGGCGGAGAGGCGGTCGGCGCCGTCCTCGATGCCTTCCAGGAGATCCGCCTTGTCCTCCTCGGACCATTCGACGTCGTCGGAGCGCAGCGAGGTGACGGATGCCTTGATGCCGGCCAGCGGCGTCCGCAGGTCGTGGCTGACGGCGGCCAGCAGGGCGGTGCGGATGCGGTTGCCCTCGGCCAGTCGGCGGGCTTCCTCGGCCTCGTCGACGAGCCGCTGCCGGTCCAGTACGACGGCGGCCTGGGCGGCGAAGGCCCCGAGGACGCGCCGGTCCTCGGCGGGCAGCACGCGGCCGGACAGGGCCAGGGACATGTTCTCCCCGATCGGCATGTCGACGTCGGCGTCCTCCGGGCGGCCGACGGGCTGATGGCCCACAGCGGCAGCGGTGGTCCAGGAGTCGACCTCGCTCGCGCGTTCCAGGAGGGCGACGGAGTCCATGGCGAAGGTCTCGCGGAGCCGTTCCAGCAGGGCCTCGAGGGAGTCCTCGCCCCGCAGCACACTCCCGGCGAGGACGGACAGGATCTCGGACTCGGCGCGCAGACGGGCGGCCTGGTGGGTGCGCCGGGCGGCCAGGTCCACCACGGAGGCCACCGAGACCGCCACCCCGACGAAGATCGAGATGGCGACGATGTTCCGCGGGTCGGAGATGGTCAGCTGGTGGAGGGGCGGGGTGAAGTAGTAGTTCAGGACGAGCGAGCCGACGGCCACGGAGGCGAGCGCCGGGAGCAGCCCGCCGAGCAGGGCGGCCGCCACGGTGAGGGTGAGGAACAGCAGCATGTCGTTGGCGAGCCCGAGATCGGGAACGACCTGGCTGAGCAGCAGGGTGAGCAGGGCCGGGCCGGCGACGGCCGTCAGCCAGCCCCAGATGATCCGGGAGCGTCCCAGCCGGGTCCCACGGGGGATCGGCAGGCCGCGGCCCTTGGCGGCCTCGTCGTGGGTGACGATGTGTACGTCGAGGTCGGGGCCGGATTCGCGGGCGACGGTGGCGCTCACGCCCGGCCCGAAGACGTACTGCCAGGAGCGGCGCCGGCTCACGCCGAGCACGATCTGCGTGGCGTTGACCCCGCGGGCGAACTCCAGGAGGGAGTCGGAGACCTTGTCCCCGATGACGTGGTGGAAGGTGCCGCCGAGGTCCTCGACCAGGGTGCGCTGGACGGCCAGCTCCTTGGGCGAGGCCGAGCTGAGGCCGTCGCTGGCGGCGATGTAGACCGCCAGGACCTCCCCGCCGGCGCCCTTCTCCGCCAGGCGTGCGGCGCGGCGGATCAGCGTGCGCCCTTCGGGGCCGCCGGTGAGGCCGACGACGATGCGTTCGCGGGCCTGCCAGGTGGTACGGATGTTGTGCTCGCCGCGGTATTCGCGCAGGTACTCGTCGACCCGGTCGGCGGTCCACAGCAGGGCCAGCTCGCGCAGGGCGGTCAGGTTTCCCGGGCGGAAGTAGTTGGACAGGGCCGCGTCGACCTTGTCCGGCTTGTAGACGTTGCCGTGGGCCATGCGGCGACGCAGTGCCTGCGGGGACATGTCGACCAGTTCGATCTGGTCGGCCCGGCGGACCACCTCGTCCGGGACGGTCTCCCGCTGCCGGACCCCGGTTATCGTCTCGACCACGTCGCCCAGGGACTCCAGGTGCTGGATGTTGACCGTCGAGACGACGTCGATGCCGGCCTGGAGCAGCTCCTCGACGTCCTGCCAGCGCTTGGCGTTGCGGGACCCGGGCACGTTCGTGTGCGCGAGCTCGTCGACGAGGGCCACGGCCGGACGTCGCGCGAGGATCGCGTCGACGTCCATCTCGGTGAAGGTGCTGCCCCGGTACTCGATCTCGCGCCGCTCGATCATCTCCAGGCCGTGCAGCATCACCTCGGTGCGGGGCCGGTTGTGGTGTTCGACGAAGCCGACGACGCAGTCGGTGCCCCGCTCGATCCGACGGTGTGCCTCGGAGAGCATCGAGTACGTCTTGCCGACGCCCGGTGCCGCGCCGAGGTAAATACGGAGCTTTCCGCGTCCCATGATGTCGACTTCTCGTGTGTGCTGACAGGTCTGTGCGCGTGGTCCCGGAACCGTTCCGGCCGGGGCCGGTCACGGTTCGAAGCGGTAACCCATGCCCGGTTCGGTGATCAGGTACCGGGGGTGGGACGGGTCCGCCTCCAGTTTGCGCCGGAGCTGGGCCATGTAGACACGCAGGTAATTCGTGTTCTCGCTGTACGTGGGCCCCCAGACCTCCAGCAGCAGCTGCTGCTGGGAGACCAGGTGCCCGGGGTGGGTGACGAGGATCTCCAGCAGGTGCCATTCGGTCGGGGTCAGCCGTACGGTGCGGTCGCCGCGCCGCACCTTCTTCGCCAGCAGGTCGATGCTGAACCCGTCGGTCGTGATCACGGTGACGTCGTCGGCCCGCCGGTCCGGCTCCGCCTGTCTGCGGGTGGCCGCCCGCAGCCGGGCCAGGAGCTCGTCCATGCTGAAGGGCTTGGTGACGTAGTCGTCCGCGCCCGCGTCCAGCGCCCGGATCTTGTCCTCCGACGTGTGCCGGGCGGACAGGACCAGGATCGGGACCTTGCTGGAGCTGCGCACTCCCTTGATGACCTCGATGCCGTCCATGTCGGGCAGCCCGAGGTCGAGGACGATGACATCGGGTTTGCGGGCGGCTGCGAGCCGCAGGGCCGAGCCGCCGTCGGACGCCGCCTCGACGTCGAACTTCCGCGCCTGGAGATTGATCTTGAGTGCGCGGACGAGCTGAGGATCGTCCTCCACCACGAGCACCCGGGTCATCGGTGTGCAGCCTTCCTTAGATACGACCACGGGAGAGACCGGCGGGGCGCTCGGGCTCCCCAGCGGTGGCTGGGGGAACCCGGCGCCCTGCCGGCTCTCGGTCCGTGCGAGGTGAACCATCAGTTCTTGGACAGTGCCTTGAGGGCGGTGTTGAGTTCCAGCACGTTGACGCGGGGCTCGCCCATGAAGCCGAGAGTGCGACCCTCGGTGTTGTCCTTGACGAGCTTCTCCACCTGGGCGACGGTCAGGCCGTTCTTCTCGGCGACCCGGTGGATCTGGAGTTCGGCGTACTCCGGGGAGATGTTCGGGTCCAGGCCGGAGCCGGAAGAGGTGACCGCGTCGGCCGGCACGTCCTGCGGCTTGACCTTGTAGGTGGCGGTGGAGTTGTCGGCGACCACGGCGGCCTTGGCGTCGGTGACCCACTTGATCAGGTCCTGGTTGTCGCCGGCCCGGTTGGTGGCGCCGGAGAGGATCAGGGAGTACTGGGTGTTGACGCTGTTGCTGCCGAGGCCGTTGGAGGGGCGCGGCTGGAACCACTTCAGGTCCGGCTTGGCCGCCTCTTCGGCGTCGTTCGGATCCTTCTTGGGCAGGTTGTAGGTCTGCCCGATGAGGGAGGAGCCGACGACCTGCCCGCTCTTGTCCTTGATCTCCGAGCCGTTGGCCTTGTCGTTGAACAGGGCCTGGGCGATCCCGGTCACGGCGAGAGGGTAGAGCACGCCGCACACGATCGTCAGGACGAGCAGGGCCCTCAAGCCCGCCCCGATCAGACGTGCTGTGTTGCCTACGGAAGTGTTCATGCCGATCACGCGATCCCGGGGATGAGGGAGATGAGCAGGTCGATGAGCTTGATGCCGATGAACGGGGCGATGAGGCCGCCGAGGCCGTAGAGGCCGAGGTTGCGGCGGAGCATCTTGTCGGCGCTGGTCGGCCGGTACTGCACGCCCTTGAGGGCGAGCGGCACGAGCGCGATGATGATCAGCGCGTTGAAGATGACCGCGGACAGGATCGCCGACTCGGGCGAGGCCAGGCCCATGATGTTGAGCTTGTCCAGGCCCGGGTAGACCACGGCGAACATCGCGGGGATGATCGCGAAGTACTTCGCGACGTCGTTGGCGATGGAGAACGTGGTCAGGGCTCCACGGGTGATCAGGAGCTGCTTGCCGATCTCGACGATCTCGATGAGCTTGGTCGGGTTGGAGTCGAGGTCGACCATGTTGCCGGCCTCCTTCGCGGCCGACGTGCCCGTGTTCATGGCCACGCCGACGTCCGCCTGGGCGAGCGCGGGCGCGTCGTTGGTGCCGTCGCCCGTCATGGCGACGAGCTTGCCGCCGGCCTGCTCCCGCTTGATGAGGGCCATCTTGTCCTCGGGGGTGGCCTCGGCGAGGAAGTCGTCGACACCCGCCTCCTCGGCGATCGCCTTCGCGGTGAGCGGGTTGTCACCCGTGATCATGACGGTCTTGATGCCCATGCGGCGCAGCTCGTCGAACCGCTCCCGCATGCCCTCCTTGACCACGTCCTTGAGGTGGATGACACCGAGGACCCGGGCACCCTGCTCGTCCTCGATCGCGACGAGCAGCGGCGTACCGCCGGCCTGCGAGATCGTGTCGGTGAGTGTCTGGGCGTCGTCCGAGACCTCGCCGCCGCGCTCGTTCACCCAGGCGACGACGGACCCGGTCGCACCCTTGCGGACCTTGCGGCCGTCGACGTCCACACCCGACATGCGGGTCTGGGCGGTGAAGGCGATCCATTCCGCGTGGGAGAGCTCGCCCTGGTGGCGTTCGCGCAGCCCGTACTTCTCCTTGGCCAGGACCACGATGGACCGGCCCTCGGGGGTCTCGTCGGCGAGGGAGGACAGCTGGGCGGCATCGGCGAGCTCGGCCGCGGTGGTGCCCTTGACGGGGACGAACTCGGCGGCCTGGCGGTTGCCCAGGGTGATGGTGCCGGTCTTGTCGAGCAGCAGGGTGGAGACGTCGCCGGCGGCCTCGACCGCGCGGCCGCTCATGGCGAGGACGTTGCGCTGGACGAGCCGGTCCATGCCGGCGATGCCGATCGCGGAGAGCAGCGCGCCGATGGTGGTGGGGATGAGGCAGACCAGCAGGGCGGTCAGCACGATCATCGACTGCTCGGCGCCGGCGTAGATGGCGAAGGGCTGGAGGGTGACGACGGCCAGCAGGAAGACGATCGTCAGGGACGCCAGCAGGATGTTGAGGGCGATCTCGTTCGGCGTCTTCTGCCGGGCGGCCCCCTCGACCAGGTTGATCATCCGGTCGATGAAGGTCTCACCGGGCTTCGTCGTGATCTTGATGACGATGCGGTCGGAGAGGACCTTCGTCCCGCCGGTGACCGCACTGCGGTCGCCGCCGGACTCCCGGATGACCGGGGCCGACTCACCGGTGATGGCCGACTCGTCCACGGACGCGACGCCCTCGACCACGTCACCGTCGCCGGGGATGACGTCCCCGGCCTCGCAGACCACCAGGTCACCGATACGCAGCTCCGTGCCCGGCACCTGCTCCTCGCCCTTGCCGTCCTTGGCCAGGCGACGGGCGACGGTGTCGGTCTTGGCCTTGCGCAGGGTGTCGGCCTGCGCCTTGCCGCGGCCCTCGGCCACTGCCTCCGCCAGGTTGGCGAAGATCGTTGTCAGCCAGAGCCAGGCGGTGATCGCCCAGCCGAACCAGTCCGTCGGATCCTTCAGCGCCAGCACGGTGGTGACCACCGAACCGATCAGGACCACGAACATGACCGGCGACTTGACCATGACGCGCGGGTCGAGCTTGCGGACGGCGTCCGGGAAGGACTTCAGCAGCTGCTTGGGGTCGAAGAGACCGCCGCCGACGCGGCCGCCGCCCGGCTTGTGGCCGGTGGGGACATCCTGGTGCGGGGCACGGGTGGGAGGGGCTGTGACAGTGTCCTTGGCCGGGGGCATGGTGTCCTGCTTCTTAACGTCGGAGGTCATGACGCCAGCCCTTCGGCGAGCGGACCCAGCGCCAGGGCCGGGAAGTACGTCAGACCCGTGATGATGAGGATCGTGCCGACGAGCAGGCCGGCGTAGAGCGGCTTGTCGGTGCGCAGGGTGCCCACGGTCTCCGGCACGGGCTTCTGCTCGGCGAGCGAGCCGGCGAGCGCGAGGACGAACACCATGGGCAGGAAGCGGCCCAGCAGCATGGCGATGCCGATGGTCGAGTTGAACCACTGCGTGTCGGCGTTCAGGCCGGCGAAGGCGGAGCCGTTGTTGTTGGCGCCGGAGGTGTAGGCGTAGAGGATCTCGGAGAATCCGTGCGCGCCGGAGTTGGTCATCGAGTTGCCCGGGGTCGGCAGCGCCATCGCCGCGGCGGTGAAGCACAGCACCAGGGCCGGGGTGATGAGGATGTAGCAGGCCGCCAGCTTGATCTCGCGGGTGCCGATCTTCTTGCCCAGGTACTCGGGGGTGCGGCCGACCATCAGGCCGGCGATGAACACCGCGATGATGGCCATGATCAGCATGCCGTAGAGGCCGGATCCCACACCGCCCGGTGCGATCTCGCCGAGCTGCATGCCCAGCATGGTGATGCCGCCGCCGAAGCCGGTGTAGGAGGAGTGGAAGGAGTTGACCGCGCCGGTGGAGGTCAGGGTGGTGGCCACGGCGAAGATCGACGAGCCGCCGATGCCGAACCGGGTCTCCTTGCCCTCCATCGCACCGCCCGCGAGCTCGAAGGCCGGGCCCTTGCCGGCGAACTCGGTCCACATCATCAGCGCGGTGAAGCCGATCCAGATGACCGCCATGGTGGCGAGGATCGCGTAGCCCTGGCGGACCGAGCCGACCATCTTGCCGAAGGTGCGGGTGAGCGCGAACGGGATGACCAGGATCAGGAAGATCTCGAAGAGGTTGGAGAACGGGGTCGGGTTCTCGAAGGGGTGGGCGGAGTTGGCGTTGAAGTAGCCGCCGCCGTTGGTGCCCAGCTCCTTGATGACCTCCTGCGAGGCCACCGCCCCGCCGTTCCACTGCTGGGTGCCACCCAGGAACTGACCGACCTCGTGGATCCCGGCGAAGTTCTGGATGGCGCCGCAGGCGACGAGGACGATCGCGCTGAGGACGGCGATGGGCAGCAGGATGCGGACGGTGCCGCGGACCAGGTCCGCCCAGAAGTTGCCGAGCTCACCGGTGCGCGAGCGCGCGAAGCCCCGGACGAGGGCGACGGCGACGGCCATGCCCACGGCCGCCGACACGAAGTTCTGCACCGCCAGGCCGCCGGTCTGCACGACGTGACCCATGGCCTGCTCGCCGTAGTACGACTGCCAGTTGGTGTTCGCCACGAACGACGCGGCGGTGTTGAACGCCTGGTCCGGGTCGATCGAGGCGAAGCCGAGCGAGCCGGGCAGCGAGCCCTGGAGCCGCTGGAGGGCGTAGAGGAAGAGGACGCTCACGGCCGAGAAGGCCAGGACGCCGCGCAGGTAGGCGGGCCAGCGCATCTCGGCGGACGGGTTGGCGCCGATGGCCTTGTAGATCCACTTCTCCGGTGCGTAGTGCTTCTCGGAGGAGTAGACGCGGGCCATGTAGTCGCCGAGCGGACGGTAGGCCAGCGCGAGCGCGGCGATCAGCGCGAGCAGCTGGAGCACACCAGCGATCTGGGGACTCATATCGGGACTCAGAACCTCTCCGGCTTGACGAGGGCGAGGACGAGGTAACCGAGCAGGGCGACGGCCACGACGAGGCCGACGATGTTCTCGACGGTCACAGCTTGGTCACCCCCTTGGCGATGAGACCCACCAGCGCGAAGATCGCGACCGTGGTGAGGACGAAGGCCAGGTCGGCCATCGTGAGCTCCTGATGAAGTGATGAGATGGAATCGGCCGGAGTGGCCGAGACAGAGCAAACCGTGAGTCGCCCTCCGCGTTAAGAGACCTTGATGAGGTCCATACGGGTGCACGGGAACCTTTAACGCACTCCTTACGGCGATCGCTGTGACCGGCGGCGAAGTGCGGCTTTCATCCCTTCCGGGCCAGTCCCGCCGTGTCCAGGGCCGCGCCAGCCTGGGCGGCCAGGGCGACGGCGACCAGCCGGGCTTCCTCCGGGGGTAGGGACGGCCCGGAACCGGGTCGAGGAGGAACCGGCTGTAGTAGTGACCACCGCCGACGGCGCGCAGTTCGGTTTCGCCGTCGGGCCACGTGGCGTACTCGACGACCCGGGCACCGCTGCGGAGCCAGAGGCCGCCGTCGTGCTCCATGCGGGGCAGGCGGCCCATCAGGCTGCCGTACTCGAAGCGGCAGCCACGCAGGCCGAGCAGATCGACGAGTTCCCTCCGGACGTGCTCCACCACGGCCGGACCCGCACTGCGAGCTGGGAGACGATCAAGCCGACGACGAGCAGGAGGACGGCGGTCTCGACGTCGTCGCGGTCAGCGATGGTGAAGTGCTGATAGGGCCTGGTGAGGAAGAAATCGAACCAGGCGGCCGCCGACAGCGCGGCGACCGCGCCGGCCGCCCGGGTGCCCACGGCGGCGACGGCCACCACCGACACGACCATGACCAGAGCGGCGTTCGTCGCCGAGAGATCGGTACGGAAGGGCACGAGCGCGAGAGCCACTGCGAAGGGTGCTGCCAGGGCCGCAGCCATGACGAGCCCACTGTGGAAGCGGTACCCGGACATGTGGCGCCTCCTGTCCGGTGACGTGACCCGTGGTGGGGGAACCCCTCGGGTCGGATCAGGTGCATCCCCATCAACTGTGTCCCTGGCCGACGGGGGAGCCGCGTGCACCGGCGGGGTCTTGACGCTTCCCATATGGCGTTCCGGTTCCGGCGTATGGAGTGCGTGAAGAGTGGGGCGGTGGGCGTATGGATCCCGCCAAGAATGCTGGTTTGCGCCCCGCGCGGCCTCGACGCTGTCCTCACTTTGCTCACTCGGAGGAATCGGCGACATGGCCATATACACAGGTGAACCGACTGCGGCCGGACAGGGTGCGGGCCGGGAGGAGCCCCCTGATACCGGCGCGAGGGACGCGGGAGGGGCGGGGGAGCGGCACAAGCTGACCGCGCTCCAGGGACTGGCCGCCCTGTCGCTGGACGCCATGGCCTCCGTCGCGTACGGCCCCGAGTCGATCGTGCTCGTGCTGGCAGCGGCCGGCGCGTACGGACTCGGCTTCACCCTTCCCGTCACCCTTGCGATCGCCGCGCTGCTGGCCGTGCTGGTGGCCTCGTACCGGCAGGTGATCGCCGCGTTCCCGGACGGCGGCGGCTCCTACGCCGTCGCGAAGCGCCATCTCGGCCGCTGCACCAGCCTGGTCGCCGCCGCGTCGTTGATCCTGGACTACGTACTGAACGTCGCGGTGTCCGTCACCGCCGGCGTCGCGGCCCTGACGTCCGCGTTCCCCGAGCTGTACGCGGAGCGGGTGTGGATCTGCCTCGGCGTGCTCGTCCTGGTCACGGCCGTGAACCTGCGCGGGGTGGTCGACTCGGCCAAGGCGTTCCTCGTGCCCACCGCCGTGTTCGTCGGCTCGATCCTGGCGATGATCACCGTCGGCCTGTTCCGGGACGGACCGGTGAGCACCGAGTCCGCCGCCGGACACGCGTCCGCCCTCGGAGAGGGCGCCACCACCGTGGGCGCCCTCCTGCTGCTCAAGGCGTTCGCCGCCGGCTGCTCCGCGCTGACCGGTGTGGAGGCCGTCGCCAACGCCGTCCCGTCCTTCCGGGCCCCCGCCACCCGGCGCGCCCAGCGCACCGAGGTCGCGCTCGGTGCCCTGCTCGGCGTGATGCTGATCGGCCTGTCCGTCCTGATCGGACGCTTCCACCTCCAGCCGGTGGAGGGCGTGACCGTCCTCGCGCAGCTCGCGGACGCGTCCTTCGGTCACAACGCGGCTTTCTACGTCGTCCAGTTCGCCACCATGGTGCTGCTCGCCCTCGCCGCGAACACCTCCTTCGGAGGCCTTCCCGTCCTGATGAGCCTGCTCGCCCGGGACAACTACCTGCCGCACCTCTTCGCGCTCAAGGCCGACCGCCAGGTCCACCGCCACGGCGTGCTCGCCCTGGCCGCCGTGTCCGCCGCCCTGCTGGTGTTCTCCGGAGGCGACACCAACACCCTCGTCCCGCTCTTCGCCATCGGCGTCTTCGTCGGCTTCACCATCTGCCAGGTCGGCATGGTCCGGCACTGGTCGCTGGAACGACCCAAGGGCTGGCAGGCGAAGACCGCTCTGAACGGTTTCGGAGCGCTGCTGACCGGCGTGTCGGCGGTCGTGGTGACCGCGACCAAGATCACCGAGGGCGCCTGGCTGATCGTCGTCGCCCTGCCGCTGCTCGTCCTCGCCTTCGAGCGGGTCCACCGCGCGTACAGGCAGATCGGCGAGCGCCTGGAACTGGGCCGCGTCCCGCAGGTCCCGCACCGCTCCCGCTCCCTGGTCGTCGTCCCCGTGTCGGGGCTGTCGCTGCTGACCTGCCGGGCCCTGACCGCGGCCCGCTCGCTCGGCGACGAGGTCCTGGCGGTGACCGTCACCCACTCGGCCCCCGAGGACCGGCAGGCGGCAGAGGCGCTGCGCCGCGACTGGGAGCTGTGGAACCCGGGCGTCGAGCTCGTGGAACTGTCCTCCCCGAGCCGCTCGCTCGGCCGGCCCGTCTCCGGCTACGTCCGGGACCTGACACGGGAGCATCCCGGCGCCCAGGTGACCGTCCTGATCCCGGAGACCGAGCCCGACCGTCTGTGGCAGCGGATCCTGCAGAACCAGCGCGGCGCCGTAGTCGCCCACGCCGTGCGCCGCGACACCGACGCCGTGATCTGCCGACTGCGTTTCCGCATCACCGCCGACGCCCGCTGACGCGCTCTTGACGGTGGTTTGACGCATCCCGTGCGCCGCCGTCAAGAAGATGCCAATTCCCCTGTTGGAAACGGTGGTTGAACGGAAACAGGCAGTAGCTTTCTGCCTGTTGCGCTGCCGGATACCCCGACCCGCATGACGACGGCCGAGGGGGCTCCATGTGAACGGTCCCGGCAGCGCCCATCCACTGCGCAGTCCGCGTCCCCTGTCCGCCGCCGTGCGGGCAGGGGACGCCTGCCCTGCCGACTCCGCTGAGAAGGTCTTTCGATGTCTTCCGCCGCCGCGCAGCACGTTCCCCCGGGTCTCGGGACTCCGCCGCAGTCTCCGGTTACCCGGCCGCCCCGCAGGCGTCCCGGGCGGGCCAACATGATGGAGCCCGGACAGCTCGCGGTCTCCGCGCGGGAGGCCGTCGCCAAACTCCACCCTCGCGAACTGGTCAAGAAGCCCGTTCTGTTCGTCGTGGGGGTGGGGTCCGTGCTGACGACGCTCTCGGCACTGATCCACCCCTCCGTGTTCACCTGGGTGATCAGCATCTGGCTGTGGCTGACCGTCCTGTTCGCCAACTTCGCCGAGGCGGTGGCCGAAGGCCGCGGCCGCGCCCAGGCCGCCTCACTGCGCAAGGCCCGCACCGACACGGTCGCCGTGCGCCTGCGGCACTGGACGTACGGCACGAACCTGCGCACCGCGGAGACAGAGGTGGTCACCCCCGCCGAACTCCAGCCGTTCGACTTCGTGCTCGTCGAGGCGGGCGAGATGATCCCCGCCGACGGCGACGCGGTCGACGGGGCCGCGATGGTGGACGAGTCCGCCGTCACCGGCGAATCGGCCCCCGTCCTGCGGGAGTCGGGCGGCGACCGGTCGGGCGTCACGGGCGGCACGACCGTCCTGTCGGACTCGCTCGTCATCCGAGTCACCTCCCGCCCCGGGGACAGCTTCATCGACCGCATGATCCGCCTGGTCGAGGGCGCCTCCCGGCAGAAGACCCCGAACGAGATCGCCCTCAACATCCTGCTGGCCGCGCTCACCGTCATCTTCATCCTGATCGTCGTCAGCCTCGAGCCGATGGCCGCCTACGCGAAGGCGGCCCAGTCGACCACCGTCCTGGTCGCCCTGCTCGTCACCCTGATCCCCACCACCATCGGCGCCCTGCTCTCCGCGATCGGCATCGCCGGCATGGACCGCCTCGTCCAGCGCAACGTCCTGGCCATGTCGGGCCGGGCAGTCGAAGCGGCCGGCGACGTGAACACCCTTCTCCTCGACAAGACCGGCACCATCACCCACGGCAACCGGGAGGCCACCGAGTTCATCCCGCTGCCGGGCGTCGACCACGGCAAGCTGGCGGACGCCGCCCAGCTCTCCTCCCTCGCCGACGAGACGCCGGAGGGCCGGTCGGTGGTCGAGCTCGCCGCCCGGTACGGACTCACGCCCCCGGCCGAACACGAGCTCGCCAACCCGCGCTTCACCGAGTTCAGCGCCCGCACCCGGATGAGCGGGGTCAACCTGCGCTGGGACAACGGCGCCGGCGTCGCCATCCGCAAGGGCGCGGCCGCCCAGGTCATGGACTGGGTGGCGATGCGCGGCGGAACGGTCCAGGCCGAAGCCGCCGCCTGGTCCGACCAGGTCGCCCAGTCCGGCGGTACGCCGCTGCTGGTGGCCGTTCACGACTGGGAGGGGCCGCGGGTCCTCGGCATCATCCACCTCAAGGACGTCGTCAAGGACGGCATCCGGGAGCGCTTCGCCGATCTGCGCAGCATGGGCATCCGTACGGTCATGGTGACCGGCGACAACGAGCTCACGGCCCGCGCCATCGCGGCCGAGGCCGGCGTCGACGAATACCTCGCCGAAGCCACCCCGGAGGACAAACTGGCCCTCATCCAGCGGGAACAGGCGGGCGGCAAGCTGGTCGCGATGACGGGCGACGGCACCAACGACGCGCCCGCCCTCGCCCAGGCCGATGTCGGCGTGGCCATGAACACCGGCACCTCTGCCGCCAAGGAAGCCGGCAACATGGTCGACCTCGACTCCAACCCCACCAAACTCATCGACATCGTCGAGATCGGCAAGCAGCTCCTCATCACCCGCGGAGCCCTGACCACCTTCTCGATCACCAACGACGTCGCGAAGTACTTCGCGATCATCCCGGCCATGTTCACCGCGGCCTACCCGGGCCTGGAGGCGCTGAACATCATGGGCCTGCACAGCCCGCAGTCCGCCATCACCTCGGCGATCATCTTCAACGCGCTCATCATCATCGCGCTCATCCCGCTCGCCCTGCGCGGCGTCCGCTACAAGCCCGCCTCCGCCCATGACCTGCTGCGCCGCAACCTCGCTGTCTACGGCCTCGGCGGCCTGATCCTCCCCTTCGTCGGGATCAAGCTCATCGACCTCGTCGTATCCACCCTTCCCGGACTCGGATGAATCCCGTCGGGGGTCTGCCATGCAGCTGTGCGAGTCCTTGAGATTGCCCACCGGGACGCCTCGGCCCCCGGGCTGAAACCCGTCACGTCAGGAAGGGGCGCCAGCGGTCGGCCGACTCCATCATGTCCAGGACGACCCGCTCCAGGAACGTACCTGCCTTTGCCAGTCGCTGTCCCACAGGTCTGTCGAGCCCGAGCGCCTCGGCCGCTGCCATGGCGGCCTGAGCCGATTCGAGCGTCTGCCGCGAGCTGATCACGATCGAGTGGTACCAGGCTTCGTCGTCGACCACGTAGATGTCGCGACGCCGCTGTGGATCGCGCTCGCGTCGGACGTAACCGTGCTGGACGAGGGAGTTCACGGCCACGGAGACGGAGGCCGGGCTGACCTTCAGCCGGCGGGTCAACTCGGCCGCGGTGCGCCTGCCGTCCTCGGACAGCAGCAGGTCGACGTGTACGCGCGCTGTCATCCTCGGCATACCCGACCTGACCGCCAGCTCGATGATCTCCTCTTCCACCGCGCCGCTCGGCGCTCCGGCCGTGCGCGAGGGTGTCGGTGTGTCGCGCCGCGCCCGCTGGATCGTCGCCCGGTGCGCCTGCTGCGGCCGGTAGCCGCCGGGGCCGCCGTTGCGCGCGACCTCCCGGCTGATCGTCGAGGTCGGCCGGTCGAGCCGCCTGGCGATCTCGGCGTAGGAGAGCCCGCCGGCGAGTCCGGCCGCGATGCGCTGGCGCTCCTGCTGGGTCAACCGTCCTCCTGGCATGCCGTCAGTATTGCCTTCGTCTCCATTCATTGCAACGCGAAATTGCATTCACCGTCAGCGTCATTGCATCAATTTACCGTCATCTAGCTGGAGATACGTCCTGGATGCGATTGACGGTTTTATGAACGCAACGTAGCTTTCGGTGTGCGTCAAACACGTGATGTCGCGAGATGAGGAATGGTCATGAGCGAGTCCCTCCACACCGTCACGACACTGCCGACGGAGCGTCAGACCGGCTGTCCCTTCGACCCGCCGGCCGAGCTGATCGACGCCCGCGGGCATGGCCCCATCAGTCGCTACACCCACCCCGGCGGGAAACCCGGCTGGCTGATCACCGGATACGACCTGGTCAGGTCGGTGCTGGCCGACTCGCGGTTCAGCTCGCGCAAGGAGCTCATGAACGTGGTCGACTTCGAGCTCCCTCCGGCGCCGCCCGGTGAGTTCCTCCTCATGGACGATCCGCAGCACAGCCGCTACCGCAAGCCGCTGGTGGGCAAGTTCACCGCGCGGCGGATGCGCCTGCTCACCGAGCGGATCGAGCAGGTCACCGCCGCATGCCTGGATGCCATGGAGGAGGCCGGGCCGGCGGCGGACCTGGTGACCGCGTTCGCCAAGCCCATCCCCACCATCATCATCTGTGAGCTGCTGGGGGTGCCGTACGAGGACCGGGACTCCTTCCAGGAGCAGATCGACACGTTCATGAGCGGGGGGACGAGCGACGAGGAGCTGATAGCGGCCTACACCGCGACTCAGGAGTACCTCGCGCAGCTGGTGGCCGCCAAGCGCGCGAACCCCACCGACGACGTGCTCAGCGAACTCACCGACAGCGACCTGACCGATGAGGAGCTGAAGGGGATCAGCCTGATCCTGCTGGCGGCCGGATTCGACACCACCGCGAACATGTTATCGCTCGGCACTTTCGCGCTGCTGCAGAACCCGGCACAGCTGGCAGCCCTGCGCGCCGAGCCCGCGCTCATCGACCAGGCCGTGCAGGAGCTGCTGCGGTATCTGAGCGTCGCCAAGACGTTCCACCGGACGGCGCTGGTGGACGTCGAGGTGGGCGGCCAGATCATCGAGGCCGGCACCACGGTCGTCCTGTCGTACAACACCGCCAACCGAGACCGCGAGCGCTTCGCCGATCCCCACGTGCTCGACATCCACCGGCAGGGCGGCGGGCACCTGGCCTTCGGGCACGGCATCCACCTGTGCCTGGGTGCGCAGCTGGCCCGCATCGAAATGCGGGTCGCGTTCTCCGCGCTGCTGGGCCGCTTCCCCACGCTGCGCCTGGCCGTTCCGGCAGAAGATGTTGCCCTGCGCCCGGAGACCGCGGACATCTACGGGGTGAAGAGCCTCCCGGTCACCTGGGACGCGTGACCGGATGATGCCGGCGCAAGCCCCGTCCTTCAGGGCGGGGTAAGCCGGAACGGCCCGCAGAGCGAAGCTACAGCGGGCGGCGCTGCTGCTCGATGTACTGCCGCACCACCGCGAGTGGTGTGCCTCCGCACGAGGCGGCGAAGTACGACGGCGACCAGAAGTGCCCGTGCATGATCGCCCGGTTCGCGCGGCCGGTGAAGTCCCGGCGCAGGATCCGGGCGGACACGCCCTTGAGGCTGTTCACGAGGCCGGACACGGCGACCTTCGGCGGGTAGTTCACC
>NZ_JBHXTC010000016.1:105150-126343 GCF_042677605.1 Streptomyces sp. NPDC127106 | reverse complement strand
TTCTTTTTATATCCCCCCGCCCCGCCACCGCCCCCCGCCCCCCCCCCGCCCCCCACCCCCCCCCCCCCCCCCCCCGCGCGGGGGGCGGGGGCCCCCCCCCGGCCCCGGCCCGGGGCTTCCCCGGGCCGGGCCCGTACGCGGTGCGTGCGGTGGCCCGCGGGCCGCTCAGCGGCCGTTGAAGGCGTCCTTCAGACGGCTGAAGAGGCCCTGCTGGCCCGGCGCGAACTGCCCCATCGGCCGCTCCTCGCCGCGCAGCTTGGCGAGCTGGCGCAGCAGCTCCTCCTGCTGGGCGTCCAGCTTGCCGGGGGTCTGCACCTCGACGTGGACGATCAGGTCGCCGCGCCCGCCGCCGCGCAGGTGCGTCACGCCCCGGCCGTGCAGCGGGATGGACTGGCCGGACTGGGTGCCGGGCCGGATGTCGACCTCCTCCATGCCGTCCAGCGTCTCCAGCGGGCACTTGGTGCCGAGGGCCGCCGCCGTCATGGGGATGGTCACCGTGCAGTGCAGGTCGTCGCCGCGCCGCTGGAAGATCGGGTGGGGCAGTTCGTGGATCTCCACGTACAGGTCGCCGGCGGGGCCGCCGCCGGGGCCGACCTCGCCCTCGCCCGCGAGCTGGATCCGGGTGCCGTTCTCGACACCGGCCGGGATCTTGACCGTGAGGCTGCGGCGGGAGCGGACCCGGCCGTCGCCCGCGCACTCGGGGCACGGGGTCGGGACGACGGTGCCGAAGCCCTGGCACTGGGGGCAGGGGCGCGAGGTCATGACCTGGCCCAGGAAGGACCGGGTGACCTGCGACACCTCACCGCGGCCGCGGCACATGTCACACGTCTGCGCCGATGTGCCGGGCGCGGCACCCTCACCGGAGCAGGTGTTGCACACCACGGCGGTGTCCACCTGGATGTCCTTGGTCGTGCCGAACGCGGCCTCGTCCAGCTCCAGGTCGAGGCGGATCATGGCGTCCTGGCCGCGGCGGGTCCGCGAGCGCGGGCCGCGCTGCGCCGCCTGGCCGAAGAAGGCGTCCATGATGTCGGAGAAGTTGCCGAAGCCACCCGCACCGAAGCCGCCGGCGCCACCGCCGCCGCCCGAGGAGGACAGCGGATCGCCACCGAGGTCGTAGACCTGCTTCTTCTGCGGGTCCGAGAGGACCTCGTACGCCGCGTTGATCTCCTTGAAGCGCTCCTGCGTCTTCGGGTCCGGGTTCACGTCCGGGTGGAGTTCGCGCGCGAGGCGGCGGAAGGCCTTCTTGATCTCGTCCTGCGATGCGTCGCGGCGTACGCCGAGTACGGCGTAGTAGTCCGTGGCCACTTACGACTCCGCCAGGATCTGTCCGACGTAACGTGCCACTGCGCGTACCGCTCCCATCGTTCCGGGGTAGTCCATGCGGGTCGGTCCGACCACGCCGAGTTTGGCGACACTCTCGCCGCCCGAACCGTAGCCGACCGACACGACGGACGTGGAGTTCAGTCCCTCGTAGGCGTTCTCATGCCCGATTCGTACAGCCATGCCCGATTCATTGGCCTCGCCGAGCAGCTTGAGGAGCACGACCTGCTCCTCAAGGGCCTCCAGCACCGGCCTGATCGTCAGGGGGAAATCGTGTCCGGAGCGCGTCAGATTGGCCGTACCGCCGATCATCAGCCGCTCCTCCGCCTCCTCCGCCAGCGTCTCCAGCAGCGTCTGCAGCACGGTCGTGACCGTGGCCCGGTCGTCGGGCTCGAAGGCCTCGGGCAGGTCCTGCACGAGCCTCGGCACGTCGGTGAACCGGCGACCGACGACCCTGCTGTTGAGCCGCGCCCGCAGATCGGCGAGCGAGGTCTCGGAGAACGGCGTCTGGCAGTCGACGAGCCGCTGCTCGACCCGGCCCGTGTCGGTGATCAGCACGAGCATCAGGCGCGCGGGCGCCAGCGCGAGCAGTTCGACGTGGCGGACCGTGGAGCGGGTCAGCGACGGGTACTGCACGATCGCGACCTGCCGGGTCAGCGTGGCGAGCAGCCGCACCGTCCGACCGATGACGTCGTCGAGGTCGACGGCGCCGTCGAGGAAGTTCTGGATGGCCCGCCGCTCCGGCGTCGAGAGCGGCTTGACGTCCGCCAGCTTGTCGACGAAGAGGCGGTAGCCCTTGTCCGTGGGGATCCGGCCGGCGCTGGTGTGCGGCTGGGCGATGTAGCCCTCCTCCTCCAGAACGGCCATGTCGTTGCGCACGGTGGCGGGCGAGACGCCGAGCCTGTGGCGCTCGGTCAGCGCCTTGGAGCCGACCGGCTCCTCCGTCCCGACGTAGTCCTGGACGATGGCGCGGAGCACCTCGAGTCTGCGTTCGCTGAGCATCGCGCACACCTCCAGCTGTGATGCGGGTCGTCGTGGTCCACTGCTTCTGGCACTCACCTCGTCGGAGTGCCAGCGATCCCCCGGCCAGTGTACGGCCGGGTAGTACACGGCTAGCAAGGGTGGCCCGCCAGGTAGCGTCACGGTATGGACGTACGGTGGGAAGAGGAAGGCTGGGAGCGGCTGACGCGGCGGACCGGCCGAAAGCGCCTCCCGGGCTGGGATTGCACGGTGGGACTGGTGGTGGGGGACGAAGCCGTCCTCGTCGTCGACCCGGGTTCGAGCGTCCGCGAGGGCGCCTCGCTGCGGGCCGAGGCCGAGCGCCTGACGGGCCGGCGCGTGACCCATATCGCATTCACGCACGGGCATTTCGATCACGTTCTGGGCGGGGCCGCCTTCTCCGGAGCCGAGGTCTACGGGGCTGTCGGCCTCGACGGCGAACTCGTCGCCGGGCGCGAGGAACTGCGCGACGGCGCCGTCCGGCAGGGCCTCGACCCGGCCCTCGCCGCGGAGGCCACCGACCTGCTGGTGCCGCCGCGGCACCTGGTGTCGGGCGAGTGGACGCTGGACCTGGGCGGCGTCCAGGTGCTGCTGGCCAACGTCGGGCCCGGCCACACCCACTACGACCTCGCCGTCTTCGTGCCGGGCGAGCGCGAGACGGTGTTCTGCGGGGACCTCGTGGAGGAGTCCGGCGAGCCCCAGGCGGGCACGGACGCGGTGCCCGCGCAGTGGCCGGCGGCCATGGACCGGCTGCTGGCCCTGGGCGGGGAGGAGGCCCTGTACGTGCCGGGGCACGGAGCGGTGGTCGACGCGGCCTTCGTCCGTGCGCAACGCGACGCACTGGCGGCCCGGTTCGGCGTGTCGGGATCCGGCACCAGCCCGCTCTCCCCGGGGCGGCCCGATGCGTGAGTACTCCCCCGACCTGACCCCGCAGTGGAAGCGCGCCAAGGCCGTGCCGGAGGTGCCGGCCGAACCCGACCTGGTGGTCGAGGTGGCCGGGACGGACTTCTGCGGGGCCGTGGTCGCCTGCGAGGCGGGCACGGTGACGCTGGAGGACCGCTTCGGCAGGCGGCGGGTCTTCCCGCTGCAACCGCGCGGCTTCCTGCTGGAGGGCGCCGTGGTCACCCTGGTCCGGCCCGCCCGGGGCCCGGCGGCGCCGCTGCGCACGGCCTCGGGCTCGATCGCCGTCCCGGGGGCGCGGGCCCGGGTGGCGCGGGTGGGGCGGATCTACGTGGAGGGCCGGCACGACGCCGAGCTGGTCGAGCGGGTGTGGGGCGACGACCTGCGGATCGAGGGCGTCGTCGTGGAGTACCTGGAGGGCGTCGACCACCTGCCCGCCGTCGTCGCCGAGTTCGCGCCGGGCCCGGACGCCCGGCTGGGTGTCCTGGTGGACCACCTGGTCCCCGGCTCGAAGGAGTCACGGATCGCGGCGGCCGTCTCCTGCGACGACGTCCTGGTGCTGGGCCACCCGTACGTGGACGTCTGGCAGGCCGTGAAACCGTCCGCGCTGGGCATCCCGGCCTGGCCGCAGGTACCGCGGGGCCAGGACTGGAAGACGGGCGTCTGCCGGGCGCTGGGCTGGCCGGAGCACACCGGGGCCGCCTGGCAGCACGTGCTGTCCCGCGTGACGTCGTACAAGGACCTGGAGCCCGCCCTGCTGGGCGCGGTGGAGCACCTGATCGACCACGTCACGGCCTGACCGCCCCTCGCGGCACCGCCCCGGGCGGCCGGGCGCGCGGGGCGGCCAGGGCGTGGGCGGCAGCCCGGGCCGCCGGGATGTGGGGCAGCCGGGGCGTGTGGGGCAGCCCGGCGGCGCGGGCCGCACCGTCAGCGTCAGTCGACCAGGTCGCGGACCACCGCATCGGCCAGCAGCCGCCCCCGCAGGGTCAGCACGGCGCGCCCGGCCGCGTACGGGCCCGGCTCCAGCAGGCCGTCCTCCACGGCGTGGCGGGAGGCCGCCAGGCCGGCCGGGGCCAGCAGGGACAGCGGGCAGCCCTCCGCCAGCCGCAGCTCCAGCAGGATCCGCTCCACGCGCCGGTCCTCCCCGGACAGCAGCTCGCGGCCGGCGCCGGGGGACCTGCCCTCGGCCAGCGCGGCCGCGTAGGCGCCGGGGTGCTTCACGTTCCACCAGCGCACGCCGCCCACGTGGCTGTGCGCACCGGGGCCCGCGCCCCACCAGTCCGCGCCCCGCCAGTACAGCTCGTTGTGCAGGCAGCGGCCGGCCTCGGAGGTGGCCCAGTTGGAGACCTCGTACCAGGAGTAGCCGGCCGCGGCGAGCACCTCGTCCGCGATCAGGTAGCGGTCCGCGTGGACGTCGTCGTCCGTCATGGGCACCTCGCCGCGGCGGATCCGGCGGGCGAGCTGCGTGCCCTCCTCGACGATCAGGGCGTAGGCGGAAACGTGGTCCGGGCCGGCGCCGAGGGCGGCGTCCAGCGAGGCCCGCCAGTCGTCGTCCGACTCCCCCGGCGTGCCGTAGATCAGGTCCAGGTTGACGTGCTCGAAGCCCGCCCGGCGGGCCTCCGCGACGCAGGCCTCGGGGCGGCCCGGGGTGTGCGTGCGGTCGAGCACCTTCAGGACGTGCTGCTTCGCGCTCTGCATGCCGAAGGAGATCCGGTTGAAGCCGCCGGCCCGCAGCTCGGCCAGGTAGGCGGGATCGACGGACTCCGGGTTGGCCTCCGTGGTGATCTCGGCGTCCTCCGCCAGGCCGAACTCGTCCCGGATCGCCGCGAGCATGCGGACCAGGTGGGCGGCGGGCAGCAGGGTCGGCGTGCCGCCGCCGACGAACACCGTGCGGACGGCCCGCGGGTCGTCGCCGAGGACCTTGCGGGCGAGGCGGACCTCGTCGATCAGGGTGTCGGCGTAGTTCTCCCGGGAGGCGAGCACGCCGCCGGAGCCGCGCAGTTCGGTCGCGGTGTACGTGTTGAAGTCGCAGTACCCGCAGCGCGTGGCGCAGTACGGGACGTGCAGGTAGAACCCGAGCGGGCGGTCCCCGGCACCCGCCAGGGCGTGCGACGGCAGCGCGCCGTCTTCGGGCATGGGCTCGCCGTCGGGCAGTGCGGAAGGCATGCCCCCATTGTCCCGTACGCGGGCCGGGGGCCCGGCCGGGCGGGAGCCCCGGCTGCGTACGGGGACGGGGCGGCGGAGGGGCCCGGCGTGCCGCCGGGCCCCGTACCGCAGGGCTCAGGCCTCGCGGGCGCCCTCGTACATCTCGTCGATCAGGTGCTTGAACTCACGCTCGACGACCGGCCGCTTCAGCTTGAGGCTGGGCGTGAGGTCGCCGTGCTCCACGTCGAGGTCGCGCGGCAGGATCCGGAACTTCTTGATCGTCTGCCAGCGCTGCAGCCCCTCGTTGAGGGTCTGCACGTACGTCTCGATCAGCCGGTTCGTCTCCGGGGCGGCGAGCACCTCGGGGTACGTCTTGCCCTCCAGCCCGTTCTCGGCGGCCCAGCCCAGGATGGCGGCCTCGTCGAGGGCGACCAGGGCGGAGCAGAAGTTCCGGTCGGCGCCGTGCACGACGATGCTCGACACGTACGGGCAGATCGCCTTGAACTGGCCCTCGATCTCGGCCGGGGCGACGTACTTGCCGCCCGAGGTCTTGATCAGGTCCTTCTTGCGGTCCGTGATGCGCAGGTAGCCGTCGGGCGAGAGCTCGCCGATGTCGCCGGTGTGCAGCCAGCCGTCCTCCTCCAGCACCTCGGCGGTCTTCTCGGGCTGGCCGTGGTAGCCCTGCATGATGCCGGGGCCGCGCAGCAGGATCTCGCCGTCGTCGGCGATGCGGACCTCGGTGCCGGGGAGCGGCTTGCCGACCGTGCCGGTGCGGTAGGCCTCGCCGGGGTTGACGAAGGAGGCCGCGCTGGACTCCGTCAGGCCGTAGCCCTCCAGGATGTGGATGCCGGCGCCGGAGAAGAAGTAGCCGATCTCGGGGGCCAGGGCGGAGGCACCGGAGACGGCGGCGCGCAGCCGGCCGCCGAAGGCCTCGCGGAGCTTGGAGTAGACGAGGGCGTCGGCGATCTTGTGCTTGGTGGTGAGGCCGAAGGGGGCGGTGGCCCGGCCGGTGCGGCGGTAGTTGTCCTGGGTGACCTTGGCGTACTCGCGGGCGACGCCGACGGCCCACTGGAAGGTCTTGTACTTGGCCCCGCCGCCGGCCCGGGCCTTGGCCGCGGCCCCGTTGTAGACCTTCTCGAAGATGCGCGGGACGGCCGCCATGTAGGTCGGCTGGACGACCGGCAGGTTCTCGACGATCTTGTCGATGCGGCCGTCGACGGCGGTGACGTGCCCGACCTCGATCTGGCCGGAGGTCAGGACCTTGCCGAAGACGTGCGCCAGCGGCAGCCACAGGTACTGGACGTCCTCGGCGGTGATCAGGCCCGTGGCCACGGTGGCCTTGGCCATGTACGACCAGTTGTCGTGCGGGAGCCGGACGCCCTTGGGGCGGCCGGTGGTGCCGGAGGTGTAGATGAGGGTGGCGAGCTGATCGGCGGTGATGGCGCCGATGCGCTCCTCGACGGCCTCCGGGTACTCGGTGAGGTACTGCTTGCCCCGGGCCTCCAGATCGGCGAGGGAGATCACCCAGCCCTCCGGGTCGCCCTCGGCGGGGACCGCGTCGGCGGCCTCCAGGACCACGACGTGCCGCAGGTCGGGCAGGTCGGCGCGGCGCTCGCGGGCCTTGGCCAGCTGGGCGGCGTCCTCGGCGATCAGCACCCGGCTGGCCGAGTCCTCCAGGATGAACGCGGACTCGTCGGCGTTGGTGCTGGGGTAGATGGTGGTGACCGCGCCGCCCGCGCACATCACGCCCAGGTCGCTCAGGATCCACTCGACGCGGGTGTTGGAGGCGAGCGCAATCCGGTCCTCCGCCTTGATGCCCAGGTCGATCAGGCCGGCCGCGATGGCGAAGACCCGCTCGGCCGCCTGGCCCCAGCTCAGCGACTTCCAGTCGTCTGGGCCGCTGCCGGACGCCGGCGGCACCGGGTAGCGGTAGGCCTCGGCGTTGGGCGTGGCGGCGACACGCTCCAGGAAGAGGGCCGCCACGGTGGGCGGACGGTTCTCGATCAGGGTCTGTGTGTCGCTCACGGACGTCCTCCGGACCACGCGGCAGGGCCTGCCGTCCCGGGGGTGGGCGGCGGCTTCCGACAGGGCTGGCAGCAGAATCTGCGGCCAAGGGGTAGTGACTGGCGGGTAACCAACGGCAGTGATCAGGGTAGGGGCCCTCCGCCTGGCGCGTAAGAGCCCTTGAGCCGCCGATTCATAACGAAACAGGCCCCCGCATGTGTACGCGGGGGCCTGTTTCGCCTGCACCACCGGGCTGCCGGCGGCGAACTGCTACTTCTTCTTGCCGCCGGACTCGTCACTCGACAGGACGGCGATGAAGGCCTCCTGGGGGACCTCCACGGAGCCGACCATCTTCATGCGCTTCTTGCCTTCCTTCTGCTTCTCCAGCAGCTTCCGCTTACGGGAGATGTCACCGCCGTAGCACTTGGCGAGGACGTCCTTGCGGATGGCGCGGATGGTCTCGCGGGCGATGACCCGCGAGCCGATCGCGGCCTGGACCGGCACCTCGAAGGCCTGCCGCGGGATCAGCTCGCGCAGCTTGGCCACCAGGCGCACGCCGTACGCGTAGGCGGCGTCCTTGTGGGTGATCGCGGAGAAGGCGTCGACCTTGTCGCCGTGGAGCAGGATGTCGACCTTGACCAGGCTGGCGGACTGCTCGCCGGTGGGCTCGTAGTCGAGGGAGGCGTAGCCGCGGGTCTTGGACTTCAGCTGGTCGAAGAAGTCGAAGACGATCTCGGCGAGGGGCAGGGTGTAGCGGATCTCGACGCGGTCCTCGGAGAGGTAGTCCATGCCGAGCAGGGTGCCGCGGCGGTTCTGGCACAGCTCCATGATCGAGCCGATGAACTCGGTCGGCGCGAGGATCGTGGCGCGCACGACCGGCTCGAACACCTCCGAGATCTTGCCCTCGGGGAACTCGCTCGGGTTGGTGACCGTGATCTCGCTGCCGTCCTCCAGGACGACCCGGTAGACCACGTTCGGCGCCGTGGCGATCAGGTCCAGGCCGAACTCGCGCTCCAGGCGCTCGCGGACCACGTCCAGGTGGAGCAGGCCGAGGAAGCCGACGCGGAAGCCGAAGCCGAGGGCCGCGGAGGTCTCCGGCTCGTACACCAGGGCGGCGTCGTTGAGCTGGAGCTTGTCCAGGGCCTCGCGCAGCTCGGGGTAGTCGGACCCGTCCAGCGGGTACAGGCCCGAGAAGACCATCGGCTTGGGGTCCTTGTAGCCGCCCAGCGCCTCGGTCGCGCCGCCGGTCTGCTGGGTGATCGTGTCACCGACCTTGGACTGGCGGACGTCCTTCACACCCGTGATCAGGTAGCCCACCTCGCCGACGGACAGGCCGTCGGCGGGCAGCATCTCGGGCGAGTTGGTGCCGATCTCCAGCAGCTCGTGGGTGGCGCTGGTGGACATCATCCGGATGCGCTCGCGCTTGCCCAGCGTGCCGTCGACCACACGGACGTAGGTGACCACGCCGCGGTACGAGTCGTAGACCGAGTCGAAGATCATCGCGCGGGCGGGGGCGTCCTTGACGCCGACCGGCGCCGGGACGGTCTGCACCACGCGGTCGAGCAGCGCGTCCACGCCGACACCGGTCTTGGCGGAGACCCGCAGCACGTCGTCGGGCTCGCAGCCGACCAGGTTCGCCAGCTCCTCGGCGAACTTCTCCGGCTGGGCCGCCGGCAGGTCGATCTTGTTGAGCACCGGGACGATGGCGAGGTCGTTCTCCATCGCCAGGTAGAGGTTGGCGAGCGTCTGCGCCTCGATGCCCTGGGCGGCGTCCACCAGGAGGATCGTCCCCTCGCACGCGGCGAGGGAGCGCGAGACCTCGTAGGTGAAGTCGACGTGCCCGGGGGTGTCGATCATGTTGAGGATGTGCGTCTTGCCCACCCCGTCGCCCGTGGTGGGCGCCCAGGGCAGTCGGACCGCCTGGGACTTGATCGTGATGCCGCGCTCACGTTCGATGTCCATGCGGTCGAGGTACTGGGCACGCATCTGCCGCTGATCGACGACACCGGTGAGCTGCAGCATCCGGTCGGCAAGCGTCGACTTGCCGTGGTCGATGTGCGCGATGATGCAGAAATTGCGGATCAGCGCCGGGTCGGTACGGCTCGGCTCGGGCACGTGGCTGGGGATGGCGGGCACGCAGTGTCCTGATTCTCGGGTCGCAGAAGCGTTGGGTCGGATCTGTACGCAGGTTCCATGGTCCCATGGACGGGGCAGTGCGCTCGGTTTGGGCCACCCCGAGTGCCCCTGGTAGCCTGGGCAGCTGTGTCTCGTATGGCTTCCGGACTGCGTCCGGGGGTGGGGACACGACCGGAAGATCAAACTCTGAACCTGAAAAGGCTCTTTCGTGGCGAACATCAAGTCCCAGATCAAGCGGAACAAGACGAACGAGAAGGCGCGCCTGCGCAACAAGTCCGTCAAGTCCGAGCTCCGCACCTTCATCCGCAAGGCCAACGAGGCCGTCGTCGCCGGCGACGCCGAGAAGGCCACCGCTGCGGCGCGCGTCGCCTCGCGGAAGCTGGACAAGGCCGTGTCGAAGGGTGTCATCCACAAGAACGCCGCCGCCAACAAGAAGTCGGCGCTGGCCTCCAAGGTTGCCTCCCTCCAGGGCTGAGCACTCGATGTGATCGCCGGGAAGGACCCAGCGGGCCCTCTCATCCGCTCCTGACCGGCACCCCAGCGCCGCACGCGGCCTGCGTTCGCCACGCGGGTGCGGCGCACACAGCAGTAACCGAAGGCCCCGGCCGTCCCCTTTCCCCAGGGTGACGTCCGGGGCCTTCGGTCTGTCCGGCCCGGTCAGTACGCGGGACGGCGGGGGCGGGCTGCGCGGGCGACCGCCACCACGGCCTTCTCCAGGGCGTACTCCGGGTCGTCACCGCCGCCCTTGACGCCCGCGTCGGCCTCGGCGACCGCGCGGAGGGCGTCGGCGACCCCGTCCGCCGACCAGCCCCGCATCTGCTGGCGCACCCGGTCGATCTTCCACGGCGGCATGCCCAGGTCGCGGGCCAGGTCGGCGGGGCGGGCGCCGCGCGGGGCGGAGGCCAGCTTGCCGATCGCCCGAACCGCCTGTGCGAGGGCGCTGGTGATCAGCACCGGGGCCACCCCGGTCGCCAGCGACCACCGCAGGGCCTCCAGGGCCTCGGCCGCGCGGCCCTCGACCGCCCGGTCGGCGACCGTGAAGCTCGACGCCTCGGCGCGGCCCGTGTAGTAGCGGCCGACCACGGCCTCGTCGATCGTGCCCTCGACATCCGCGCAGAGCTGCGCCACCGCGCTCGCCAGCTCCCGCAGGTCGCTGCCGATCGCGTCGACCAGCGTCTGGCAGGCCTCCGGGGTCGCCGCCCGGCCCAGCGTGCGGAACTCGCTGCGGACGAACGCCAGCCGGTCCGCCGCCTTCGTCATCTTCGGGCAGGCGACCTCCCGGGCTCCCGCCTTGCGGGCCGCGTCCAGCAGGCCCTTGCCCTTCGCCCCGCCCGCGTGGAGGAGCACGAGGACGATCTCCTCGATGGGCGCGGCAATGTACGCCTTGACCTCCTTCACCGAGTCCGCGGACAGGTCCTGGGCGTTGCGTACGACCAGCACCTTCCGCTCGGAGAACAGCGAGGGGCTGGTGAGCTCGGCCAGTGTGCCGGGCTGGAGCTGTTCGGACGTCAGGTCGCGCACGTCCGTGTCGGGGTCGGCGGCGCGGGCTGCCACCACCACCTCCCGTACGGCGCGGTCGAGCAGCAGGTCCTCCTGCCCCACCGCGAGGGTGAGCGGGGCGAGCGGATCGTCGGTGGAGTTCTTCCTGGTGGCCATCGCCCCCAGCATCCCACGCCGCACCGACAGTCCCCCGCGCCGCGTACCCGAGAATGGTCGCGTGAATGTGCGACATGTACTGGTGCTGCCCGACCGCGACGCCGCGGAGGAGGTGGCCGGGGAGGTCGTCGACCGCTTCGGCCTGGACGAGGAGCCGCAGCTGGTCCGCGACGCCCTGGCCGGCGAGGACGACGCCGAGGACGCCCAGTGGCTGGTCGTCGTCGAGGACCCGCGGGAACGGCTCGACACCGCCGTACTCGACGGCCTCGCCGCCGAGTACGAGGGCTGGCTCGAAGCCCCGTAGGGCCCGGCTCAGGCCTTGCGGACGATCTGCACGTCCAGCGTCACGTCCACGCTCGAACCGATGGCCGCGATCCCGTTGGCCAGCACCGACTGCCAGTTCAGGGCGAAGTCCTCGCGGTGGAGTGCGGCGGAGGCCCGGCAGGCGGCGCGCGGCTCGCCCTCCATGCCCGTGCCCAGCCCCAGGTACTCGGTGTCCAGGGTCACCGACCGGCTGGTGCCGTGCAGGGTCAGCGCGCCCGCGACGGTCCAGCGGCTGCCGCTGCGGTGGATGAAGCGCTCGCTGTAGAACTCCACGGTCGGGTAGTGGGCCGCGTCCAGGAAGTCCGCCGACCGCAGGTGGTCGTCCCGCATCTTCAGACCGGTGTCGATGCTCGCCGCGTCGATGATCACGTGCATGGAGGACTCCTCCATGCGGTCGGCGATCCGCACCGCCCCGGCGAAGGTGTTGAACCGGCCCCGGATCCGGGCGAGTCCGATGTGCCGGGCCGTGAACGCGATCGACGAGTGCGCCGGGTCGAGCTCCCAGTGCCCGGGCTGCGGCAGCAGCGGCGGTTCCACTGCGTCGAGGATGATCTCCGCGGTGCCGGACTGCACCGTGTCCCCGACGAGCGTCGCCCCGTGGAACGGGGCGTAGCCCTCGGCGGTGACCGTGAGCCGGTACTCCCCCTCCGGTACGGCCGCCGCGAACCCGCCGTACGGGTCGGTCTCGCCGCTGACGACGTGCCGCCCGATCGGGTCGGTCACCTCGAACGCGGCCCGGCGGACGGGCTGGTGGACGGTGTCCAGGACCCGGCAGCTGAGCAGGTGCGCGGCATGAGGCAGCGTCAGCGTCGCAGTGGTGTGCGAGGCGGAGCTTCCGGCCGCGTCCTTCCCTCTTCGGCGTACGAACATGGTTGGTGCACCCCCGTGCTGTGTGGACATGTCCCGCTGTGGCGAAGACGCATTCGATCATGCTGTCGGGTTGTGGGCAAACAGAACGCGGACACACGGTTCGGACGCGCCGGCGCCGACTCCCCCGCGACGGGACGGCGGTCAGCCGCGGCCCACTGCCGGTGATCGCGACGGAGCCGTGGGTATCGGTGCGCAGGACCGTCGCGCCCAGCGACCGCAGCCGGCGGAGGGTGCCCGGTGCCGGGTGTCCGTAGCGGTTGCCGGCACCGACCGGGACGATGGCGAGCCGGGGCCGGACCCTCTCGTGCAGGGCGGCGTCCTGGTGGGCGGAGCCGTGGTGGGCGACCTTGAGGACGTCGACCGGCCCCAGCTCCGGATGAGCGCCCAGCAGGGCCTGCTGGGCGGGTGGTTCGAGGTCGCCGAGGAGCAGCAGGGTCAGCCCGGCAGCGCGGACCAGCAGGGCCACGCTCGCGTCGTTCGGCCCCTCGGTGGGCGGTCCGCCGGGCGGCGGCCACAGCACCTGCCAGGCGAGCGGCCCGGCCCGGCGCCGCTCGCCCGCCACGGCCGCCGCGACGGGCACGCCGGCTGCCGCCGCGGTCCGCCGGACGAACCCCGCCTGCCCGGCCGGCTCGTCGAGCGTGGTGGTCTGGATGACACCCACCGCCCGGCCCCGCAGCACCCCGGGCAGGCCACCGACGTGGTCGGCGTGGAAGTGGGTCAGCAGGAGCAGCGGCACCCGCCGCACCCCGAGTGCGCGCAGGCACTCGTCCACCGGGCCGGGTTCGGGCCCTGCGTCCACCACCACGGCCGTGCCCGGCCCGGCCGCGAGTACGCCGGCATCGCCCTGCCCGACCGCGCACTGCACGTAGCTCCAGTGGGGCGGCGGCCAGCCGGTGAGCGTACGGGTGAGCGGCGGTGGCCGCAGCACGGCCAGGAACAGCAGCAGGCACAGCGTGCAGCACGCCCACGGGCGGCGCAGGAGCCGCCTTCCGAAGACCACGGCGGCCGCGGTCACGGCGGCGAGCAGCAGCCCGCCGCCGAGGCCGCCCGGCCAGGCCAGCTGTGCTCCCGGCAGCCGCGCCCCTCCCCGGGCCACGGCGGCGATCCACCCGGCCGGCACCGCCGCGCACCGGGCGAGCAGTTCCGCGGCGGGCGGGCACAGCGGCGCCACCGCGAGCACCGCGAAGCCGAGCACGGTCGCCGGACCCGCCGCGAGCTCGGCGAGCAGGTTGCACGGCACCCCGACCAGGCTCACCCGCGCCGACAGCACCACGACCACGGGCGCGCAGACGGCCTGTGCCGCGGCGGCGGCCGCCAGCGCCTCGGCGAGCCGGGGCGGCGTCCCGCGCCGCCGCAGGGCCCCGCTCCAGCGCGGGGCGAGCGTCAACAGGGACCCGGTGGCCAGGACGGACAGCAGGAATCCGGGGCTTCGGGCCAGCCACGGCTCGCAGAGCACCAGGAGGAGGACGGCGGCGGCCAGGGCGGGGAGCAGTGATCTGCGTCGGCCGGTGGCGATGGCCAGCAGGGTGACCGCTCCGCACGCCGCGGCCCGCAGCACGCTCGGCTCGGGCCGGCAGACGACCACGAACGCCAGCACCAGTGCCGTACCGGCGAGGGCGGTGGTCCGCAGGGAGAGCCCGAGCCGCGGGGCGAGCCCGCGCCGCTCGGCCTGCTGCGCGCGGGCCGGCGGCCCGAGGAGCAGGAACAGGACCACGGTCAGGTTCGACCCGGAGACGGCCAGCAGGTGCAGCAGGTCGGTGGCCCGGAACGCCTCGTCCAGCTCGGGCGGCACCCGCGAGGTGTCCCCGACCACCAGGGCAGGCAGCAGGGCCCTGGCGTCCGGTGCGAGCCCGTCGGTGGCCTCGCGCAGCCCGGCCCGCAGCCGGCCCGCCGGTCGCTGCACGGCGTCGGGGCCGCCGGTCACCCGGGGCGCGGCGTCCCCCGCCGGCCGCAGCAGCGCCACGGCCCGCTCCCCGGCCCGCGCCGGCGCGAGGCGGGCCTCCACCGCGACCCGGGTGGAGGGCAGCAGCGCGCCCCAGCCGGGATGCCCGGCCAGGACGCGCACCGGGGTCGCGACCCGCGTCGGGAGACCGCCGGGCACGGCCACCCGGGTCACCACCGCGTCCAGCACCACCACGGGCGGGCCGCCGCCGGTACGGGTGCTCCGCGGGTCGGAGTCGACCGTGAGCTCGGCGAGGACCCGGGCGTGGTCCCGGGCCAGGCCGCCCACCGGCCCGGCCCGCGCCTCCGCCCGGGCGAGGGCCGCCACCCCGGCCCCGGCGGCCGCGCACAGCAGGGCGAGGGCGGCGGCCGTCCCGGCCCGCCACAGCCGGTCTGGGCGGCGGCACCCGGCGAGGAGCAGCAGCCCGGCGGCCGCCACCCCGAGCGCCGCCCCGCCAGCGCTCCACCCGGCCGGCACGCCGAGGGCGAGGGCTGCCGCCGCCCAGGCGGCCAGGGCGGGCACGACCAGCCGCAGGTCCACGGGCTCCGCGCCCTCCGCCCGCTTCACGGCCGCACCAGCTTGCGCAGGTCGGCGAAGCGGCGCTCCCCGATGCCGTTGACCTGCCGGAGCTCCTCCACCGACCGGAAGCCGCCGCGGGCGGTGCGGAAGTCGACGATGTGCTGCGCCAGCACCGGCCCCACCCCGGGCAGCGCGTCCAGCTGCTCCACCGTGGCCGTACCGAGGCTCAGCGGTCCGGCGGCCGGCCCGCCGGGCCCGGGAGCGGGCGGTGCCGGGCCGCCGACGACCACCTGCTCGCCGTCGACCAGCACCCGCGCCCGGTTGAGCCCGGTGGTGTCCGTGCCGGGGTTGACTCCCCCGGCGGCGGCGAGCGCGTCCTCCACCCGCGAACCGGCCGGCAACCGCCGCACCCCGGGGTCGCGGACCTTGCCGCTGACGTCGACCACGATGCGGGACCCGCTCGCGGCGCTGCCGGGCGGCACGGGGGCCGGGCCAGGCGCCGGGGCGGGTGCCGTGGCCGGGCTGACGGCCGGGGGTGCGGTCACCGGCTGCGGCCGGGCCGACCAGTACTGCTGGACCCCGAACCCGACGGCGACCACCAGCACCACCGCGACGGCGCCCACGGCGCGCGGCCGGACCTCCAGCCGGGCCTGCACCCACAGCGGAAGCCGCTCCCGCACGGCGAGCCACCTCGAGCCCGCCGGCAGCCGCGCCACGCCGGGCTCCGGCAGGCCCGTGTCGCCCCGGTCGGCGGACGGCGGGGGTACCGGTGGCTCGGGGGCCGGGGCCCGCGGCGCCGAGGCCGCTGCCAGCGGCGTCGGCGGTGGGGGCGGCGCCGGCGGCGGGGGCGGTGGGGGCGGTGGGGGCGGCACCGACAAGGTGGTCGGGGCCGGTGGTGGCGAGGAGGGCGACGGTTGGGCCGGTGTTCCCGGCCCCGGTGGTGCGGCACCGCCGCCGAGGAGGGCTTCCGCCCGGCGGCGCACCACGGCCGCGGCGGCGTCGCCAGGGGCAGCGGCCCGCCTGTGGAAACGGGCCCCGGCCCGGCCGCGACGGGGCCGCAGGCGGCTGCCGGAGAGGGGAGGGCCGCCCGGGACGGCGGTGGCTCCGGAGCGGTACGAACTGCGCGTGCGAAGAGTCATGCCACGACGGTAGGGACGAATCCCGACCGCCGTTCGGAACCTTGAACTCCGGTGGATTTCCGCACGCTTGTGGAAAAGCCCGCCACCCCTTCCGGTGATCAGCGGGGTGAAACCACCGCCGCCAGCAAGCCCGGCCCCGTGTGCGCCCCGATCACCGCGCCCACTTCGCTGACGTGCATTTCGACCAGGCCCGGGATGCGCTCCCGCAGCCGCTCCGCGAGCTTCTCCGCCCGCTCCGGCGCCGCGAGGTGGTGCACGGCCACGTCGACACCTGCCGTCCCGGCCCGCTCGACGGCCAGTTCCTCCAGCCTGGCGATGGCCTTGGAGGCCGTCCGCACCTTCTCCAGCATCTCGATGCGTCCGCCGTCCAGCGTGAGCAGCGGCTTCACCGCGAGGGCCGAACCGAGGAGGGCCTGGGCCGCCCCGATGCGCCCGCCCCGCCGGAGGTAGTCGAGGGTGTCGACGTAGAAGTACGCCGACATGTCCGCGGCCCGCTTCTCCGCGGCGGCCACGGCCTCGTCGACGGAGCCGCCGGCCTCGGCGGTCTCGGCGGCGGCCAGGGCGCAGAATCCGAGGGCCATCGCGACCATGCCCGTGTCGACCACCCGCACCGGAACGGGGGCGGTCTTGGCGGCGAGCACAGCGGCGTCGTAGGTGCCGGAGAAGTCCGCGGACAGGTGCAGGCTGACGATGCCCGTCGCCCCCGCCTCCGCGGCCGCCCGATAGGCCCGTACGAAGTCCTCCGGGCTCGGGCGGGAGGTGGTGACCGAGCGGCGCTTCTGCAGGGCCAGGGCCAGGCTCCGCGCCGAGATTTCGGTGCCCTCCTCGAGGGCTTCGCCGCCGACCACCACGGTCAGCGGGACGGAGGTGATTCCGTGCCGCGCCATGGCCGGTGGGGGCAGGTAGGCCGTGGAATCGGTGACGATCGCGACATGGCGGGACATGAGGCGGAGGTTACCGCCAGCGGGGCTGCAACGGCAGCCTGACCCCTCCCACCACAGACCTCAGCGCCGCCCGGACCACCGGCCGGGCCCACCGCCCGCCGTCTCGCCCCTGGCCGCCCCCGGCCGTCTCAGGCCGTCCCGGCGGCTCCCACTCCGGTCGTCTCAGGTCGTCGTCTCGGGACGGGGGCTCTTCTGCCACGGGTACTGCGGTGCCGGCGGGGCGGGGTCCAGCGCCGGCGCGGGGGACGAACCCTGTCGCCCCTGGGCGTCCTGCCTGTCCTGACCCGGTGCAGCCCCCGAGCCCGAGCCCGAACCCGAACCCGCAGCTGCGTCCCACGCCGCCGCGGCCGCCGCGAGGTCGTCCAGCGAGTCCCGGCGGGAGGCCCAGTCCCGCAGCGCGTCCGATTCGACCTCGATCTGCTCCGACAGCGTCGAAAAGTCGTCCTCCGCGAACCGGCGGGCCCGGTCGCGCGCGGCCCACCGCAGCGAGTCCGCAGCCTGCGTGACCTTCGCCGTCCGCTCCCGCAGGTCGGGCAGGGCCTGGGCGACCCGCGCCCGGTCCGGCTCCTGCTCCAGCCGCTTCAGCTCGTCGTCCAGCTCGTGCCCGTGCGCACTCAGCCGCTCGAACAGGGCGAGCGACTCCTTCAGCGAAGCGTCCGTGCGGGCGCCCTCGGTCAGCGCCTGCTGCGTGGCCCGCATGGACGTCCGCAGGTCCAGGCGCAGTTGGGCGAGCGACCCGCCGACCCCGACCTGGCCGAGGCTCTTCGCCTTCAGAGCGGTGTCCTCAACGGTCCGTCTGGCCTGCGTGATCGTGCGGTCCACACCGCGCTTCGCGGCGCCGACCGCCTTCACCGTGGCCCACGCACCGAGCCCCAGGAAGGCGAACAGCATCACCAAGGCAAACATGATGATCAACATGCCCGCATCCATGAGGGCCCCTTCCCCTGCCGTTTTCCGTCCCCTCCACCGTAAACGCCACGGGCAGGCCAGGGGTTCCATTCGAACCCCCAACCTGCCCGTACGGGAATACCCCGACACCTGACGCCTGACGTCAGATGTCAGACGTCAGACGAGGTCGGACATCAGATGACGATGTTCACCAGCTTCGGCGCGCGCACGATCACCTTGCGGATCTCGGCCCCGCCCAGCGCCGCCACCACGGCCGCGTCGCCCAGCGCCAGCTGCTCCAGGTCGCCCTCGGAGATCGCCGGCGGCACCTCCAGGCGCGCCTTGACCTTGCCCTTGACCTGCACGACGCAGGTCACGGTCTCGTCCACCACGTACGCCGGGTCGGCCACCGGGAAGTCCTGGTGCACGACGGACCCGGTGTGGCCCAGGCGGTGCCACAGCTCCTCCGCGATGTGCGGGGCCAGCGGCGCGACCAGCAGGACCAGCCGCTCGGCGACCGAGCGCTCCAGCGGCCGGCCCGCCTTGGTCAGGAAGTTGTTCAGCTCGGTGATCTTCGCGATGGCGGTGTTGAAGCGCAGGCCCGCCATGTCGGCCCCGGCCCCGTCGATCGCCTTGTGCAGCGCGCGCAGGGTGTCCTCGCCGGGCTCCCCGTCTACGACGGTGACCCCGCCGGTCTCCTCGTCCACGATGTTGCGCCACAGCCGCTGCAGCAGCCGGAACTGGCCGACGACGGCACGGGTGTCCCACGGGCGCGACACGTCCAGCGGACCCATCGCCATCTCGTACAGGCGCAGCGTGTCGGCGCCGTACTCCTCGCAGATCTCGTCCGGCGTGACGGCGTTCTTCAGGGACTTGCCCATCTTGCCGTGCTCGCGCTTGACCTGCTTGCCCTCGTAGAAGTAGGCCCCGTCGCGCTCCTCGACCTCGGCGGCCGGGACGTACACGCCCCGCTCGTCGGTGTACGCGTACGCCTGGATCATGCCCTGGTTGAACAGCTTGTGGAACGGCTCCACCGAGGAGACGTGGCCCAGGTCGAACAGCACCTTCGACCAGAAGCGGGCGTACAGCAGGTGCAGCACCGCGTGCTCGGCGCCGCCCACGTACAGGTCGACACCGCCGTGCGGAGCGCCCTCGCGCGGGCCCATCCAGTACTGCTCGATCTCGGGGTCGACCAGGGCCGCGTCGTTGTGCGGGTCCAGGTAGCGCAGCTCGTACCAGCAGGAACCGGCCCAGTTGGGCATGGTGTTGGTCTCGCGGCGGTACGAGCGGACACCGCGCCCGTCGCCCAGGTCCAGCTCGACGTTGACCCAGGCCTCGTTGCGCGACAGCGGGGTCTCCGGCTTGGAGGAGGCGTCGTCGGGCTCGAAGGTGCGCGGCGAGTAGTCCTCGACCTCGGGCAGTTCCAGCGGCAGCATCGACTCGGGCAGCGCGTGCGCGACGCCGTCCTCGTCGTAGACGATCGGGAAGGGCTCGCCCCAGTACCGCTGGCGGCTGAACAGCCAGTCGCGCAGGCGGAAGTTGACGGTGCCCTCGCCGATGCCCTGCTCGGCCAGCCAGGCGGTGATGGCGGCCTTGGCGTCGACGACGGTCAGGCCGTCCAGCGAGATGCCCTCGCCGGTCGAGTTGACGATGGTGCCGTCGTACGAGGTGAAGGCGTCGTCCCACTCGGCCGGGTCGGCGTCGCGGTCGTCCGAGGGCTCCACGACGCAGCGGATCGGCAGCTCGAAGGCCTGCGCGAAGGCGAAGTCGCGGGAGTCGTGCGCCGGGACGGCCATGATCGCGCCGGTGCCGTAGCCCATCAGCACGTAGTCGGCGATGAAGACCGGCACCCGGTCGCCGCTGACCGGGTTGGTGGCGTAGGCGCCGGTGAAGACACCGGTCTTGTCCTTGGCCTCGGCCTGGCGCTCGACGTCGGACTTGGAGGCGGCCTGCTTGCGGTACGAGTCCACGGCCTCGCCGGGGGTGGCGGAGCCGCCGGTCCACACCTGGTGCGTGCCCTCGGGCCATTCGGCCGGGACGATCTTCTCGACCAGCGGGTGCTCGGGCGCCAGGACCATGTACGTGGCGCCGAACAGGGTGTCGGGGCGGGTGGTGAAGACGGTGATGGCGTCGCCGCCCACGGCGAAGTCGACGCGGGCGCCCTCGCTGCGGCCGATCCAGTTCCGCTGCTGGAGCTTGATGGCCTCGGGCCAGTCCAGCGCGTCCAGGTCGTCCAGCAGCCGGTCGGCGTACGCGGTGATGCGCATGTTCCACTGGCTCAGCCGGGCCTTGAAGACCGGGAAGTTGCCGCGCTCGGAGCGGCCGTCCGCGGTGACCTCCTCGTTGGCCAGGACGGTTCCCAGGCCGGGGCACCAGTTCACGGGCGCGTCCGAGGGGTAGGCCAGGCGGTACTCGTCCAGCACGCCGGCCCGCTCGACGGCGGTCAGGTCGGCCCAGGTGCGGCCGCCGGGGACCGCGCGGGAGCCGTCCTCGAAGGAGGCGACCAGCTCGGCGATCGGGCGGGCCTTCTTCGCGTCGGTGTCGTACCAGGAGTTGTAGATCTGCAGGAAGATCCACTGGGTCCACTTGTAGTAGGCCGGGTCGATCGTCGCGAAGGACCGGCGCTTGTCGTGGCCCAGACCCAGGCGGCGCAGCTGCGCCTTCATGTTCTCGATGTTCGCCTCGGTGGACACGCGCGGGTGCGTGCCGGTCTGCACGGCGTACTGCTCGGCGGGCAGGCCGAAGGCGTCGAACCCGAGGGTGTGCAGGACGTTGTGGCCGGTCATCCGCTGGTGGCGGGCGAAGACGTCGGTGGCGATGTACCCCAGCGGGTGGCCGACGTGCAGGCCCGCGCCGGACGGGTACGGGAACATGTCCATGATGAACTTCTTGGGGCGCGCGACGACCGCCGGGTCCCCGGCCAGGTCGCCGGTCGGGTTCGGGGCCTCGTAGGTGCCCTGCGCGTCCCATACGTCCTGCCAGCGTGCCTCGATGTCGGCAGCCATGGCAGCCGTGTAACGGTGCGCCTCGGCCGCCTCAGGGGCCGGGGTGTTCGTCTCGCTCATGTTTTCGGAAGCTCCATCGATCGTCTCTGCCGGTTCTGCTCACTCAAACGAATCTGCTCGCTCAAACGAAAAAGCCCCTCGCACAGGAGGGGACGCCGCGCCGATGCCGACCGTCTCGAAGGGTCGGTACTGATCAGCGCGGCTCGGTAAGCAGAAGGCGTACGGCACGCATGGCGCCAGGGTACCGCAGCGGTCCCGGCGCCCGCTCGATCGTTCCGCACAACGAGAAGCGGGGGGGGGGGGGCGGGGGGGGGGGGGGTGGGAAATTGTTTTGATAATATAATTGAAATTTCAAAATAAAATGAGAGATAAAGAGACACAAAAAAACATATTAATTACAAG
>NZ_JBHXTC010000016.1:53029-105140 GCF_042677605.1 Streptomyces sp. NPDC127106 | reverse complement strand
ACAACCGAGCGGCGCCCCCCCGTTCCGGGGGGCCCCGAATCTTCACTGTGGAGCTAAGGAGAATTGAACTCCTGACCTCCTGCATGCCATGCAGGCGCTCTACCAACTGAGCTATAGCCCCTTGTTTCTCTCTGCCGCCGGGCCCCTTCTCAGTTTCCCTTGCCGGTTCCCCCTGGCGACATCGAGAACATTACACGGCCCTGACCCAACTCCCAAAATCGGTTTCTCAGGGGTCGGTTTGTCCGTTTCAGCCCGTCAGGCGCGGGCGAACTGGTAGAACCGCTTGAGCGTGCAGTGCTCGTCGAGGAGCCGGCCGTAGATCGGCTCGCCCTCCAGCTCCCGGTACGTCTCGATCGGGTCGCCTTTTATGATCAGCGCCCGTGCGCATTCCTCGCACCAGTACTGGTAGTCGGCGTTGACCGGGTCCATGTCCCGCACGATCGGCGTGCCGTTGTTGCACCAGTCGCACCGCCGCCGGTGTGCACCCATCCGTCAGCGACTCCCTCCCGCGTCGGGCCGTCGACTCCCCCGCCGGCCGTCCGATTCTGCCACGCGGGTACGCGGCAGGTCAGCAAGCGCACGGGGATCAAACGTCAAGGATCCCGCCCCCTGTTGGGGACGGGATCCTGATTGTGGAGCTAAGGAGAATTGAACTCCTGACCTCCTGCATGCCATGCAGGCGCTCTACCAACTGAGCTATAGCCCCGCTCTCCGCCTCGCTCCCCCGTTTCCGGTGTTCTGCGCTGCGAACAAGAAGAACTCTAGCCTGTGACCGGCCCGAAAGCGAAATCCGGGTCCCGGCGGCCTCCGGACGTGGCCCGGCCGCAGCTCAGTCGTCGTCGCCGAGCACCGGTTCCGGCAGCGTGCCGGCGTTGTGCTCCAGCAGGCGCCAGCCGCGGGCGCCCTCGCCCAGGACGGACCAGCAGCAGTTGGAGAGCCCGCCCAGGCTCTCCCAGTCGTGCGCCGCGAGCCCGAGCAGCCGGCCGATGGTCGTACGGATCGTGCCGCCGTGGCTGACCACGACGAGCGTGCCGCCCTGCGGCAGCCGCCCGGCGTGCTCCAGCACCACCGGGGCGGCGCGGTCGGCCACCTCGGTCTCCAGCTCGCCGCCGCCGCGGCGGACGGGCTCACCGCGCTTCCACGCCGTGTACTGCTCGCCGTGCTTCTCCAGGATCTCGTCGTGCGTGAGTCCCTGCCACTCACCGGCGTACGTCTCCCGCAGCGCGGCCGTGTGCGCCACGGACAGGCCCGTGACGGCGGCCAGCTCCGCGGCGGTGGCGGAGGCGCGCTGGAGGTCGGAGGCCACGATGGCGTCCGGCTTCAGGGAGGCGAGCAGCCGGGCGGCGCGGCGCGCCTGCGCCACACCGGTCTCGGTCAGCGGGATGTCCGTGGAGCCCTGGAAGCGGCGCTCCAGGTTCCAGGAGGTCTGGCCGTGCCGCCACAGGACGACCTTCCGGCCGGTGCGGGCGGCCGGGGCCGCGCCCTCGCCCGTACGGGCGCTCGTGCTCGTGTCGGGGCTTGCGCTCAGAACAGATCACCGTCCAGGTCGTCGCCCTGCGCCTCGCGCAGCTTCGCGTACTCCTCCGCCTTGCCCTTGGTGAGCTTGGCGTCCTCGGGCAGCTCGATCTCGGGGCAGTCCTTCCACAGGCGCTCCAGCGCGTAGAAGACCCGCTCCTCGCTGTGCTGGACGTGGACGACGATGTCGACGTAGTCGAGCAGGATCCAGCGGGCGTCGCGGTCGCCCTCGCGGCGCACCGGCTTGGCGCCGAGCTCCTTGAGCAAGCGCTCCTCGATCTCGTCGACGATCGACTTGACCTGGCGGTCGTTGGGCGCCGAGGCGAGCAGGAAGGCGTCGGTGATCGACAGCACGTCGCTGACGTCGTACGCGATGATGTCGTGCGCGAGCCGGTCGGCCGCCGCCTGGGCGGCGGTGGTGATGAGCTCGATGGAGCGGTCCGTGGCGGTCACTGGCCATGCTTTCGGGTTGGCGGGCAGATCCCTACAAGGGTCTCATGTACCGCCGACGCCACCCGCGCGAACGTCCGGCGCGGGCGGCGGTACCACGGGCTCCCCTGCCGGAGCCCCGACCGGGACCGGGTCAGGACGGCTCGTAGTCCTTGCCCAGGGTCACCACGACGTCGGCGTTCACGGCGTTCTCGCCCTTCTTGACCACCGTCTCCGGCAGCCCCAGCGTCTTGGCGACCTCGACGGCCTTCGCGCGCTGCGCCTCGTCCTGGTACGTGATCTGCGTCGCCGGCTGGGTCGCGGCGGCCTTGCCGCCTTCGACGAACGTGTAGCCGCCGTTGATCAGCGCGGCCTTCGCCGCCGTCTGCGTCTTCTCGTCGCCGCTGGCGTCCCGCAGGCCGACGCGCGGGGCGGTGCCCGCCTGGGCGGCCGTGAAGCTGCCGCCGAGCACCTCCTTGACCACGTTCTTGTTGGCGTCGTCGGTGAGGGTGCCGTCCGGCTTCACGCCGAGCACGTCGGTGCGGTACCCGGAGGGGCCCTCCTTGGCGTGTTCGCCCAGCTTGGACAGCATGGTGCCGAGGGTCTGGGCGTTCAGCGACGGGTCGAGGATCTGACCCATGCTCTCGACCGTCAGCGTCGCCGACTTCGGATCGCCGGGGACCTTGCGGAGGGTGCCGTACAGCACCTTGCCGAGGCGCTCCAGCTGCTTGGCCTCCGGCTCGTTCTTCGCCCGGTGGGTGGCGTACGCGACGGCCATGGCGCCGCTGAGGTGCTGCTTGGCGCCCTGGGCGACGGCCGGGGCCTTGACGGCGTCGTCGGCCGGGACCGCGGTGTCGGTGTCGACGTCGATGCCGCCGACCAGCTCGACCAGGTTCTCCAGGAACGGGGTGTCCAGGCGCCAGGTGCCGCCGATGCGGGTGCCGAGCACCGAGTCGAGGGACTCGCGCACGCCGAGGCCGCCCTCCTCGACGGCCTTGCCGAGCGGGGTGCCCGTGCCGTCGTCCTTCGGGACGCCGAGCGTGTTGGGCAGCAGGACGGTGGCGCCCTTCTGCGTCGTCACGTTGTCGACCAGCAGGGCGGTGGAGGTGCCGCCCTTCTTGGTGTTGTGGACGTGCACGACGATCATGTCGCGCTTCTGCGGCCCGGCGGCGGCCACGGCGTCCTTCTGCCGGCCGGGGCCGTCGAGGAAGGGCAGCTTGCCCGCGTACCAGAGGTAGCCGATGCCGCCGATCACGAAGAGGACGAGGACGACGATCAGGGCGATCACCCGGTTGCGGCCGCGGCGGCGGGCCTCCTCGCGGCGCTCGGTGCGGCTCTCGGTGAACTTGAGCCAGTCGATGACGTCCTCGGAATCCTCGTCCGGCTGGTCGAGGAAGGCGAACTGCTCGGTGCGGTAGTCGGGAGCACCGTCGGCCCCGTCACCGTCACCGTCGCCGGCCCCGTCGTCGGCGCGGCGCGGCTCGGGGACCAGCGGGGTCCGGGACTGCCCCGGGGCGGCCGCGGGCACTTCGGGCTCCCGGTCGGCCTGCTGGGGGATCCACTGCTGGGCTTGGAGGGTCGGCTGCGGCTGCTGGGCCTGCGGGGCCGGGTGGGACTCGTAGCCGCCGTACCCGTCGTAGCCGCCTTGACCGCCGTACCCGTCGTACCCGCCGTGGCCGTCGTAGGTGCTCTGGCCCGGTGCCGGCGGCTGGTTCTGCGGGGCGGGCCGCGGTGGCTCGTAGTACTGCTGCTGCCCGCCGTAGGACGGGCCGCCGCCGGAGCCGTAGTCGTACGGCCGGCCGTACGCGTCGTACTGCGGCGCCTGCGGCGCCTGCGGCGCCTGCGGTGCGGCGGGCTGCGGGGGCGCCTGGCCGTACACGGGCCGCCCGTACGCGTCGTAGCCGATGAGCTGCTGCTCCTGGGAGGCGTACGGGTCGTACGGCTGCTGTCGATCGTTCACCGCGGGCCCCTATCTGTTCCGGAAGCTCAGGCTCCCCGATACAGCTCACGCTTGTCGATGTAGCGCACCACACCGTCGGGCACCAGATACCAGACCGGGTCGCCCTGTGCTACCCGGGTGCGACAGTCCGTGGACGAGATCGCCAGCGCGGGCACCTCCACGAGGGAGACCCCGCCCTCGGGCAGCCCGTCGTCGGTGAGGACGTGGCCCGGCCGGGTGACCCCGATGAAGTGGGCCAGGGAGAAGAGTTCGTCGGCGTTCCGCCAGGTCAGGATCTGCGCGAGGGCGTCGGCACCGGTGATGAAGAACAGGTCCGCGTCCGGGTTGAGCGCGCTGAGGTCCCGCAGGGTGTCGATCGTGTACGTCGGACCGGGGCGGTCGATGTCGATGCGGCTCACCGAGAACTGCGGGTTCGAAGCCGTCGCGATGACCGTCATCAGATAGCGGTCCTCGGCGGGGGACACGGCCCGCTGCGACTTCTGCCACGGCTGACCGGTCGGTACGAACACCACCTCGTCGAGGTGGAACAGGGCGGCCACCTCGCTGGCGGCCACCAGGTGTCCGTGGTGGATCGGGTCGAATGTCCCGCCCATCACGCCGAGCCGGCGCTTGACCGGACCGGTAGGCATCTCCTGCTCTCCCATGAGCGCAGAGCCTACTGGCCCGGCGGAGCGGTGCGGGCTCGCATTCGAGCGCGTGCGCGAGCGGGGCTCAGCGGTCGCGGTTCAGGCGCGTGGTCACCCAGAGCATCAGCAGCAGGATGACGAGGGCGCCACCGCCGGTCAGGTAGGGGTTCAGGCTGTCGTGGTTGCCGCCGTGCTGCTCGGCCCCCTCCGAGGCGAGGAGAACCAGGGAGTGGGCGGTGGACGTGAGGCTCATCAGGGAGATACCTATCGAGTCGGGGAGCGGGCGGAGACTTCGCTCACATCGTATGCGGGGGCCTGGGGCACGCTCGCGCCGACTCAGGCGTTGGAGAGGATAGACGCAAGTGAAGAGCTGGCCGATCAAGGGGGAGGCGTCATGAGCGGGACGGTTTTCGAGAAGGCACCGGCACGGGACCGCAGGAGGTTCCCCGGGATCTCCTCGCGGGCGTACGAGCACCCGGCGGACCGGTCCGCACTGGTGGCGCTGCGCAAGCTGAGCGGGTTCGACACCGTGTTCAAGGCCATGAGCGCGCTGCTGCCGGAGCGCAGCCTGCGGCTGCTGTTCCTGTCGGAGTCGGTGCGCGTGGGCGAGACGCAGTTCCCGCACCTGTACGAGATGCTGCGCGACGCCTGCTACATCCTGGACGTGGACAAGGTCCCGCAGATGTACGTGCAGCAGGATCCCAAGCCGAACGCGATGTGCATCGGGCTGGACGAGCCGATCATCGTGGTGACCACGGCTCTGGTGGAGCTGCTGGACGAGGAGGAGATGCGGGCGGTCGTGGGCCACGAGGTGGGCCACGCACTGTCGGGCCACGCCGTGTACCGCACGGTGCTGCTCTTCCTGACGAACCTGGCGCTGAAGGTGGCGTGGATCCCGCTGGGCAACGTGGCGATCACGGCGATAGTGACCGCGCTGCGGGAGTGGTTCCGCAAGTCGGAGCTGTCGGCGGACCGGGCGGGCCTGCTGGTCGGCCAGGACCCGCAGGCCTCGATGCGCGGGCTGATGAAGATCGCGGGCGGCAACCACCTGCACGAGATGAACGTGGACTCCTTCCTGGCCCAGGCCGAGGAGTACGAGCAGAGCGGCGACCTGCGCGACTCCGTGCTGAAGATCCTCAACATGCTGCCGCGGACGCACCCCTTCACCACCGTCCGGGCGGCCGAGCTGAAGAAGTGGTCGGAGAGCCGGGACTTCCAGCGGATCATGGACGGCCACTACCCGCGGCGGGAGGAGGACAAGGACGCCTCGGTCACGGACTCCTTCCGGCAGTCCGCCGCGCACTACGCGGACTCGGTGCGCACCAGCAAGGACCCGCTGATGAAGCTCGTGGGCGACATCGCCGGCGGGACGGCCGACCTCGGCGGACGGCTGCGCGACAGGTTCACCGGGGCGAACGGATCCGGGACCGGCTCGGGCTCCGCTGCCGCGGGCCAGGGAGGGGACGCTACCCCCCGGGACTAGCAGCGGTCGTCGCCGCCGGGGCCAGCACGCCGCAGAGGCCGGTGCTGCGCCGCGGGTGTCCGCTGGCGTAGGGGTCGCTCGCGGCGGGGCCGACCGTGGGCGGCCCGGCTCCGGCCGGCAACGGCCGGAAGCCCTCCGCGGGCTCGGGGGAGCAGGCCTGGGGTCCGGCCATGACGTAGGCGGAGACCAGCTCGACCCGCCGGGTCGCGAGGTCCTCCCGGTCGAAGCGCAGCCGCAGTTCGCGTCGGACGGTGAACAGCGAGGCCCCGTCCACGGCGGACGGTCCACCGGTGGCCGGCCGTACGGCGTACACGAAGGTGTGGTCGGTGGTCACCTCCAGCACGTCCGGGGAGACCTCCTCGAAGGCGAGGTTGCCGTTCACCCGGACGCGGGAGTCGGCGACGGCGGCGGTGCCGGGCTCGAAGCGGACCAGCCAGCCGGTGGCCGCGTGCCGCCCGTCGCCGGAGGGCGAAGCCATGCTGCGGTCGAACTGGTCCAGCTGGTCGGGGTCGACCAGGACGCGCACCGGCCGGGTGGCGGCGCCGGCCAGGACGTCCGGGTCGAGGGAGGACTGCACCAGGTAGTCCTTGGCGATGGACAGGGCCGTGACGACCTGGCCGTCGGTGAAGTGCCGGGTGCGGCGCACGGCGGGCAGGGCGATCCCGGCCGCCCCGACGCGGTAGTCGGCCGCCGGGCTCTTCGCGAACAGGTCGACGGGCCGCCCTCCGGGCACCGGGGCGGTGGGCGCCAGGGGGACGACCGTGCTGGTCAGTGGCTCGGTCCTGGTGTCGGGTGCGGACGCGGCGGGATTGCGCAGGCCCAGGTAGACGGCCGAGGCGAAGGCCAGGGCGATGAGCAGCACGAGCAGCAGCCCCTGCCGGGCGGATCGGCTGGGCGTGCCGTTTCCGGGGCGGGCGGAGCCGCCACCGGACCAGAGGGAACGGCTGCGCACGGCGCGGGCGTGCTCGCCCATCCGCTCCTGGGCGGAGAACTCCTGGAGGCGGGCCGCCCGGACGAAGTCCTCGTCGAACACCACGGACCGGTACTCGTACTCGTAGTCGTCCCGCCGGAACTCCTCGTCGCCCCCGCCGAGGCCGTCGGAGGTGCCGTCGGGTGGATCTGCTGGCACGGCCATTGCTTCTCCCGCTGGTCCCGCTTCAGAGAAGCCCCCTGCTCCGGTGAACGGGAGTGGGGTCGTACCTTCAGGGTTGGCGGCCGGCGGGGTCCATAAACGCCCCGACGCCGCTGACTTCCTTCAGCGGGGTGCTGGCGGGCGCGGGAGCGGGCTCGGACTTGCCGGAGGCGCTGCGGTAGACGGCGCTGAAGGCGAGGGCGACCATGCCGAGGCCCATCACGACGGCGAGGACCCAGGCGACCGGGCGCAGCCACGGCGAGCGGCCGCGGTAGGGGCGGAGGCTGCCCCCGTAGGCCCCGTACGGGGCGTCGGGGTGGCCGGGGCCGTAGCCGTACTCCCAGGCGGGGTCGTCCAGGCCGTGGCCGTCGGGGCGGCCGTAGCCGTAGCCCTCGGGGTCCTCGTCGGAGGTCCAGCCACCGGGCAGGGCACGCGCGGCCTCGGCCTCGGCGCGGGCCCGGTCGGCGGCGCGCTGGCGTTCCAGCGCGCTGGGTTCATGGATTTCGGCCCTCCGGACGAAGTCCTCGTCGAGCACCACGGAGGCGAAGTCGAAATCCGCGCCTCCGCGGTCGTCGTCGGGCTCCCCGTTGTCCGGGTGCTTGCCCCCCACGTCGTCCGGCACGGGACCAGCGTAGACCTGAGGGGCTCCCTTGGGCAGGCTGTCAGCCGAAATCCGGCCACACGGAGTTCAGGGGTCCGCTACCGGACGTGACCGTCGCCGGTGACGATGTACTTGGTGGAGGTGAGCTCGGGAAGGCCCATCGGGCCGCGGGCGTGCAGTTTCTGGGTGGAGATCCCGATCTCGGCGCCGAAGCCGAACTGGCCACCGTCCGTGAACCGGGTGGAGGCATTCACGGCGACGGTGGTCGAGTCGACCAGTTGGGTGAACCGGCGGGCGGCGGCCTGCGAGGTGGTGACGATCGCCTCGGTGTGCCCGGAGGTCCAGCGGCGGATGTGGGCGACGGCGTCGTCGAGGGAGTCCACGACGGCGGCTGCGATGTCGTACGAGAGGTACTCGGCCGCCCAGTCCTCGTCGCTGGCGCGCAGCGCGGTCACCTTGGAGTCGCGGGCGGCTTCGAGGACGCGGTCGTCGCCGTGGACGGTGACGCCGGCGTCGGCGAGCGCGTCGAGGGCGAGCGGCAGGAAGGCGTCCGCGATGTCGCGGTGGACGAGGAGGGTCTCGGCGGCGTTGCAGACGGAGGGCCGCTGGGCCTTGGAGTTGATGAGGATGTCCACGGCCGTGCCGAGGTCGGCCTGCGCGTCGACGTAGACGTGGCAGTTGCCGGTGCCGGTCTCGATGACCGGGACGGTGGACTCCTCCACCACGGTCTTGATGAGGGATGCGCCGCCGCGCGGGATGAGGACGTCGACGAGGCCGCGGGCGCGCATCAGCTCGCGGACGGAGTCACGGGACTCGCCGGGGACGAGCTGGATCGCGTCGGCGGGGATGCCCGTGCTCTCGACGGCGTCGCGCAGGATGCTGACGAGGGCGGTGTTGGAGGCGTACGCGGAGGAGCTGCCGCGCAGCAGGACCGCGTTGCCGGACTTCAGGCAGAGGGCGGCGGCGTCGACGGTGACGTTGGGGCGGGCCTCGTAGATGATGCCGACGACGCCGAGCGGGACGCGTACCTGGCGCAGGTCGATGCCGTTGGGGAGGGTCGAGCCGCGGACGACCTCGCCGACGGGGTCGGGGAGGGCGACGACGTCGCGCACGTCGGAGGCGATGGCGCGGACCCGCTCCGGGGTGAGGGTCAGGCGGTCGACGACCGTCTCGCTGGTGCCGGCCGCCCGGGCCTTGTCGGTGTCGACGGCGTTGGCGGCGACGATCTCGTCGGTACGGGCCTCCAGCGCGTCGGCGATGGCCAGGAGCGCGGTGTCCTTGGCGGACCGCGGCAGGGGGGCGAGGGCCGCGGCCGCGGTGCGGGCGCGGTGTGCGGTGGCGAGGACGGGGGAGGTCGTGGCATCGAGCGAGGTCATGCCGCCAGGGTAGTCCCCGGTTCCTCCCCGACCGACGCCCTTTCCACCCCCCGAGACACCCCCAGAGACACCCCACGAGACTCGGCCCGGGGCACGGCCCCGCGCCACGGGCCGGCCCGCCCCGACGGGGGCGGGCGGGCCACGGCGCACCGGCCCCGGGTACGGGGTCGGACCGGCGGCCCCGTCGGCGGTCGGCACGAGCGGCCCCAGGCCACGGGGCGGCACGGCCGGCCCCGGTCCGCGGGGTTGCGCCGGCGGCCCCGCGTCGGGCTGACCCCCGGCCGGGGGTCAGTACGGGTGCACGCCTACCGGGTGGGCCGGGGGCGGGCCGTAGCCCTCCGCCACGCGGAGGTGGTACGTCGCGCGGTCGATGACCTCCAGGCCGACGATCTCCCACGGCGGGAGCTGCGCCGAGGAGCGGTGCTCACCCCAGAGCCGCAGCGCGACCGCCGCCGCGTCGTGGAGGTCGCGTGCCTCCTCCCAGTACCGGATCTCGGCGTGGTCGTCGGCGTATCTGCTGGTCAGGAGGAAGGGATGGTCGTGGGCCAGCTGCTCCAGCCCACGCCGCACCTCCGACAGCGGCGCCGGCTTGCCGGAGACGCTCAGGGTGACGTGCCAGAGGCGGGAGGGTTCGTCGCGTTCGTCCCCGCCGCCGTTGATGCTGGTCAGCGCTCGTCTCACCAGCCGCCTCCTGTCTGCACCACTTCCTGCCGCCGGCATGTCCGCCCCTCACAGTTGACCAGTCCCGGGCCCGCCGCGCGGCGGTTTTGCCGAACCTCAGCCCTGGAGCAGGACCAGATCGTCCCGGTGGACGACCTCGCGTTCGTACTCGGGTCCGAGCTCGCGGGCCAGCTCGCGGGTGGAGCGGCCGAGGAGCTGCGGGAGTTCCCTCGCGTCGAAGTTGACCAGACCCCTGGCCACGGGGCGGCCGTCGGGCGCGCGCAGTTCCACCGGGTCGCCGGCGACGAACTCGCCCTCGACGGCGGCGATCCCGGCAGGCAGCAGGGAGCTGCCGCGTTCGGTGACCGCGGCGACGGCGCCCTCGTCCAGGACGAGGTGTCCCTGCGGGGTCGACGCGTGCTGGAGCCACAGCAACCGGTCCGCGGAGCGGCGGCCGGTGGCGTGGAAGTACGTGCCGGTCGTCCGCCCGGTGAGGGCGTCGGCGGCCTGGGTCGCCGAGGTGAGGACGACGGGGATACCGGCCGCGGCGGCGATCCTCGCGGCCTCCACCTTGGTGACCATGCCGCCGGTGCCGACGCCGGCCTTGCCGGCGCTGCCGATCGACACGTGTGCGATGTCGGCCGGTACGCGCACCTCGTCGATCCGGGTGGTGCCGGGGAGCGAGGGGTCGCCGTCGTACAGGCCGTCCACGTCGGAGAGGAGGACGAGCAGGTCCGCCCGGACCAGGTGGGCGACGAGGGCGGCGAGCCGGTCGTTGTCGCCGAAGCGGATCTCGTCCGTGGCAACGGTGTCGTTCTCGTTGACGACCGGGAGGGCGCCCATCGCGAGGAGCTGGTCGAGGGTGCGGTAGGCGTTGCGGTAGTGGGCGCGCCGGCTGGTGTCGTCCGTGGTCAGCAGGACCTGGCCGACGCGGACCCCGTACCGGGCGAAGGAGGCGGTGTAGCGGGCGACGAGCAGGCCCTGCCCGACGCTGGCGGCGGCCTGCTGGCGGGCCAGGTCGGTGGGGCGGCGGCGCAGGCCGAGCGGGGAGAGGCCGGCGGCGATGGCGCCGCTGGAGACGAGGACGATCTCCTTCTCGCCGCCGCTGCGGGCCTTGGCCAGTACGTCGACCAGGGCGTCCACCCGGTCCGCGTCGAGCCCGCCGGCCGCGGTGGTCAGGGACGAGGAGCCGACCTTGACCACGATCCTGCGGGCGTCCACGACACCTTGCCTAGCCGCTGACACGTCTGTCCCCTTGCCCCTTGCCGTGCTCGTACGTCTGCCACCTCAATCTACGGGGTGGGCGCGGATGGCCGCGCACCGGTTTCAGACCCTGGACGACCTCGGGTCGCCGGGTTCCCGCTCGGGCGCGGGGGCGTCCCCGGTCCGCTTCCGGCCGCCCGGGACGAGGATCTTGCGGGAGAGCAGGAAGGTGAACGGGATGGCGACGACGGCGGCGACGAGCGGCGCGATCCGGGTGTCCATGCCGGCCCAGGTGACGAGGGCGTAGAGGCCGGCGGACTGGATGACGTAGTTGGTGACGTTCGTCAGCGGGAAGAGGAAGAACTTCTTCCAGGTCGGCCGGGTGCGGTAGGTGAAGTAGGTGTTCATGAAGAACGAACCGACCATCGCCAGCAGGAAGGCGAGCGTGTAGGCGAGGAAGTACGGCATCCACGGGTGCAGCAGCAGGTAGATGCCGAAGAAGGTGCCGGTGTTGACGGCCCCGACGAGGCCGAAGCGGAAGATCTGGCCGAGCTGCTCCTTCATGGGTTCAGTGGGCCTCGTTCTTCGCCGGGACGGTCTCCTGGCTGGTCCCCGAGACCGCCAGGCCGCCGCGCTCGCGCTCGGCCGGCGCGTGCGCCGGGCCGTCCGGCTCGGCGCGGACCGCGGCCGGCCGGGCTTGCGGATCGGCGCCGTGCGCCTCCTTGACCAGGAAGTGCGGGCGGCGCTTGGTCTCGTAGTAGATGCGTCCGATGTACTCGCCGATCAGCCCCAGCATGATCATCTGAACGCCGCCGATGCCGACGATGATCGCCACGAGGGTGACGTAGCCGGGCACGTCGACGCCCTCGGTCATGGCCATGACCGCGATCCACACCGCGTACAGGGCGGTCAGCGCGACCAGCGACACGCCTGCCCAGATGCCGATGCGCAGCGGGCGGTTGTTGAAGGAGATCAGCCCGTCCATGGCGTAGTTCAGCAGCGAGCCGAACTTCCACTTGGTCTCGCCGGCCTCGCGCTGGGCATTGCGGTAGTCGAAGTGGACGGTGTCGAATCCGATCCAGGAGAAGAGGCCCTTGGAGAAGCGGTTGTACTCCGGCAGCGACAGCAGGGCGTCCACGGCCGGCCGCGACAGCATCCGGAAGTCGCCCACGCCGTCGGTGAGCTCGACGTCGACCCAGCGGTTGACGCCCCGGTAGTAGAGGCGACTGAGCGCGGAGCGGACCTTCTTGTCGCCCTCGCGGGTCCGGCGGGCGATGATCTGGTCGTGGCCCTGGCGGTAGTAGTCGAGCATGGTCGCGATGAGCTCCGGCGGGTGCTGGAGGTCCGCGTCCATGATCACGACTGCGTCGCCGGTGGCCTCGCGCAGGCCGGCGAGCATGCCGGCCTCCTTGCCGAAGTTGCGGCTGAAGGAGACGTAGCGCGTGTGGTCCCCGTGCTCGGCGGCGATCTTGCGGAGCTTTTCGAGGGTGCCGTCGCGGCTTCCGTCGTCGACATAGCAGACTTCGTAAGCGACGGGCAGGGAGTCCAGGACCCTGCGGATCTCCGCGTCGAAGCTGTCGATCACGGCTTCTTCGTTGTAGCAGGGGACAACTACGGACAGCTTCGTCATGAACACTTCCTGCGGAGTCCGAACGGGTGATTGTCGGCGACCGGACCCGCCACTCACCTCTTCCTCAGAAGTATGCACGCCGGGGTCGGCAGGCCGGATCCGAGCGCGGCACACGGTAGCTTTGACGGGTTAAGCGGAATGAAACGAAGGGATCGAGGTGCACGTGCCTGACGTCTCCGTGGTCGTCATCGTCTACAACGACGCAGAGCGCCTGCCGACAGCCGTGCGGTCGGTTCTGGACCAGACCCTGCACGGCGTCGAAGTCGTGATCGTGGACGACTGCAGCCAGGACCGGTCGTTCGCGGTCGCCCAGGAACTCGAAGCCGCGCACCCCGGGCGGGTGCGGGCCTTCCGGCTGCCCGAGAACAGCGGCGGCTGCGGCGCCCCGCGCAACCACGGCATCCGGCAGGCGACCGGCACGTACGTGATGTTCCTGGACAGCGACGACGTGCTGGAACGAAACGCCTGCCGGAACATGCTGGACGCCGCCGAGCGGACCGGCTCCGACCTGGTCTCCGGCATGTGCGTGCGCGTGCACCTCGACAACCGCTGGGGCAAGACCACCGAGTGGTACCCCTGGATCTACTCGCGCACCCGCACCCTGGAGTCGATCACCGAGGACCCCGACCTCCTGGTGTACGACACCCTCTCCACGAACAAGTGCTACCGGCGCGCGTTCCTGCTGGAGCAGGGCCTGGAGTTCCCGGTCGGCATCCACTATGAGGACCTGCTCTTCTCCGCCCAGGCGTACGTCGCCGCCCGCCGCATCACGCTGATCCCCAACCACGTCTACTACTGGAACGTGGTCGAGAAGGCCGCGACCAAGTCGATCAGCAACCGCCGCCACGAGATCGCGAACTTCGTCCACCGGATGGAGATCCACCGCCGCGTCGACGAGCTGCTGGCCGCCAAGGGCTTCACCGAGATCAAGACGGCCAAGGACGCCAAGTTCCTCAAGCACGACCTGGTGCTCCACCTGCGCGACCTACCGCTGCTCGGCGACGCGTACCGCCAGGAGTTCGCCCGCCTCGCCAACGGCTACCTCGCCGGCATCGACCCGGCTGCCTACGACAACGTCACGCACCTCCAGGCGATCTGCGCCTACCTCCTGGGCAAGGAGGACTGGGACAACCTGCTCCCGGCCGCCGACGCCATGATCAACAAGGGCCGGCTGACCTCGCCGCTCGCCGAGCGCGACGGGCGCGTCTACTGGTGCGCCGCGCACATCGACGACCCGGCCGACACCGAAGCCCGCCGGATACTGGACGTCACCGAGCAGGGCTTCCACACCACCCCGCTCTCCTCCCTCGCCCTCGGCAACCGCCTGACCTCGTACGAGGACGACGGCCGCGGCAGCGTGACCCTGGCCGGCTCCGTCGTGAACCCGCTCGGCCGGATCGCGCCGGAAGCGGAACTGAAGGCCAGCCTGGAGTTCCGGGCCCGCCGCCAGGTCGGCGTGCGGTCCTTCAGCTTCCCGGTGGAATCCGTCCGGCACACCGGTGACACGATCGAGTGGGAGGGCACCGCCGACATCGGCAGCACCGTGCGCCCCCTCGGCATCATCGACGCCGTCTGGGACGTCCGGCTGAAGCTGACCGCCGGCAGCGACCGCCTCACCACCCGCGTCTCCGTCGGCGGCCTCGACCTGGAGTCGGCGGCCCGGCTGCGCGTGCGCCCGCGGCTGACCCGGCTGGTCTCCGACCGCTTCGAGCCCGAGGTGACCAAGAAGGGCAACCTCTCCTACGTCCTGATCGCCGAGGGCCCCGCCGCCGTCCGCACCCAGGCCCTGATCAGCGGCGCCATGCACGGCAGAACCGCCGGCGTGGTCAAGAAGACCCTCCGCCGGGCCCTGCGCGCCCGCCGGAACCTCGGCTCGGGCGAGCAGAAGGTGAAGGTCTACCACGAGGTCTTCTCGAAGCTGCCCATCAAGAAGGGCACGGTCGTCTTCGAGAGCCACATGGGCAAGCAGTACAGCGACAGCCCGAAGGCGATCTACGAGGAGATGGTCCGCCAGGGCGTCGCCGTGGAGGCGATCTGGTCGTACGCGGGCGCCAAGCCCACCGGCTTCCCCAAGGAGGCCACCCTGGTCAAGCGCTGGAGCTGGCCCTACCTGCGGGCCCTGGCCCAGGCCGAGTTCTGGATCGACAACCAAGGCTTCCCGCTGGCGCTGGCCAAGCGCCCGGGGACGACGTACATCCAGACCTGGCACGGCTCCGCCCTCAAGCGGATGGGCTTCCACGAGCCCCGCACGAAGGCCCAGGGCCGCGCCGGCCAGGACCGCTTCCAGGCCGCAGTCAACCGCTTCGACCACTTCCTGGTCCGCTCCGAGCACGACGTGCGCACCCTGGCCAAGGGCTTCCGGCTGCGCGACGAGGTGCTGCTGCGCACCGGCTACCCGCGCAACGACGCCCTCGTCGAGGCACACCGCGCCGAGACCCAGAGCGGGGAGCGGGTCCGCGGACCACTCGCCGCCGAACTGGGCATCGACCCCGCGAAGAAGGTCCTGCTGTACGCCCCCACGTTCCGGGCGAACGCCGACGGCGCCGTGGAAGGCTTCGAGTTCCCCTTCGACGTGGAGGAGTTCGCCGACCGGCTCGGCGACCGCTTCACCCTGCTGGTGCGCACCCACTACCTGAACAGCGTCTCCCTGCCGCCGTCGGTCGGGGACCGGGTCGTCGACGTCTCCGGGCACCACGACATCACCCCGCTGCTGGCCCTCGCCGACGGGCTGATCACCGACTACTCGTCCGTGATGTTCGACTACGCGGTCCTGGACCGGCCGATGCTGTTCTTCGCCTACGACTACGACGCCTACGCGGGCGACATCCGCGGCACGTACTTCGACCTGAAGGAGAAGGCCCCGGGCCCGGTCGTGGCCACGGCGGACGAACTCTTCCAGGCCATCGCCGCCTTCGACGAGGCGGACGCCAAGTACGCGGAGGCGCGCCAGCGCTTCCTCACCGAGTTCGGCGAGTACGACCGCGGGGACGCGGCACGCCAGATCGTCGAGAAGTTCTTCACCAGGAGCGGCAAGTGAGCCAGCAGACCGCCGAGGCAGCCGAGGCCGCAGCGGCCACCGGGACCGCGACGGCCGCCGAAACGGCCGGCGGCCGTGACGTCTTCATCGTCTCCAACAGCGTCGACGAGCTCGGCGGCGTGACGACCTGGTCGCACCAGATGGCCCGGCTCTTCACCGACCGCGGCCACCGCGTGCACCTCGTCGGCATCGCCCCGGTCGCCGAGGAGATCCGGCAGAAGCTGCCGCAGGACCTGCCGTACACGATGACCACCCTGTACGACGCCCACCCGCCCAAGGCACGCCGCCTGCGCGGCATCAAGGGCCGCCTCAACGCCCCCGAGCGGCGCCGCCAGGCGGCCCGGCGGGCCCTGATGCGCGCCAAGGCGGAGGAGCTCAGCGCCCTGCTGCGCACGGCCCGCCCCGGCGGAGTCGTGATCGTCACCCAGGTCTGGGCGATGGAGTGGGTGGCGCTCGCGGACACCAAGGGCCACACCGTCATCGGCATGAGCCACGAATCGTACGAGGCCAGCCAGAAGTCCACCCGTGGCGACCGGGTCCGCCGCCACTACCGCGGGGTCGACCGGCTGCTGGTGCTGACCCCGGAGGACGCGGACCTGTGGATCCGCTCCGGCATGGAGAACGTCTCCAGCATGCCGAACCCGCTGCCGTTCATGCCGGACTCCCCCGCCCCGCGCACCGTGAAGGTCGTCGCGAGCGTCGGCCGCCTCGCCTTCGAAAAGGGCGTGGACCTGCTGCTGGACGCCTGGGCCGAGGCCGCCCCGCAGCACCCCGACTGGGTCCTCAGGATCTACGGCGCCGGTGTGGAGGAGGCCACGCTGCGGGCCCACTGCACCACGCTCGGCATCGACGACTCGGTGGAGTGGATGGGCAGCACGAACGACGTGCTGGGCGCGCTGCGCGGGGCATCGGTCTTCGCGCAGGCCTCCCGGGCCGAGGGCTTCCCGATCACCCTGCTGGAGGCGATGGCCGCGGGCGTCCCCGTCGCCGCGTTCGACTGCGCGCCGGGCGTGCGCGAGATCGTCTCGCACGGCGAGGACGGGCTGCTGGCCCGGCTCGGCAACACGATGGAGCTGGCCGGGCACCTGCGCGTGCTGATGGCGGACCGGGAGCTGCGCGACCGGCTCGGCGACCGGGCGTTCCGGTCCGTACAGCGGTTCTCCGAGACCGAGATCACCGACCGGTGGGAGGAGCTGTTCGCGTTCCTGGAGCGCTGAACGGCCCCCGCCCGGCCTCGGGCCGGCTCCCGGCCCGGACCCGGGCCCGGCCCCGCGGACGAAGCCGCCCGCCCCCTTCGCTACAGGGGGCGGGCGGCTTCGTCCGTGCGAAAAGACCCGGGGCGGCTGGTACTCAGCGCTCCGAGTGGTGCTGGGCGCCCTTGCGGTTGGCCTCCCAGCCCGCCCACGCCGAGGTGATCATCTCGCGGACGTCGTGCTTGGCCTTCCAGCCCAGCTCCGCGTGGATCCTGTCGGCCGAAGCCACGACCTTCGCCGGGTCGCCGGGCCGGCGGGGCACGACCACCGGATCGTGGTCGTGCCCGGTGCCCTCGTTCAGCAGCCGGGCCATCTCCCGCACGGAGACGCCCTCACCGCGGCCGATGTTGACCGTGAGGTCCCGGTACTCGCCCGCGGCCCCCCACTCGGCGAGCTTGCGCGCCGCGGCCACGTGGGCCTCGGCCAGGTCCTCGACGTGGATGTAGTCGCGGATGCAGGTGCCGTCCGGGGTCGGGTAGTCGTCGCCGAAGATCCGGGCGCCCTCGCCGGAGTCGAACCGCTGGAAGACCATCGGGACCAGGTTGAAGACGCCGGTGTCCGCGAGCTCGGGGCTGGCGGCGCCCGCCACGTTGAAGTAGCGCAGGCAGGCCGTCGAGATGCCGTGCGCCTTGCCGGCCGCGCGGACCAGCCACTCGCCCGCCAGCTTGGTCTCGCCGTACGGGCTCAGCGGCGCGCACGGGGTCTCCTCGGTGACGAGGTCCACGTCGGGCATGCCGTACACGGAGGCGGAGGAGGAGAAGAGGAAGTTCCGGACGCCGGCCTCGGCCACCGCACCCAGCAGGACCTGCAGGCCCTCCACGTTCTCGTGGTAGTAGTACAGCGGCTTCTCGACGGACTCGCCGACCTGCTTCTTGCCCGCCAGGTGCACCACACCCGTGATCTTGTGCTCACGGATGGTCTCGTCGAGGACCAGCCGGTCCAGGACCGAGCCGATCACCAGCGGGACGCCCTCCGGGACACGGTCCTCGTTGCCCGTGGACAGGTCGTCGAGGACGACGACCCGCTCCCCGGCCTGCTGCATCGCGCGGACGACATGCGAGCCGATGTAGCCGGCGCCACCGGTGATCAGAAAGGTCATGCGTTTCTCCCGAGTCCGTTTCCGTTGATCTGGGCGGCGGTCCGGAGGCCGCCTGCCGTCTTCACCCCGCCGCGCGGCCTGCCCGGGCCCGGTACAGACGGCTGCGTACGAGGCTCAGCGCGCCCGCAGCGCCCGGCGCGAGCCGCAGTGCCAGGGAACCCCCGGCCGTGCGGAACGGCTGCGCCAGCAGAACACCGTACCTGCTGCTGAGCAGCGCCCTGCGGCGGAGCAGACCGTCGAGGGGGCGCGGGGAGGTGACCAGGGAGCTCCCGTCGGCACAGTCCACGCCCACCTGCACGCTCCAGGCCTGCATCCCGCGCCGGCCCTGGCGGCGCCCGGCGGCGGCCACGGCCGTCAGGTGGAACGGCACCTCGCAGGTCCAGCCGTCGCCGTCGGCGGTGGGCCGCAGCTCCACCGGCCGGTCGAGCACCGGCTCACCGCCCGAGCGGGGCACGAAGCTCAGCCGGACGGTGCGCGGCCCGGCCTGCGCGAGGCGCCCGTACAGGTCGTGCACCCGCACCCGCAGCCGCAGACCGCTGCCGGCCGGTCCGGCGTCGACCGTGACGGGCAGGTCGGCGACCGGCAGCCCGTCCAGCCCGTCGAGGGGTACGGGGAGCTCCTCGCTCCACACCGGCCCGCCGTCGGGACCGGTCGCGTACGGGGGCAGCAGCCGCGGCGGCTCGGCGGCGAACCGGGTGAGCCGGGCGACGTCGGCGGGCGGCTCGGGCGTCGCCCGCAGCACGCGCACGATCCAGCGGGCGTGGGCCCCGGCGGCCTCGACGACGGCGTCGTCGAAGGAGTCCAGGTAGTCGCGGGTGAGGGTCCACCAGGCGGCCTGGTAGCCGGGGTCGGTGCCGAGTTCGCGCAGGTACATGCGCAGGTCGTACTCCAGGAACTTCACCTGGCAGGCCCGGCCCAGCTCCGGGGAGGAGTCGGCGAGGATCCGGTGCGCGGTGCGGTGGGCCTCGATCCGGGAACGCCAGTTGGAGACGTCCTTGCGGTCCAGGGAGATCGACACCTGGGCGGCGCTGCGGCGCACGTGCCACACGTAGACGAGGTCGCCGATGACCGCGATGCGGGGGGCGGCGGCCAGGACGCGCGCGGTGAAGGCGAAGTCCTCGTAGACGAACCGGCCGTCAGGGAAGCGGATCGCGTGCTTCTCCAGGAAGGACCGCTCGTACAGCTTGTTCACGCAGAGGGTGTCGCGGACCAGCTCGGGCCGGTCGGCCGGCCGGTCGATGACGTCGCCCGGGGTGTACAGCCCGGGCACCCAGGGCGTGTCGTGGTACTGCGGCAGCTCACGGCGTACGCAGGCGCCGACGGTCACGGGCGCGCGGTGCTCCTCGGCGGCCCGCAGGAGGGCCTCGGCCGCGCCGGGCGGCAGGACGTCGTCACTGTCGAGGAACAGGACGTACGGGGAGGTCGCGACCGCGATGCCGTCGTTGCGCGGGGTGCCGCACCCGCCGCTGTTCTCCGTGCGGTGCACGACCTTGAGGCGGGGGTGGACGGCGGCCAGCTCGTCGAGCACCCGGTCGGTGCCGTCGGACGAGGCGTCGTTGACGGCGATGACCTCGGCGACGACCGGGCCCTGGGCGAGTGCCGAGGTGACGGCCTCGCCCACGAGCTCGGCGTCGTTGTACGCGATCACGACGACGGAGACGCTGGGAGGAAGGGTGCTGCTCACCCGTGGATCCTAGGCGACCAGGGTAAACATCACCTCAATACCGGCGCCTCCGCCGACGGAACGGCGGGAAGCCAGGTCAGAAGGGACGGAATTCGTCGTACTCCTGCTGGGCGGAATCCTTGCGCTGGGCGTCCTTGTCCTTGCGGCGCTGCGCGGCCGGACGCGGGGCTTCCATGCGGTGGTCCTCGCCGCGGCGGCCGAGCATCTCGGCGCCGGCCATCATCGACGGCTCCCAGTCGAAGACGACCGCGTCCTCTTCGGAGCCGATGGCGACGCCGTCGCCGGCGCGGGCGCCGACCTTCAGCAGCTGGTCCTCGACGCCCAGGCGGTTGAGGCGGTCGGCCAGGTAGCCCACGGCCTCGTCGTTGTTGAAGTCGGTCTGGCGGACCCAGCGCTCCGGCTTCTCGCCGCGCACCCGGTACACGCCCTCGGCCTCGTCGAAGGTGACGGTGAAGCCGGTCTCGTCGACGGCCTTCGGGCGGATGACGATGCGGGTCGCCTCCTGCTTCGGCTTGCGGGCGCGCGCCTTCGCGACGACCTCCGCGAGGAAGTAGGACAGCTCCTTCAGGCCGGTGCGGGCGACCGCGGACACCTCGAAGACCTTGTAGCCGCGCGCCTCCAGGTCGGGGCGGATCATGTCGGCGAGGTCCTGGCCGTCCGGGATGTCGACCTTGTTGAGGACGACGAGGCGCGGCCGGGTCTCCAGGCCGCCGCCGTACTGCGTGAGCTCCTCCTCGATGACGTCGAGGTCGGAGACGGGGTCGCGGTCGGACTCCAGGGTGGCGGTGTCCAGGACGTGCACGAGGACCGAGCAGCGCTCGACGTGCCGCAGGAACTCCAGGCCGAGGCCCTTGCCCTGGCTGGCGCCCGGGATCAGGCCGGGGACGTCGGCGATCGTGTACACGGTCGAGCCGGCGGTGACGACGCCCAGGTTCGGGACGAGCGTGGTGAAGGGGTAGTCCGCAATCTTCGGCTTGGCGGCGGAGAGCACCGAGATCAGCGAGGACTTGCCGGCGCTGGGGAAGCCGACGAGGGCCACGTCGGCGACGGTCTTGAGCTCCAGCACGATGTCGCCGGTGGCGCCGGGGACACCGAGGAGCGCGAAGCCGGGCGCCTTGCGGCGGGCGGAGGCGAGCGCCGCGTTGCCGAGGCCGCCGCGACCGCCCTCGGCGGCGACGTAGGTGGTGCCCTGGCCGACGAGGTCGGCGAGGACGTTGCCCTGCTTGTCGAGGACGACGGTGCCGTCCGGGACCGGCAGGACGAGGTCCTGGCCGTCCTTGCCGGAGCGGTTGCCGCCCTCGCCGGGCTTGCCGTTGGTGGCCTTGCGGTGCGGGCTGTGGTGGTAGTCCAGCAGGGTGGTGACCGACTGGTCGACGACCAGGATCACGTCGCCGCCGCGTCCGCCGTTGCCGCCGTCGGGACCGCCGAGCGGCTTGAACTTCTCCCGGTGCACGGAGGCGCAGCCGTGGCCTCCGTTACCCGCGGCGACGTGCAGCTCGACGCGGTCCACGAAGGTGGTCATGGGTGTTCCTCCAGATACAGACGGGATGTCCCGGACAGACCTTGCTGTCCATTAAACGTGTCTACGTACAAACGCGCCGAGGGCGGACCTCTCTTCCCGGCATGGCGCCGGGAAGAGCTGGGATCCGCCCTCGGGACTTACGAACGCTTGATCAGCAGAAGCTGGATCAGGCGGCCGGAACGATGTTCACGACCTTGCGGCCACGGTGCGTGCCGAACTGCACGGCACCGGCCTGCAGCGCGAACAGCGTGTCGTCGCCACCACGGCCGACACCGGCGCCCGGGTGGAAGTGCGTGCCGCGCTGGCGGACGAGGATCTCACCAGCGGAAACGACCTGACCGCCGAAGCGCTTCACGCCGAGCCGCTGGGCATTGGAATCGCGACCGTTCCGGGTGGACGATGCGCCCTTCTTGTGTGCCATTGCTCAGTCCCTCTTTACTTCGCGGCCGACGGGATGGACGTGACCTTGATCGCCGTGTACTGCTGACGGTGACCCTGGCGACGGCGGTAGCCGGTCTTGTTCTTGTAGCGCAGGATGTCGATCTTGGCACCCTTGGTGTGGTCCACGACCTCGGCCTGGACCTTGATGCCCGCCAGGACCCACGGGTCGCTGGTCACGGCGTCGCCGTCGACCACGAGCAGGGTCGAGAGCTCGACCGTGTCGCCAGCCTTGGCAGTGGAAATCTTGTCAACCTCAACGATGTCGCCGACAGCAACCTTGTGCTGGCGGCCACCGCTGCGCACGATGGCGTACACGCGGATCTCTCTCTCGCTCGCAATGGAAGCCCCTGAAGCCAGCCGTTCCCCGCAGAACGCGATACGGCCTCCCCCGTGCCGCTCGCGGCCCGGGAGGTGAGGTGCTCAGTGGCTGGCGTGCACGTAGACACGCCGACGGTCAAGGTTACGGGGCCGGGTTTACGAGGTCAAACCGGGCCGTGCAGGCCCCGCGGGCGCCTCACGCGGTCGCGGTCCACTCACTGCCCCTCCCCCTCCGGGTCCGACACACCGGAGGTCCCGCCGGGCCGACCCACCGTCCACGTCCCGCTGTCGAAGCCCTCGACGAGGTACCGGCAGCCGGAGAAGTCGTCCTGCGCGAACCGCTGCGGGTCCGCGTCGGCAACCGCGTCGACCGCCACCAGCAGCACGTCGTTCACGTCCCACTGCACTGCGGCGAACGCCCGCGCCTCCGCCCAGGTCATGGGGATCCCGGTCGGCGAGGCCAGGACCAGCCCGCGGAAGTCTTCGGAGTCGAGGCCGCCGGGGACCTCGCCGATGCCGTCCCAGTCGAGCAGGAGCCACGTCCAGGTGTTGTCCGGGACGCGGGTGAGCACCTCGGCCAGGCCGATCTTCCGGCGCTTCCCGTCCCACATGCGGAACCGTTCCATGCCTACTGCGCCCCCCTTCGTTTCCTGCATGCGGATACGGGACCGCCCCGGCCCCCGTGCGGGGGTCGGGGCGGTCCCGATGACGCGGACGGATCAGGCGTCGGCGTCCGTGGCGGGCTCCGCCGCGGCGGCCTTCTTGGTCGCCTTCTTGGCCGTCGTCTTCTTCGCCGTCGTCTTCTTGGCGACGGCCTTCTTGGCCGTCGTCGTCTTCTTCGCGGCGGCCTTCTTCGCCGGGGCCTTCTTGGCCGCCGTCTTGCGGGCCGTCTTCTTGGCCGGGGCGACCTCCTCGGACGGAGCCTCCGCCTCGGTCTCGGACACCGCTGCCGGCTCCGCCTCGGCCGGGGCCGCCTCGACCACGACGACCGCAGCCTCCGCGCCCGCCGGAGATCCGGCCGGAGCGGTGGCCTTGCGGGTGGCGCGGCGCCGCGGACGGGCCGGAGCGGCCTCCACCGCCGGAGCCTCGGCGACCGGGGCCTCGGCAGCCGGGGCCTCGGCCTCGGCGACCTCCGCCGCGGGGGCCTCGACCGGCGCGGCCTCGACGGTCTCGACGGCCTCGGCAACCGGCTCGGGCTGCTGCTCCGGCTCGACCACGACGGCCGGCTCCGGCTCCACCGCCGGGGCGGTCGCCTTACGGGTGGCGCGGCGGCGCGTACGGCCCTTCGGCGCCGCAACCTCGGCCGCCGGAACGGGGGCGGCCTCGACCGTCTCCGCCGCGGCCACCGCCTCGGCGAGGGCCTCGGCAGCCGGCTCCAGCACCGTGTCGGCGGGCTCGGTGACCGGCTCGGCCTCGACCACCGGGGCCGGGGCCGCGGCCTCGACCGGGACGGCCTCCACCACGCGAGCGGCTGCGGCACGCGGGGCGCCCGCCGCAGCGGTCGCCTTGCGGGTGGCGCGGCGGCGGTTGCGGCGGCCGCTGATGCCGGCCGCGGCCTCCGCCTCGGCCGCGCTGCTGTACAGCTCCTCGTCCGGGGCGAACGCCGGCTCGGGCAGCGCCACCGGCGCGGCGAGCTCGGCGGCCACCTCGGCCTCGGTCTCCACCTCGGCACCCGCCTCGGGCGCCTCGGTCGCGGCGACCTCGACGGCCTCGACCTCGTGCTCGTGGCCGCGGCCGCCGCGGCGCTTGGCCCGCTTGCCGCCGTTGCCGGCCGTGGTGGCCGTGTCCATGTGCACGAGCACACCGCGCCCGTTGCAGTGGACGCAGGTCTCGGAGAAGGACTCCAGCAGGCCCTGGCCGACCCGCTTGCGGGTCATCTGGACCAGGCCCAGCGAGGTCACCTCGGCGACCTGGTGCTTCGTACGGTCACGGCCCAGGCACTCCAGCATCCGCCGCAGGACCAGGTCGCGGTTGGACTCCAGGACCATGTCGATGAAGTCGATGACGACGATGCCACCCAGGTCGCGCAGCCGCAGCTGGCGCACGATCTCCTCGGCCGCCTCCAGGTTGTTCCTGGTGACGGTCTCCTCCAGGTTGCCGCCCTGGCCGGTGAACTTGCCGGTGTTGACGTCGATGACGACCATCGCCTCGGTCTTGTCGATCACGAGGGAGCCGCCGGAGGGCAGCCACACCTTGCGGTCGAGCGCCTTGGCGAGCTGCTCGTCGATGCGGTACGTCGCGAAGACGTCGACCTCGGAGGTCCAGCGCTGCAGCCGGTCGGCCAGGTCCGGGGCCACGTGCGAGACGTAGCCGTGGATGGTCTCCCAGGCGCTGTCACCGCTGACGATGACCTTGGAGAAGTCCTCGTTGAAGATGTCGCGCACGACGCGGACGGTCATGTCCGGCTCGCCGTACAGCAGGCTCGGCGACGAGGTCGTGATCTGCTTCGACTTCTTCTGGATGTCCTCCCACTGCGCCTGCAGACGCTCGACGTCGCGGCGCAGCTCCTCCTCGCTCGCGCCCTCGGCGGCGGTGCGCACGATGACGCCCGCGTCCTCGGGGACGATCTTCTTGAGGATGCTCTTCAGGCGCGCGCGCTCGGTGTCGGGCAGCTTGCGGCTGATGCCGGTCATCGAGCCCTCGGGCACGTAGACCAGGTAGCGGCCGGGCAGCGAGACCTGCGAGGTCAGGCGGGCGCCCTTGTGGCCGATCGGGTCCTTGGTGACCTGGACGAGCACGGACTGGCCGGACTTCAGGGCGGACTCGATGCGGCGCGGCCCGTTGGCCAGGCCGAGCGCCTCGAAGTTGACCTCGCCGGCGTACAGGACCGCGTTGCGGCCCTTGCCGATGTCGATGAACGCGGCCTCCATGGACGGCAGCACGTTCTGGACCTTGCCCAGGTAGACGTTGCCGACGTACGAGGTGGCCTCTTCCTTGTTGACGTAGTGCTCGACGAGCACGTTGTCCTCGAGGACGCCGATCTGGGTGCGCTCGCCGGCCTGGCGGACGACCATCACGCGCTCGACGGCCTCACGGCGGGCCAGGAACTCGGCCTCGGTGATGATCGGCACGCGGCGGCGGCCCTGCTCGCGGCCCTCGCGGCGGCGCTGCTTCTTCGCCTCGAGGCGGGTCGAGCCCTTGATGGACTGCACCTCGTCGGTGGACTCGGCCTTCTCCCGGGCCGGGCGGGGCTCGCGGACCTTGACGACCGTGCGCACGCCGTCCTCTTCGGTGGCCTCGGTCTCCACGACCGCGTCACCGGAGCGGCGGCGACGGCGACGGCGACGACGGCTGGAGCTGGTGCCGAGGGCACCGGCCTCATCGGCCTCCGACTCGTCCTCGTCCTCTTCCTCCTCCGCCTCGGCGGCTTCGGCCTCTTCCTCGGCGGTCTCGTCGAGGTCGGCGGCCTCACCGCGGCGGCGGCGACGGCCACCACGGCGGCGGCGGCGCGAGGGGCGCTCGCCGGACTCGTCGGCCTCTTCCTCGTCGAAGTCGGCGGCCTCGGCCTCCGGCTCCTCCTCGGCGAGCTCCGCGGCCGGCGCCTGCGGCGCGGCCTCTTCGAAGTCGGCGGCCTCACCGCGGCGGCGGCGACGGCGACGGCCGGCCGGCCGCTCGGCGGGAGCCTGGACGGCCTCGGCCTCGACCTCGGCGGCGAGCTCCTCCTCTTCCTCGGCCTCCTCCTCGGCCAGGGCCTCGGCGCGGGCGGCCGCAGCGGCGAGGGCGGCGGTCTCCGGGGTCTGGAACATCGGCTCGGTGAAGACCGGGGCCTGGAACACGGGCACGGCGGGACGCGTGACGCGGCGGCCGCGGGCCGGGGCGGCGGGCTCTTCGGCCTCGGCCCGGGCCTCCGGCTCGGCGTGGGCGGCCGGCGCGGCGGCGCGGGTGGCCCGGCGGCGGCCGCGCTTCGGGGCGTCGACGGCGTCGGCGACGGTGAAGGTGGCGGTGGTGGCGGCCTTGGAAGCCTTGGGGGCGGCCTCCTCCTCGGCCACGGCCTCGGCGGCCGGGGTCTCGGCGGCAGCCGGGGTCTCGGCAGCCGGGGCGGACGCGGCACGGGTGGCGCGACGGCGGGTACGCGGCGCAGGAGCAGCGGGCTCCTCAGCGGCCGGAGCCTCAACCGGAGCGGCCTCGACAGCCGCGGGGACCTCGGCGGCCGGAGTCTCACCAGCCGCGGTCTCGGCAGCCGGGGCCGAGACGACACGGGTGGCGCGACGGCGGGTACGGGGCGCAGGAGCAGCGGGCTCCTCGGTAACCGGAACCTCAACCGCAGCGGCCTCGACGATCGCCGGGACCTCGGCGGCGGCTTCGGCCACCGGGGCGGAGACGGCACGGGTGGCACGGCGGCGGGTACGCGGCGCAGGAGCAGCGGGCTCCTCCGCGACCGGAACCTCAACGGCAGCAGCCTCCGCAGCGGCGGCTTCGGCCACCGGGGCGGAGACGGCACGGGTGGCACGGCGGCGGGTACGCGGCGCAGGAGCAGCGGGCTCCTCCGCGGCCGGAGCGGGCTCCGCAGCGGGGGCCTCCGCGGCGGCCGGGGCGACGGCCTCGGCCGGAACCTCGGCGGTGGGGGCGGAGACGGTGCGCGTCACACGGCGGCGCGGCCGGGCGGGGGCAGCGCTCGGGGCGGCTTCCGCAGCGGGAGCGGCGGCCGGAGCGGCCTCGGCGGGAACCTCGGCGGTGGCCTCGACGGCGGTCGCGCCGGGCGGACCGGCCGGACGTGACGCGGCACGGCGACGCCTGCGCGGAGGCAGGTTGTCGCTCGGGCTGCCGTTGTCGACGCCGCCGGTGGTGTTCTTGTTGTCGTTGTCGAGCATGCGGGCGGTTCTCCCGTCACGCTCCCGGGCGCCGCGGCTGACATCCGGTCCGGCACGGCTCCGCACGATCAGCGCGGAACCGGCCTCCGGGGCGCGTTCGCCACACGGGAGCTGTAGTCCATGGCCGCCGGTTCCGTACGCCTTGTCCGTACGGCCTGGCGGAAGTCTTCAGGTGGGTGCGCTGCCCGACCCAGGTGGCTCCCGAGTGCCAGGGCGGCGCGGCAACGGCGTTCCCTACGCGGCGGGACCTTCCGGCGCCTTCGCGTCGGCGGTCACGGCGGCCGTGGGTGAAGCGGCCGTGTCAGCCTCGCGGTCGGGCGCGAGCGGGTCGGTCACCGTGCCGGACTCCTCGTCGAAGAGCCCCTGCGCCAGCCTGGTCACCGCTGCGGGGACCGGCGGCGCCAGGTCGGCCACAGCTCGGAGACCGGACAGGACGTCGTCGGGTCGTACGGCAGGTGTCAGATGCCGAACAACCAGCCGCAGTATCGCACAGGCATTGTCCACCGGCCTATCAGCGGGGACCGGAAGGACCTCAATGGTCGCAACGGCCCCTCGGGTGTCGAAGGTGCGCATGCCGTTCTTGGTGCGGCGCTGCACCTCGACCGTGTCGGCGGCGAGGTAGGTCTCGACCGCGCGGGCGGCCTCGGCGGCGTCCACGCCGTCCAGTCGCAGCTCCCACACGGAGGCGGTGAGCCGGTCCGCGAGCCCGGAGGTGCGGGCCTCGACGGCGTCGATGATGTCGAGGCCGACCGGCATCGACTCGTCGAGCAGCTCACGGAGCTTCTCCGGGTCGCGGTGCTCGGTGAGCCCGATCTCCAGGTACTCGGCCTCGCTGCCGGTGCCGGTCGGGGCGGCGTTCGCGTACGAGACACGGGGGTGCGGGGTGAAGCCGGCCGAGTAGGCCATGGGCACCTCGGCGCGGCGCAGGGCGCGCTCGAAAGCGCGCTGGAAGTCCCGGTGGCTGGTGAACCGGAGGCGGCCGCGCTTGGTGTAGCGCAGTCGGATGCGCTGTGCCACCGGTGCGGGGGGCGGGCCTTCGGGCTGTCGCTTGCCCAGTGGTTCTTCTCCTTGTGCGGGGCGGCGCGGCTCGCGCGCAGCCCTGAGGTCCGGTGAGCCTGCGGGCGGTGCCGTGCCCTCCGGCTCACCCCTGCCGGGTGTGCAGGGAGCGCTCGGGGGCGGGCACGCGGCCCAGGCTGTCGTACTACCCAGAGTACGCGCCCGTGACCTCGCCGGTTCCCGGGCCGGTCACCCGAGGAGGGCTCGCCGCACCTCGGCGCGGACCTGCCGTACGGTCGCCCGGACCGTACGGCCGACGTCCCGCAGGACGTGCCCGACGGGGGTGAGGACGTACTGGTGGACCCGGGCGCAGGGCCACACGATCAGGACCCGCCACACCAGCGCGATCCCCCGCCCCACCGCCTTCACGATCCGCCCGGCCACATGCCAGGCCCAGAGGAAGAGCCGCCCGACCGGCGCGAGCAGGTACGCGTACACCCCGCGCCCCAGCCAGACGAACGCGGCGCCGACGGGAACGAACACCCACCTCCACACCGCCGCCCCGGTCCAGGCGACGCCCCGCCCCACCGGCACGAACACCCACCTCCACACCGCTGTCACGGTCCACACCACGGCCCGCCCCAACGGCAGCAGCAGCCACTGGTACGCGGCCCGGCCCAGCCATACGAGGCCCAGCCCGACCGGCCTGAGCAGGTACCGGTACACGGCGGTGACCAGCCATGCCGCGCCCAGGCCCACGGGCCGCAGCAGCCACCGGTACGCCACCGCGGCCAACCACCCCAGGCCGTGCCCGACCGGCACGAGCAGGTACGCGTACGCGCCCCGCGCCAGCCACGCCACCCCCTGTCCGACGGGCCGGAGCAGGTACCGCCACAACCCCACCCACGGCCAGACGAAGACCAGCTTGAACAGGACGGTCAGCACCCACCCGATTCCGCGCAGCAGTGGTTCGAGGACGTGGGTCCACAGCGGCCCGAGGACGTGCCGGCGCACGGACCGCCCGAACGCGGCGAGCAGGTCCCAGACCACCCGTACCGGGAGCACGATCAACACCGCGACCACCTTGGCGGGGACCCGCAGCACTCCCACGAGGCAGCCGTCGCCCTGCCCGGAGGGCCGTTCGTCGAGTTCCATGCAGGTAAGGACACGTGAAAGCCCCCCGCCGTTGCACCGGCGGGGGGCTTTCACGTACGGGCTGCTCCGGGCTACTTGACGACCGTCAGCGGCAGCAGCTTCTTGCCGGTGGGGCCGATCTGGATGTGCGTGTCCAGCTGGGGACAGATGGACACAGGGCCACATCCATACATACGCTCCGGCCCATGAAGACGTATGCCGTCGAGACGGAGTGGACTGCCTCAGACCTGGCCCTCTTGGAGGACCTGAAGAAGGCAGAGGCACTACTCCCTGCGGACGCTCCGCGCGCCCTGCTGTCCATCCGCCTGTCCGTTCTTACAGAGGACACGACGTCACCGGTACGGCAGGAGCTGGACCTCCGCCTCCTGGCCAGAGAGAAGGGGTGTCGCGTCGTCGGCATCGCCTCTGATCTCAACGTGTCGGCGACGAAGGTTCCGCCGTGGAAGCGGAAGGAGCTGGGCGAGTGGCTCAACAACCGGGCCCCGGAGTTCGATGTCCTGCTCTTCTGGAAGCTCGACAGGTTCATCCGCCGCATGTCGGATCTCTCGACCATGATCGAGTGGTGCGAGCGGTACGGGAAGAACCTCGTGTCGAAGAACGACAGCATCGACCTCGAATCGACCGTCGGCCGGATGATGGTCACGCTCATCGGTGGTATCGCCGAGATCGAGGCGGCGAACACGTCGACACGGGTCGCGTCGCTGTGGGACTACACGCGGACCCAGGACGCGTGGTTCGTCGGCAAGCCTGCGTACGGCTTCGTCACCACGAAGGCGAACGGCAAGCCGTCCCTTGTCATCGATCCGAACGCACACAAGGCGCTGCACTGGGCTCGCCGCATGGCCCTTCGGGGAGTGTCTGCCCGGCGCATGGCTCTCTGTCTCGTCCGCTCCGGACTCATGTCCCCAGGGCTCACTACGTCGACCCTCCTCCGGCGCCTCCGTAACCCGGCGCTCATGGGTTACCGAGTAGAGGAGAACAAGAACAAGGGTGTCCGCCGTTCGAAGCTGATACTCGGACACGACGGCAAGCCGATCAAGGTAGCCGAGCCGATCTTCACCAAGGAGGAGTACGAAGATCTCCAGGAGGCCATCGACAGGCGGGGCAAGAACCAGCCCCATCGCCAGACGCACGGCGCGACGCAGTTCCTGGGAGTCCTCACCTGTGCCGACTGCACGTCGAACATGGTCGTGCACGTCACGACCAACAAGTTCGGCCAGTACCGGTACCTCCGGTGCCAGAAGTGCAAGAGCGGCGGACTCGGCGCACCCGACCCACAGGGTGTGTACGACGTACTCGTCAATGACGTACTGCGAGTCCTCGGCGACTTCCCCGTACAGGTTCGGGAGTACGCGCAGGGGGCGGAGGCTCGGGCCGAGGTGAAGCGACTCGAAGAGGCCATCGCCTATTACATGGCGGGGCTTGAGCCAGGAGGCCGCTACACCAAGACGCGGTTCACTCAGGAGCAGGCGGAGAAGACACTCGACAAGCTGACCGACGAACTGAGCGCGATCGACCCCGAGACCACGCAGGACCGCTGGACGCTCGTCCACAACGGGAAGACGTTCCGCGAAGTGTGGGAGTCCGGCGGCATGGAAGCCATGGCCGAGGATCTGCGCCGCGTCGGCGTCACGTGCGAGGTGACTCGGACCAAGGTCAAGGGCGTGCGCGCTCCCTCCGTGCACCTGCGGCTGAAAATCCCTCGCGACGTGCAAGAGCGTCTCGTCATCAAGAGCGACGAGTTCGCCGCCAAGCTCTGACGGACCCATGCCCCTGCCTCGTCTCACCTGCCGCGAGACAAGCGGGGGCTCGGTCGATCAGGTTGACGACCGAACAACCTGCCGTGTAAGAAGATCCCCCGCTCCTTCGAGGAGCGGACACCGTAGCTCCCGCCGTGTGACGGCGGTAAAGCTGGCCACTCCGTGAGAGGCCGCCATCCAGAGGGCTGGCAGGGGAAGCAGGAGAGCACCCCGAGCGCGAACGGTACGCGCGACTTCCACTCACTCGCCGAGGCGTAGCCACGTGCTGCCCTGGGCCACCGCCAGGAGGTCGCACCCCTTGATCATCACGAGCGAAATCATCTGGACCTGTGAGGCGTGCGCATCGCCCCTCATCGACGGACAGGCGCACGCCTGTGGCACCACCAACACCCCTGCCTGAACCAGCCCTGCTCATCCTGACCGCCCCACAGACAGAAGGGAGGCACATGCGCCCGCCATCCCGGCGGGGGTCATCGGCGCACGCTGCGCCACACAGGAAGCAGGGAGGTAGGCAACCCCTTGGGTGCCATCAAGGACATGGGGCGACAGCTCCACCAGATCGAGCGTGTCCCCTACGAGGACGCGTTTCTCATCGGTGATCTCCTCACCACCCGGACCACCATCCTGTCCGGGGAACCGAAGGCCGGTAAGACCCTGCTCAGCGCGGGCATGGGTACAGCTCTACTCAACGGTGAGCCGACGTTCCTCGGGCAACCCGTGCTCCGGAAGCTTGATCACATCGTGTTCGGCTTGACCGACGACGGCGCGCCGGAGGAACTGAAGGAGCGGCTGCACGGGGCCGTGCCCGACGATGCGGTGACCATCTTCCCGGTCGAGGACCCTGGCGACCCCCGTTACTGGGCGGGCATCGCTACGGACCTGGCGGAGATGCGGCCGGGGCTGTTCGTCCTGGACAACGTCATCGGCGCACTCGCCCCGGGCGAGGACATCTCGTCCCCCGTCACGGCGCAGCGCATCATGCGGAGCGTGCGCCCGATCAGTGAGGCAGGCATCCCAACCCTGTTGGTTACGCACACCCCGAAGGGGGCGGCGGAGGGGATGAACGTCGCCTCCTCCCCGATCGGCGGACGCGCCATCGCTGCCGGTGCCCGTGGGCTGATCACGCTACGGAACTCCGGCAAGCACGGACGGCGCATCCAGACCGCGAGCAACCGGGCCAGGGAAGACCTGGACATCGCCGTCAGCGTGCGGCCCGCCGGCTCGCACAGCGAGGTATCCGTCTGGAAGCGGGCAGAGCCCGGACTCAAGCTCGTCAGTCTGCCGAAGGCAAAGCCGTGGGACGAAGACCTCGTTGCCCGCGTGGTCGAGGAGCAGCCGGAGGAGACGACGTACAAGGCTGTCGCGCAGCGGTACGCGCCCATCGTCGGGAGGAAGTGGGAGACGGTACGGCCGAAGCTCAGCGACGCCCTTGCACGCGAGGGCGGGCGCTGGGTGAGGAAGCCTGCCGACACAGCATCCCGGCATGACGTTCGAGGCGTAGACGCGAAAGGAGCGGGTCCGCTGGTACAGCGGGACAGTCTGCTCATGGATGCGCCGCATCCCGTCGCGATGGATCTGCCGCCACTCGACGTACATCGACTCTGCGTTTCGGGACGCAGCGATCAGATCGGCCGCGTGATCGTCAGCCCCGCAGGCAGCGCACCAGGCACGGATGTCAGCGTCCGAGGGTGGTGTCTTCCCCCGCGCGATCCGGGATGACTTCGGCTTGTGCCAGCCGCACCGAGCGGCCAGCTCATGCCCTGACAGGCCAGCGTCTTGCATGAGGCCCTGCAAGCGGGCAGCCACAGCGGCTCGTGCCGCTTGGGCGCTGGAGAGTGGAGAAGAAGGCATGAGCTGACCGGTAAGGAATCAGACGGCGTACTTCTCGTGCGGGATGGCTCGCTCCCACACCGCTTCGAACGCCGACGCGCACAGATCAACTGCGGCAGGGTCTTCCGTCTGGTCCGTGTGGACCCACCGGCCGACGCCATCGAAGACGTTGAACTGGACAAGGCGGCCGTCGAACAACCAGAAGTCGTTGCCCGGCAGGGCAAGGCCCGAGGCGTTGCGACGGGGCAGCCAACGGATCTGCTCCCCGGCAGCCACGTTCGTGAAGGTGCCCGAGTGCTCGAAGGCGATGTAATCACTGACGGGCTCCGAGACGATGCGGGCACGTCGGATGACAACACCGTTGGCCGTGACCTCCTGAACGAGGTCGAGCCACGGACGCCACCACGAACCCCGGTCCTCCGGGTCGAGTCGGCGCCCTTGCTTCCACGCGGCGAAGCCTTCGATCTCGTTCTCAACGCCGTACGTGTCGCGCATCTCAAGATGCACGGCTGACTCCTGCACTGACCTGATGAGGTCAGAGAAGTCAGTCAGACTCTGCGACACGGAGCGCCTCCCTGAGAAGCGGGATCATCCGCTTCGGAACCCTGATCACCGACTCATGCCCGGGGATCGGCACATCCCGCGAGCTCTCGCCCGTGGTCCGCTCGTCTGCCGTCCACCCCTGGATCACAAGATCCTTCGACTCCTGGTCCACCCACACAGCGGGTGATCCGTGATCTCCGGACTCGGGATCTTTACCGACGAACCGTAAGGCCATGGTGTCCCTCCCTGTCGAGCGCGTTGCGCCTGGTTGCACGACCTTCACTCTGTCGGAACCTGCGGGTCAAGAGGGCATGTTCACCCCGATCCGACCCGATGCTGTTCATCGGCGCCACGCAGAAGGCGCCCGGACCTTTACGGCCCGGACGCCTCTTTTCAGCTACACCCACTCGACCGCCGAGACGATGCCCGGATCTTGCCGAGGAGCAGGGAGCGGCGTGCGCCGCACAGGGCGGGAAGCCTGCTCGCGCTCCTTCGTCCCGAGTCCTCGAAGGATCTCGGTACGCTCCGCCTCGCTCATGCCAGCGAGCGTCTCAGCCATCCTCTGGACGGCACCGCCGCTGGTCACGGCTACTTCTTGACCTCAAGCGGGAGCAGCTTCTTACCGGTCGGTCCTACTTGTGGCCATGTGTCGAACTGAGGGCAGACGCCGCAGTCGAAGCACGGGGTCCAGCGGCAGTCGTCGACCTCGGTCTCGTCGAGGGCGTCCTGCCAGTCCTCCCAGAGCCAGTCCTTGTCCAGGCCGGAGTCCAGGTGGTCCCAGGGCAGGACCTCCTCGTACGTGCGCTCGCGCGTCGTGTACCAGTCGACGTCCACGCCGTGCGCGGCGAGGGCCTTGTCGGCGCTCTGCATCCAGCGGTCGTAGCTGAAGTGCTCGCGCCAGCCGTCGAAGCGGCCGCCGTCCTCGTACACGGCGCGGATGACGTCGCCGACGCGGCGGTCGCCGCGGGAGAGGAGTCCCTCGACGATGCCCGGCTTGCCGTCGTGGTAGCGGAAGCCGATGGAGCGGCCGTACTTCTTGTCGCCGCGGATCTTGTCGCGGAGCTTGGCCAGGCGGGCGTCGGTCTCCTCGGCCGACAGCTGCGGCGCCCACTGGAACGGGGTGTGCGGCTTGGGTACGAAGCCGCCGATGGACACCGTGCAGCGGATGTCGTTCTGGCCGGAGACCTCGCGGCCCTTGGCGATGACGTTGACGGCCATGTCGCCGATCTGGAGCACGTCCTCGTCGGTCTCGGTCGGCAGGCCGCACATGAAGTACAGCTTCACCTGGCGCCAGCCGTTGCCGTAGGCGGTGGCGACGGTGCGGATCAGGTCCTCTTCCGAGACCATCTTGTTGATGACCTTGCGCATGCGCTCGGAGCCGCCCTCGGGGGCGAAGGTCAGGCCGGAGCGGCGCCCGTTGCGGGTGAGCTCGTTGGCCAGGTCCACGTTGAACGCGTCGACGCGGGTCGACGGGAGGGACAGGCCCACCTTGTCGTCCTCGTAGCGGTCCGCGAGGCCCTTGGCGATGTCGGCGATCTCGGTGTGGTCCGCGGAGGACAGCGACAGCAGGCCGACCTCCTCGAAGCCGGTCGCCTTCAGACCGCGGTCGACCATCTCGCCGATGCCGGTGATGCTTCGCTCCCGCACGGGGCGCGTGATCATGCCGGCCTGGCAGAAACGGCAGCCGCGGGTGCAGCCGCGGAAGATCTCGACGGACATCCGCTCGTGCACCGTCTCGGCGAGCGGGACGAGCGGCTGCTTGGGGTACGGCCACTCGTCGAGGTCCATGACGGTGTGCTTGGAGACCCGCCACGGCACGCCCGACCGGTTCGGCACGACACGCCCGATGCGACCGTCGGGCAGGTACTCCACGTCGTAGAAGCCCGGGACGTAGACGCCGCCGGTCTTGGCGAGGCGCAGGAGCAGCTCCTCGCGGCCGCCGGGGCGCCCCTCGGCCTTCCAGGCGCGGATGATCTCGGTGATGTCGAGGACGGCCTGCTCGCCGTCGCCGATGACCGCGCAGTCGATGAACTCCGCGATCGGCTCGGGGTTGAAGGCCGCGTGGCCGCCCGCGAGGACGATCGGGTGGTCGACGGTGCGGTTGCGGGCCTCCAGCGGGATGCCCGCGAGGTCCAGCGCCGTGAGCATGTTGGTGTAGCCCAGCTCCGTGGAGAAGGACAGGCCGAACACGTCGAAGGCACCGACGGGGCGGTGGCTGTCGACGGTGAACTGCGGCACCTTGTGCTCGCGCATGAGCTCTTCGAGGTCGGGCCAGACGCTGTAGGTGCGCTCGGCCAGGACGCCCTCGCGCTCGTTCAGTACCTCGTAGAGGATCATGACGCCCTGGTTGGGCAGCCCGACCTCGTACGCGTCCGGGTACATGAGCGCCCAGCGGACGTCACAGGAGTCCCACGGCTTGACGGTGGAGTTCAGCTCACCACCGACGTACTGGATGGGCTTCTGCACATGCGGGAGCAGAGCTTCGAGCTGTGGGAAGACCGACTCGGACATCACGCGACTTTCGTGAAGCGGGCAGGGGGCGACTCTCAAGCGTAACCCGAGGCGTCGCCGGTGCCGGACGTCGTGATCCCGGTCTACGGGGCGAGGGCCTCCCGCAGGGCGGGGTCGGAGGCCTTGTCCCAGATCTCCGGAAGTTCCCGTTCGTGTGAGGCGGCGAGGGCCTCCTCGCGGGCGTAGAGCACGCCCCAGCTGAAGGCGGACTCGCCCGCCGCGGCCGCCTGCTCGGCGAGGCCGTGCAGCGCCTCGCGGGCGACGACGCTGTCCTGGTGGTCGCCGAGGAGCGTCTGGACGGACTTCATGGCCTTGGCCTGGCGGTCGGCCGGCTTGCCGAGTGCGGGTGCGGCGGCGTCTGCCGCGTACCGGGCGCGCTTGGCGGCCTTGCGGGCGTCGTGCAGGGCGTGGTCGCGTTCTTCGCCGGGTTCGAGGGTGAAAACGTGCTCGATCCGCCCGGCGAGGCGCTTGTAGTCGCGGAGCACCGCCTTGGGCAGGGCCTTCCCGGCGGGCTTGGCGGCGGCCGGCAGCAGCGGGGGGTCGGCGAGCAGCGCGTCGAGGGCGTCGAGGAGGGCCAGGTGGCGCGGGGAGTCGAGGCAGGCGAGGGCTCGGCGTCGGGAGGCGGCGCGGCGGCCGTTGTTCCAGGTGCGCAGGCGACCGCGGACGGGGCCGAGGCGCAGGGTGCGCGGGAGGTCTTCGAGGCCGGCCTGGAACCGTTCGTGCAGGACTTCCTGGTCACGGTCGACGCCGAGTTCCTGGCCGAGGTGGCGCAGTTCCTCGCCGATGGGGTCGGTGACCTCGCGGTCGAGGATCTTGCGGTAGGTCTTGAAGGCGCTGCGCATCCGGCGGGAGGCGACCCGCATCTGGTGGACGGAGTCGGGCAGGTTGCGGCGTACGGCGGGGTCCTGGGCGACGAGGGCGTCGCGTTGTTCGCGCAGGTACGCGAGGACGTACGCGCCGGCGGTGCCCCCGTCGGGGCCGGGTTGGGGGCGGGGGGCGGGTTCGGTGCCGGTCTCGGCGAGGGCCCGGGCGAGCTTGGAGGGTGCGTCGCTGACGCGGATCCCGGCCTTGCGGAACTTCTTTTCGACGGCGTCGAGGAGGGCGGGGTCGACGCCGTCGGCGAGTTCCACCTCGACCTCGGTCCAGGTGGCGACGGCTCCGGCGGCCTGGGCGGCTCCGATCGCGGCGACCGCTTCGGATGCTTCGGACGCTTCGGACGCCTCGGCCGTGTCTGCGGCTCCGGCGGCCCCGGCGGGCTCGGCCTCGGCGCGGACCCTGTCGGTGGAGAGCTCGGCGAGCAGGGCACCGTCGGCGTCGAGGAGGTGGCTGACCTGCCGCGAGGAGAGCAGCCGGACCTGCGGCCTGAGGCCGCCGTCACGGACGCGGGAGCGGACGAGGGCGGCGAGCGAGCGGGGGACGGTGTCGCTGAGCGGGGCGGCGACCTCGTCGCGGACGCCCGGGGAGACGGGCAGTTTGAGGTGCCAGCCGGCGTCGGCGCCGCCGGTCCGTCGCCTGAGGGTGAGCCCGTCGGCGGCGAGCCGCTGGTCGGGGGTGTCGTAGTAGACGGCGTCGAGGTCGATCGTGCCCTGGTCGGCGACCTCGGCGATCCCGGCGGTGCCGGTCAGGTCGGGGATCCCGCGCCGGGCCGCCTTGCTCGTCTCGAACTCGAACTTGCGCTCAATCTCCCGCTTCGTATCCGCCATGCATCGAACTTAATCCTGAACGAATCACGACGGGAGGGTGAACGGCCACCGAACGCCCGATCGGCTGTGAAACGACCGAAGACCACCCCCGTTAGGCCGACAACGGCCGCTGCACCTTGATGGACTGCAGCAGGCCGATGGCCACCCACACCGCGAACATCGACGAGCCTCCGTAGGACACGAAGGGCAGCGGTAGACCCGCCACCGGCATGATCCCGAGGTTCATCCCGATGTTCTCGAAGGACTGGAAGGCGAACCAGGCGATGATCCCGGCGCAGACGATCGTCCCGTACAGCTCGGTGGTCTCGCGGGCGATCACGCAGGCCCGCCAGAGGATCACGCCGAGCAGCAGGAGGAGCAGCCCGCCCCCGACGAAGCCCAGTTCCTCCCCCGCCACGGTGAACACGAAGTCGGTCTGCTGCTCGGGGACGAACTGGCCGGTGGTCTGCGAGCCCTTGAACAGCCCGGAACCGGTCAGGCCGCCGGAGCCGATCGCGATGCGCGCCTGGTTGGTGTTGTAGCCGACGCCGGCGGGGTCGAGGTCGGGGTTGGCGAAGGCCGCGAAGCGGTTGATCTGGTACTCGTCGAGGATGCCCAGCTGCCAGACGAGGACGGCACCGGCCACGCCCGAGCCGAGCAGGCCGAGCACCCAGCGGTTGGAGGCGCCGGAGGCCAGCAGCACGCCGAGCACGATGACGACCATGACCATGACCGAGCCCAGGTCGGGCATCAGCATGATGATGCCCATCGGGGCGGCGGCCAGGCAGAGCGCCTTCACCACGGTGCGGTGGTCGGGATGGGCGAGGTCGCCCGCGTCCACCCGCGCGGCCAGCAGCATCGCCATGACCAGGATGATCGTGATCTTCACGAACTCGGAGGGCTGGAGCGAGAAGCCGCCGCCGAGCACGATCCACGCGTGGGCGCCGTTGATGGTGGCGCCGAGCGGGGTGAGCACGGCGATGATCAGCACGAGGGAGATCCCGTACAGGATCGGGACGGCGCCGCGCAGGGTCCGGTGGCCGAGCCAGATCGTGCCGATCATCAGCACCAGGCCGATGCCGGTGTTCAAGGCGTGCCGGACCAGGAAGTAGTACGGGTCGCCCTGGTTCAGCTGGGTGCGGTTCCGGGTCGCCGACCACACCAGCAGGCTGCCCAGGAGGGACAGGGCGAGCGCGGAGAGGATGATCGGCCAGTCGAGGCGGCGCAGCACGGAGTCGCGCGAGGTCAGTTTGGCCATCCCGCTGCGCTCGGGCGTGTAGCGGGATACGGAGAACTTGTTGGCGGTCTGCATGGTCGCTCTTCGGCTCAGTCGTGCCACGACGGGGGCTGGGCGGGGGGACCGGCGAGCGCGGGCGGCGCCAGTTCCTCCGGGGACGGGGGCACGTACGGCTTGATCTCGGGTGCTGCGATGGAGCCGTCGGGCTGGATGGTGGGCAGTTTGGACTCGGGCCGGGGCAGCAGGGCCCGAGCGGCGTCGAACTCGCCGGCCATGTCGTATCCGTACATGGCGTTGTAGATGTTGCGCACGGCGGGTCCTGAGGCACCGGATCCGGTCCCGGCCTGGGAGATCGTCATCACGATCACGAAGTCGTCGGTGTACGTGGCCAGCCACGAGGTGGTCTGCTTGCCGTAGACCTGGGCGGTGCCGGTCTTGGCCCGCATCGGGATCTTGTCCTGCGGCCAGCCGCCGAACCGCCAGGCGGCGGTACCGCCGGGCTCGACGACCATGCGCAGGCCCTTGTCGAGATCGTGGATGGTCTTGGCGTCGACCGGCAGCCGGCCGTGGGGCGTGGGCTTGACGACGTCGACCCGCTTGCCGTCGGGGCTGATCACGGCCTTGCCGATGGTGGGGTCGAAGAGGGTGCCGCCGTTGCTGATGGCGGCGTAGGCGGTGGCCATCTGGATCGGGGTGACGAGCACGTCGCCCTGGCCGATGGCGAAGTTGATGCTGTCGAAGGCCTTCAGCTGGTTGCCTTCGAGGCAGCTCTCGTAGGCGATCTGCTCGACGTAGGTGCCGCCCTTCTTGCCCTGCTTGCACCAGGCGTCCTTGTTGGCCTTCCAGAAGTTCTTCTTCCACTGGCGGTCGGGGATGCGGCCGGTGACCTCGTTCGGCAGGTCGATGCCGGTCTCGGAGCCGAGTCCGAACTCGCGGGCGGTCCGGTAGAACCAGTCGTGGGCTTCCTTCTTGGGCTTGAGGCCGCCGTCGCGCTGCCATTCCTTGTGGCCGAGGGCGTAGAAGACGGTGTTGCAGGAGAACTTGAGGGCCTCGCCGAGGGTGATGGGGCCGTGCCCCTTGGACTCGAAGTTCGCGAAGCTGCGGCCGCCGAGGCTGTAGGAGCTGCTGCAGTTGTACTTGCTGTCGAAGGGGTAGCCGGCCCGGACGGCCGCGCTCGCCGAGACCACCTTGAAGATGGAGCCTGCCGGGGCCTGGCCCTGGATGGCCCGGTTGAGCAGCGGGTAGTTGGAGTTCTTGCTGGTGAGCGCGGCGTAGTCGGTGCCGGAGATGCCGCCGACCCAGGTGTTGGGGTCGTAGTCGGGCTGGGAGGCCATGGCGACGACGCGGCCGGTCTTGGCCTCCATGACGACGACGGCGCCCGAGTCCGCCTCGTACTTGCGGCCGGTGATCTTGTCGGTCTGCTGGCGGACGGTCTTCATCGCCTGCTGGAGCTCGTACTCGGCGACGGCCTGCACCCGGGCGTCGATGCTCGTGACGAGGGTGGATCCGGGAACGCCCGGGTCGGACTTGGTCTGGCCCATGACCCGGCCGAGGTTGTCGACCTCGTACGAGGTGACCGTCGCCTTGCCCCGCAGCTGCTTGTCGTACGTACGCTCGATCCCGGAGCGGCCGACCTGGTCGGAGCGCAGGTGCGGCGAGTCGGTGTCCTTCGCCTTCTGGATCTCCTCGTCGGTGACCGGCGAGAGGTAGCCGAGCGCCTGGGCGGTGCGGGCGCCGCCGGGCGCCGGGTAGCGGCGTACGGCGGTCGGCTCGGCGGTGATGCCGGGGAACTCCTCGGGGCGCTCGCGGATCTGCAGGGCCTGTTGGGTGGTGGCTTCGGAGGTGACCGGGATGGGCTGGTAGGGCGAGCCGTTCCAACAGGGCTTGGGGGTCTTGGAGTCGCAGATGCGGACCTTCTCGATGACTTCCTTGGGGGACATGTCCAAGACGGCGGAGAGCCGGGTCAGGACGCCCTTGCCCTTGTCCTTCATCTTCATCAGCGCCGTACGGCTGGCGGACACCACGAGCCGGGTCTCGTTGTCGGCGAGGGCGACGCCGCGGGCGTCGAGGATGGAGCCGCGGACGGCGGGCTGGACGACCCGCTGGACGTGGTTGTTCTTCGCCTCGTCGTAGTACTCGCCGCCGTTGCGGATCTGGAGGTACCACAGGCGTCCGCCGAGCGTGCAGAGCATCGAGAAGATGAGGACCTGGAGGATGACGAGCCGGATCTGCACCCGGGGGATCCGGCCGGTCTCGGGGGTGTTGGTCACGGGCCCTGCCCCTTCACAGCTTCTTGACGCTCTTCACGCTCTTGACGCCCTTCACTCCCCTTATCCGTCCGGCGCGGTTGGCCCGGTTGCGGGCCGTCATCAGGCGCAGGCCGCCGCGTTGGCTGCCGATGCGCAGGCCGGTGCCGCCGGCGAGCCAGCCGGAGGAGACGTCGGTGGCGGCTGCTTGGCCGCCGCCCGCCTCGACGGCCATCGGGTCGCTCTCGGCGCGCCGCGCGAGGGCCATGACGAACGGCACGGCGAACGGCGCGAGCAGCAGGTCGTAGACGGTGGCGGTGAACAGCAGCCCGCTCAGGCCCACGTGGCGGGCGGCGGTGTCCCCGACGAGGGCGCCCACGCCGGCGTACAGCAGGGTGGAGCCGATGGCGGCCGCGACGACGGTGAGCAGTGGGCCCCAGGCGGAGCGGAACCGTCCGGTGTCGGGGCGGACGAGGCCGGCGGCGTAGCCGATGACGCACAGGACGAGCGCGTACCGTCCGGCGGCGTGGTCGGCGGGCGGGGCCAGGTCGGCGAGGAGGCCGGCGGCGAAGCCGACGAGGGCGCCGCCGACGTGCCCGTAGACGAGGGCGAGGGCGACGACGGTCAGCAGGACCAGGTCGGGTACGGCGCCGGGCAGTTGCAGCCGGCCGAGGACGCTGACCTGGACGACGAGGGCGACCAGGATGAGCGTGGAGGCGAGCAGGATCCGGTTGAAGCGCATGGCGGTCTGCTCCTACTCGTCGGCCGGACCGGCGGACGCGCCGGCGGACGCGGACGGGGACGGGGTCACCGTGACGGTGACCGTCGGCGTGGGCACGGCCTGGGGCTTGGGCGGCAGGACGGCGTCGCGCGGGTCCTCGCGCGGGGGCGTGACGACGACGCCGACGATGTCCAGGCGGGAGAACCCGACGAACGGGCGGACCCAGACGGTGCGGGTCAGGTCGCCGCGCGCGGGGTCGACCTTGACGACCTCGCCGAGGGGGACGCCGGGCACGAAGGGCTTGTTGCCGCGGGAGCCGAAGGTGACGAGCCGGTCGCCGGGGCTGATCTTGGCCTTGCCGTTGAGCATCTGGACGGACAGGGCGCGGTCGCCCTGTCCGGTGGCGAAGCCGAGCTCGCCGGTCTTCTCCAGGCGGGTGCCGACGGTGAAGTCGGGGTCGTTGGCGAGCACGACGGTGGCGGTGTCGGGGCCGACGGTGGCGACGCGGCCGACGAGGCCGTCGCCGTTGATGACGGTCATGTCGCGTTCGATGCCGTCCTTGCTGCCGGCATCGATGGTGACGGTCCAGGAGAAGCCCTGGGCCGCTCCTATGGCGATCACCTCGGCGCCCTTGATGCCGTACTGTCCGGCGCCGGCCCGCTTGAGCATCTCGTCGAGCTCGTGGATGCGGCTGCGGGTCTGGTCCTCGCTGCCGAGTTTGGCCTTCAGGGCGGCGTTCTCGCGCTCCAGCACGGCGAGACGGCTGTGCCGTTCGCCGGAGTCGCGTACCGCTCCTATGGCGTTGGCGACCGGATCGACGGCCGTCGCGACGCCCTTCTCGACCGGTCCGAAGACCGCCGCGGCGGCCTGACGGGCGCCGTCGACCGGGGACTCCTCTCCTGCCCTGATGTCCACCGTGATCAATGCGAACGCGATGGCGATCAGGAGCACCAGGAGCAGCCGGCTTTCTCGTGTGTCCCTCACGTGCGGCGGCCGTGCCTTCCTTTTGTAGATGGTCGAGCGGCTGAACGGCTCCGGTGGAGCCGGGGCTTGCACCGGACTGTTGCCTGTATATCAACGATCCGCCGCACGGGCGCGGCAGCACCCATACGGCGGATCCTTGAGTTCCGCTTGTCCCCCGGGCGGCCGGGGGTGCCGGTCAGCGCCGGGGCTGGGCGTCCAGGACCTGCTGGAGCGCCTCGAACTCCTCCACGCACTTGCCCGAGCCCAGGGCGACGGAGTCCAGCGGGTCCTCGGCGATGTGGATCGGCATGCCGGTCTCCCGGCGCAGCCGCTCGTCGAGGCCGCGCAGCAGGGCGCCGCCGCCGGTCAGGACGATGCCGCGGTCCATGATGTCGCCGGAGAGCTCCGGCGGGCACTTGTCGAGGGTGGTCTTCACCGCGTCCACGATGGCGTTGACCGGCTCCTCGATGGCCTTGCGGACCTCGGCGGCGGAGATGACCACGGTCTTGGGCAGTCCGGAGACCAGGTCGCGGCCGCGGATCTCGGTGTGCTCGTCCTGGTCGAGGTCGTACGCCGACCCGATGGTGATCTTGATCTGCTCGGCGGTCCGCTCACCGAGGAGGAGGCTGTACTCCTTCTTGATGTGCTGGATGATCGCGTTGTCGAGCTCGTCGCCGGCGACCCGGATGGACTGCGCCGTGACGATTCCGCCGAGGGAGATGACCGCGACCTCGGTGGTGCCGCCACCGATGTCCACGACCATGTTGCCGGTGGCCTCGTGCACGGGCAGGCCCGAGCCGATGGCCGCGGCCATGGGCTCCTCGATGATGTGCACCTGACGGGCGCCGGCCTGCGTGGACGCCTCGATGACGGCGCGGCGCTCCACCCCGGTGATACCGGAGGGGACGCAGACCACGACGCGCGGGCGGGCCAGGTAGCGGCGCTTGTGGATCTTGAGGATGAAGTACCGGAGCATACGCTCGGTGATCTCGAAGTCGGCGATGACGCCGTCCTTGAGGGGCCTGACGGCGACGATGTTGCCGGGCGTGCGCCCGATCATCTTCTTCGCCTCGGAGCCGACCGCCAGAATGCCACCGGTGTTCGTGTTGATGGCGACCACGGACGGCTCGTTCAGGACGATCCCCCGGCCCCTCACGTACACCAGCGTGTTGGCGGTCCCGAGGTCGATCGCCATGTCACGGCCGATGAACGACATGTTGTTCCCCTTGTTCCCCATGAGGAGCGTCTGGCCTTCCAGTTGATAGCGGCTGCTGTCAGGTCGGCGAGGTGGGTGTGTGGGTGGAGGCCCCATCGTAGTGCCGAGGGTACGGACATCGCGCGACGGGACTCCGGCAATCCCGCCGGAACGGATACCCGCCCCCTTAGTGGTGACGTCGTGTCCTGCACATGCGTTCCCGCACGGGCCCGGCCATACCGAAGGGCGACCGAAATTACTTCGGTCGCCCCAGGTCGTGAGCGCTATTCGGCTGATGTCGCGTCAGGACGCGTCCGTCGGGGGAACCCCGCGGGGAGACCCGTCAGAGGGAGGGGAAGAACAGCTTCAGCTCGCGCTCCGCGGACTCCTCGGAGTCCGAGGCGTGGATCAGGTTCTCGCGGGTGACGGTGCCGAAGTCGCCCCGGATGGAGCCGGGCGCGGCGGCGATCGGGTCGGTCGGCCCGGCCAGCTGGCGCACGCCCTCGATCACGCGCTCGCCCTCGACGACGAGGACGACGACCGGGCCGCTCGCCATGAAGCCCATGAGCGGCTCGTAGAAGACCTTGCCCTTGTGCTCGCCGTAGTGGGTCTCCAGGGTCTCCTGGTCGAGGGTGCGCAGCTCCATGGCCGGGATGGTCCAGCCGGCCTTCCGCTCGATCCGGCCGATGATCTCGCCGACCAGGCCGCGACGGACGGCGTCCGGCTTGAGGATGACGAGCGTGCGCTGGGACATGTTGCTGCTCCTTGCGGCAAACGGGTGCGGTGGTACGAGGCTACAGCCAGCCGGCGGGCGTGCTGCGCGGAGCCCCGGGCCCGAGCGGGCCCGGGGCTTCGCGGCTGGCGCCTCACCTGGGGCTCCGCGGCCGGCGGCTACGCCTGGGCTTCGCTCTGCGCGGCCCAGCGGGCCTTGGCGGCGTCGATCTTGCGGCCGTAGTGGATCGAGCACCACCACAGGCCCGCGAACACGGCCCCGAGGAAGAACATCATCGGCACCACGAACCCGCTCACGATCAAGCCGATCTGCAGGGCCCAGCCGATCTGCACCGCGCCCGGACGGGACAGCATCCCGCACAGCAGCACGGACAGCAGCATGGCGATCCCACAGACCGTCCAGACCGTTGCCTGGGTCAGGTCCGGGTTCTTCATCGCCACCAGCCCGGCGAAACCGATGACGAAGAACTCGCCGATCAGCGTCGAGGCACACAGCGTGCGCATCCGTCAGCCCCTCTTCAGCAGCAGGCGGGCCTCGCCCACCGTGATCACGGAGCCGGTCACCAGGACGCCGGCCCCTCCGTACTCGGCCTCTTCCTCCGCCAGGGTGATCGCCGCCTCCAGGGCGTCGTCCAGCCGCGGCTCCACCTGCACCCGCTCCGCGCCGAAGACCTCGACCGCCATGGCGGCCAGTTCGTCCGCGGACATCGCCCGGTGGCTGGTGTTCTGCGTGACCACGACCTCCGCGAAGATCGGCTCGAAGGCCTCCAGGACCCCCCGGACGTCCTTGTCGTCGCTCACGCCCACGACGCCGACCAGCCGGCTGAAGCCGAACGCCTCGGTCACCGCCTCCGCCGTGACCTGCGCGCCCGCCGGGTTGTGCGCCGCGTCCAGGATCACCGTGGGGCTGCGGCGGACGACCTCCATCCGGCCCGGCGAGGTCACCGAGGCGAAGGCCCGGCGCACGGTGTCCACGTCCAGCTCCCGGGCCTGCTGCGCGCCGACCCCGAAGAAGGCCTCCACCGCGGCCAGCGCCACGGCCGCGTTGTGCGCCATGTGGGCGCCGTACAGCGGGAGGAAGATCCCCTCGTACTCGCCGCCCACGCCGCGCAGCGTCAGCACCTGCCCGCCGACGGCCACCTCGCGGGACACGACGCCGAACTCCATGCCCTCGCGGGCCACGGTCGCGTCCACCTCGACGGCCTTCTTCAGCAGCACCTGCGCCGCGTCCACCGGCTGCTGCGCCAGGATCACGGTGGCGTCCTGCTTGATGACGCCCCCCTTCTCCTGGGCGATCTCGCCGGGAGTGGAGCCGAGCCGGTCGGTGTGGTCCAGGCTGATCGGAGTGATCACCGCGACCACGGCGTCGATCACGTTGGTGGCGTCCCAGCTGCCGCCCATGCCGACCTCGACGACGGCCACGTCCACGGGTGCGTCCGCGAACGCCGCGTACGCCATGCCGGTGAGGACCTCGAAGAAGGACAGCCGGTAGTCCTGGGCGGCGTCGACCATCTCCACGTACGGCTTGACGTCGCGGTACGTGTCGACGAACCGCTCCGCGGTGATCGGCGCCCCGTCCAGGCTGATGCGCTCGGTGATCGACTGCACGTGGGGGCTGGTGTACCGGCCGGTGCGCAGCTCGAAGGCGTTCAGCAGGGCCTCGATCATGCGGGCCGTGCTCGTCTTGCCGTTGGTGCCGGTGACGTGGATGGAGGGGTACGCGTGCTGCGGCTCGCCCAGGACGTCCATCAGCGCGGCGATCCGGCTGACGGAGGGCTCCAGCTTGGTCTCGCCCCAGCGGGTGGACAGCTCCTGCTCCACCTCCCGCAGCGCCTGCGCCACCTCGGGGTCGAGGGGCGCCGCGGGGAACGGGTCGCCCTGGGGCGGTCCGGCCTGGGCGCGCAGGGTTCGGCTGCCGGCCTCGATCACCGCCAGGTCGGGGTCGCGGTCGGACTCCTCCGCCACGATCCGGTCGAACATGTCGAGGGTGTCGTCGCGGTCGTCGGGGCCGTGGCTCTCGGGCTGCTGCTCACTCACAGGGCCAGTCTACGGACGGGGGGCGGGAGGGCGGCGCGGCCCTCGGCTCCGGCCGGTGCGCGCAGGACCCGGGTGCGGCTACCCCCGGGGCAGGGTCGCCACGACGAGGTACGCGTCCCCCGTCCGGGTGGCCGTCAGGGTGCCGCCGAGGCTGTGCACGCGCTCGGACATGCTCGCCGTGCCCGATCCCGCCGAGACCGGGGCGCGGGCCGGGCTGCCGGCGGGCAGCGTGTTGCCGACCGAGATCCGCAGCCGGTCGCCGTCCGCCTCGATCCGTACGTCCACGGTCTGGCCGCGGGCGTGCTTGGCGGCGTTGGTCAGGCACTCCTGCACCACCCGGTAGACGGCCGCCTGCCGCAGCGGCGACAGCTCGTGGACCTGCGGGTCCAGGCCGAGCCGTACGGGTGAGCCGGCGCGCCCGCTCTGCTCCGCGAGGGCCGCCAGCCCGTCCACGCCCGGGGTGGCGTCGGGCTCGCCGCGCTGAACGATGATCTCGTTGAGGACCAGGTGGGCCCGGCGCGCGGTGTCGGCGAGTTCCTCGAAGTCCTTCGCGTGCGCCGTCTCGCGGGCCCGCACCGACAGCACCTCGGAGCGCACGGTGAGCAGGGTCAGCTCCCGCCCGACGAAGTCGTGGACGTCGCGGGCGACCGAGGTGCGCTCCTGCTGCACGGCCTGGAGCACGGCCGATTCGGCCTCGCGGGCTTCGAGCTCGCGGACGAGGTCGTGGCGGTAGGCGGCGATGCCGACGGCCGAGGCGAGCACGCCGATGGGCACGACGATGCTCAGGAAGGCGCTGAGGGTCTGCACCCGCGGTTCGGGCCAGCCGGGCACGCTGAACACCGCCAGCGCGAACGCCACGTAGCCGACGGTGGCGAGCACGGCGGCCCGGCGCCCGCGGTAGCGGCCGACCGAGTAGAGGGCGAACTGGACCAGCGTCAGTTCGTGCAGCCAGCCGATGAACAGCAGGGCGGTGAGGTACGGGATCCAGGGCACCCGGCGCCGTACGACCAGGGTGGCGGCCCCCGCGGCGAGGACGGCGGCGGCCATGGGGCCGGTCAGCGAGTTGTCCGCGGCGGCCAGGCCCGGCAGGTCCAGGGCCATCAGGGCGAGGCAGCCGAGCGCGGTGAGCACCTCGGACGCCCGCTGGGTGCCGGACCAGCCCTCGGCGAGCCGGCGGCAGGTGGCCGCGGCCCACTGGTACGCCGAGACGACGGGCTGGACGCGCATGCCTTCCATCATCCGTGGTCCCCGCCGGGGACCTAACCGGCCAACCCGGACAAAAAAGTGATAATCGGCACGCCGGGTGGCGCGTGCGACCAGCGGCGCAACAGGGCGAGGGCCCCTGCACCGGCGCTCGGTGCAGGGGCCCTCGTACGCGCACGCGTGCCTACGGCCGTGGCGCGGCCTCAGCCCCGGTTCGGCCCCGGCCTCAGCCTCGGCTTCGGCCTGCTAGGCGGCGGGCAGGGCCTCCAGCTGGGCCTGGATCCGCGCGATGTCGGCCTCGGCCTTGGCCAGGCGGCCCTTGATCTTGTCCACGACGTTGTCGGGGGCCTTGGCCAGGAAGGCCTCGTTCCCGAGCTTCGCCTCGGCCTGGGCCTTCTCCTTCTCCGCGGCCGCGAGGTCCTTGGAGAGGCGCTTGCGCTCGGCGGCCACGTCGATGGTCCCCGACAGGTCGAGCGCGACGGTGGCCCCGGCGACCGGCAGGGTGGCGGTGGCGCTGAAGCCCTCGCCCTCCGGCTGGAGGCGCAGCAGCTGACGGATGGCCGCCTCGTGCGCGGCCAGCTGCGTACCGGCCAGGTCGAGCCGGGCCGGGACCTTCTGACCCGGCTGCAGGCCCTGGTCGGCGCGGAACCGGCGGACCTCGGTGACGACCTGCTGGAGGTTCTCGATCTCGGCCTCGGCGGCCTCGTCGCGGAAGCCGCTGTCGGACGGCCACTCGGCGACCACGATGGACTCGCGGCCGGTGAGCGTGGTCCACAGGGTCTCGGTGACGAACGGGACGACCGGGTGCAGCAGCCGCATCAGCACGTCCAGGACCTCGCCGAGGACCCGGCCGGAGGCCTTGGCGCCCTCGCCGCCCGCGAAGAACGTGGTCTTCGACAGCTCGACGTACCAGTCGAAGACCTCGTCCCACGCGAAGTGGTAGAGCGCCTCGCTGAGCTTGGCGAACTGGAAGTCCTCGTAGTACGCGTCGACCTGCGCGACCGTCTCGTTCAGGCGGGACAGGATCCAGCGGTCGGTGGCGGACAGCTGCTCGGCCGGCGGCAGCTCGCCCTCGACCGTCGCGCCGTTCATCAGCGCGAAGCGCGTGGCGTTCCAGATCTTGTTGGCGAAGTTGCGGGAGGCCTGGACCCAGTCCTCGCCGATCGGGACGTCGGTGCCCGGGTTGGCGCCCTTGGCCAGGGTGAAACGGACGGCGTCGGAGCCGTACTTGTCCATCCAGTCCAGCGGGTCGACGACGTTGCCGAACGACTTCGACATCTTCTTGCCGCGCTCGTCGCGGACCAGGCCGGTCAGGGCGATGGTCTTGAACGGGGCCTCGCCGTCCATCGCGTACAGGCCGAACATCATCATCCGGGCGACCCAGAAGAAGATGATGTCGTGGCCGGTGAGCAGGACGTCGGTGGAGTAGAACTTCGCCAGGTCCGGGGTCTTCTCCGGCCAGCCGAGCGTGGAGAACGGCCACAGGCCGGAGGAGAACCAGGTGTCGAGGACGTCGGTGTCCTGGTGCCAGCCCTCGCCCGCCGGCGGCTGCTCGTCGGGGCCGACGCAGACGATCTCGCCGTTCGGGCCGTACCAGATCGGGATCCGGTGGCCCCACCACAGCTGGCGCGAGATGCACCAGTCGTTCATGTTGTCGACCCAGTCGAAGTAGCGCTTCGACATGTCGGCCGGGTGGATCGCGACGCGGCCGTCGCGGACGGCGTCACCGGCGGCCTTGGCCAGCGGGCCGACCTTGACCCACCACTGCATGGACAGGCGCGGCTCGACGGTGGTGCTGCAGCGCGAGCAGTGGCCCACGGAGTGCATGTACGGGCGCTTCTCGGCGACGATCCGGCCCTGCTGGCGCAGGGCGCCGACGACCGCGGAACGCGCTTCGAAGCGGTCCAGGCCGAGGAAGGGACCGTGGACGGTGATCACACCGCGCTCGTCCATGATCGTCATGGAGGGCAGGTCGTGGCGCTGGCCGATGGCGAAGTCGTTCGGGTCGTGCGCCGGGGTCACCTTGACGGCGCCGGTGCCGAACTCCGGGTCGACGTGCGTGTCGGCGACGACCGGGATGGTGCGGTCGGTCAGCGGCAGCTTGATCTGCTTGCCGACCAGGTGTTTGTAGCGCTCGTCGTCCGGGTGGACGGCGACGGCGGTGTCACCGAGCATGGTCTCGGCGCGGGTGGTGGCGACGACCAGGGTGTCCTCGCCCTCGCCGTACGTGATCGAGACGAGCTCGCCGGCGTCCTCCTGGTACTCCACCTCGATGTCGGAGATGGCCGTCAGGCAGCGCGGGCACCAGTTGATGATGCGCTCGGCGCGGTAGATCAGCTCGTCGTCGTACAGCTTCTTGAAGATGGTCTGGACGGCCTTGGACAGGCCCTCGTCCATGGTGAAGCGCTCGCGCGACCAGTCCACCCCATCGCCCAGCCGCCGCATCTGGCCGAGGATCTTGCCGCCGTACTCCTCCTTCCACTGCCAGACGCGCTCGACGAACTCCTCGCGGCCCAGGTCGTGGCGGGACTTGCCCTCCTCGGCGAGCTGCTGCTCGACCTTGTTCTGGGTGGCGATGCCGGCGTGGTCCATGCCGGGCAGCCACAGGGCCTCGTAGCCCTGCATGCGCTTGCGGCGGGTCAGGGCGTCCATCAGCGTGTGCTGGAAGGCGTGGCCCAGGTGGAGGGAGCCGGTGACGTTCGGCGGCGGGATGACGATGGTGTACGCGGGCTTCTCGCTCGCGGCGTCGGCGGTGAAGTACCCACGCTCTACCCAGCGCTCGTAGAGCTTCCCCTCTACCTCGGCCGGCGCGTACTGGGTCGGCAGTTCGGAGTTGGGGGTGCTGGGTGTCTGCGTGTTCTCGGTCACGGGCACAGTTTAGAGGCGTAACGGTCCGGTACTGAAACCGGCAATCCCGGGGGCCGGGGCACTGTGCCCATCCCCCGTGAGCCAGGATGTGTGGACTGCATAAACATCCTGAAGGGGGACGCGGGTATGAGCTACAACCAGCCGGGGCCGTACGGAGGCCCGCCGCCGCAGCAGCCGGGACCGTACGGCGCCCCGCCGCCCCCGCCGCCCGGCCCGGCCCCCGGCCCGTACGGCCAGCCCGCCCCCCAGCCCGGCTACGGCTACCCGCAGCAGCCCCCGACGGCCCCGATGGGCTTCCCGCCGCAGCAGCCCCCGCCGCCGCCCGGCCCGGGCTACCCGCCGCAGCCCCCGTCGGCCCCGATGGGCCTCCCCCCGCAGCAGCCGCCCTACGGCTACCAGCAGCCGGGCATGCCGCCGCAGCCGTACGGTGCCCAGCCCCCGAAGAAGTCGAAGGCGGGCGTGGTCATCGCCGCGGTCGTCGCGGTGGCGGTCATCGCGGGCGGCGGCTGGTACCTCCTGGGCGGCGGAGGCGGCACCATCGACGAGGCCACCAGGGGCTACAAGCTGGTCGCCCCGGAGACGGTCGGCGAGTTCAAGAAGAACCCCAAGTCCCAGCCGAATTCCTTCAGCGACAAGGAGCGCAAGGAGGCCGAGGCCGTCGGCGTCAAGAACCCCACTCAGGTCAACCAGAAGTACCAGGCCGGCGACCCGAGCAACCCGCTGGCCGCCAAGGCGCTCAACTTCGAGGGCGTCTACGGCGACATCGCCGAGCCCGAGAAGGCGGTCGATGCCTACTTCGCCCTGGCCAAGGCCAACACCAGCGAGGGCACCAAGACGACGGTCGAGCTCATCGGAACCCCCAAGGCGATCACCCCGAAGGGTTTCAAGGGCGCGGTGATGAAGTGCCAGGAAGCCAAGTACACCACCAAGGACCCCTCGACCAAGGGCCCCAAGGAGTTCACGCTTCCGATCTGCATCTGGGGTGACCACAGCACCCTGACTATGGTCGGTGCGAGCGACGCGGCTGCCATCCTGGCGGGCCAGAAGGGCTACACCATGGAGCAGGTCGCGGACCTCGCGGCAAAGCTCTACAACACGGCCCGCGTCAAGTCCTGATGGGGCCGGCGGCCGGCACAGCCACATGTCACCGTGCCGGCCACGGCCACATCAGGCCTCTCCCGCCAAAGAACACGCCTCGACGGCGTCGCCCTTGCTGACTCCGATGTCGACCAGCAGGACGTAGCAGCCAGAGAAGGCTCCCATTTCGGTGCTGGCGCCAAAGCCGCAAGCACCCTCCACCTTAGGGCCGACGTTGTAGCCCGCTTCGTGCAGGTAATACTGACAGTCACCCTGATCGGCCGACGCAGGTGCAGCTGTTAGGAGCGGGAGTGCGGCGGCGGCAAAAACCGCAGCCAGAACACCACCTGCACGCTTCTTCATGTTCATGTCTCGTTCCTCTCAAGGAAGACTATTCGAGACGAAGTTGATCATTAAAAGCGCCGCCGCGGTGGGAAGTTGTGGCGATGTCCGATAATCGACTTGGATGGTCCCGAACGCGAGGAGGGGCGCCCCCCCCGGAGCGGGGGGCCCCCCCCCCCCGGGCGGGGGGGGGGCGATACGTGGGGCGCTGGCCCCACAGACAAGGGGGGCCC
>NZ_JBHXTC010000016.1:36530-53019 GCF_042677605.1 Streptomyces sp. NPDC127106 | reverse complement strand
CCCCGGATGTCCGGGGCGCCCCTCCTCGCGTTCGGGTGCGGCAGCGTAGCGTGACGGCTAGGCCGACTTCTCCTGCGGTCCCTGGTCCTTCGGGACGATGCGGGGGACCAGGGTCGGGTTGACGTTGGAGCGGACCACGTCGGCGGTGATGACCACGCGGGCCACGTCCTTGCGGGACGGGACCTCGTACATCACCGACATCAGGACCTCCTCCATGATGGCGCGCAGGCCGCGGGCGCCCGTCTGGCGGAGGATCGCCTGGTCCGCGATGGCCTCCAGGGCCTCGCGCTCGAAGTCCAGCTCGACGCCGTCGAGTTCGAACAGCCGCTGGTACTGCTTCACCAGCGCGTTGCGCGGCTCCACCAGGATCTGGAGCAGGGCCTCCCGGTCCAGGTTGTGCACCGAGGTGATGACCGGCAGACGGCCGATGAACTCCGGGATCATCCCGAACTTCACCAGGTCCTCCGGCATGACCTCCTGGAACTGGTCGCTCGCCTCGATCTCCCGCTTCGAGCGGATCGTCGCGCCGAAGCCGATGCCCTTGGCACCCGCACGCGACTCGATGATCTTCTCCAGGCCGGCGAAGGCGCCGCCCACGATGAACAGCACGTTCGTCGTGTCAATCTGGATGAACTCCTGGTGCGGGTGCTTGCGGCCGCCCTGCGGCGGGACCGACGCGGTCGTCCCCTCCAGGATCTTCAGCAGGGCCTGCTGGACGCCCTCGCCCGAGACGTCGCGCGTGATCGACGGGTTCTCGCTCTTCCTCGCGACCTTGTCGATCTCGTCGATGTAGATGATGCCGGTCTCGGCCTTCTTGACGTCGTAGTCGGCGGCCTGGATCAGCTTCAGCAGGATGTTCTCGACGTCCTCACCCACATAGCCGGCCTCCGTCAGCGCCGTCGCGTCGGCGATGGCGAACGGGACGTTCAGCATGCGGGCCAGGGTCTGGGCCAGGAGGGTCTTGCCGGAGCCGGTCGGGCCGAGCAGCAGGATGTTGGACTTCGCGAGCTCGATCGCGTCGTCCCGGCCCTGCGCGCCGCCGTTCTCGCCGGCCTGGACGCGCTTGTAGTGGTTGTAGACCGCGACGGAGAGCGCCTTCTTCGCCGGCTCCTGGCCGACGACGTAGCTCTCCAGGAACTCGTAGATCTCGCGAGGCTTGGGGAGTTCCTCCCACCGGACCTCGGAGGTCTCGGCGAGCTCCTCCTCGATGATCTCGTTGCAGAGGTCGATGCACTCGTCGCAGATGTAGACACCGGGTCCTGCGATGAGCTTCTTCACCTGCTTCTGGCTCTTTCCGCAGAACGAGCACTTGAGCAGGTCGCCGCCGTCACCGATGCGTGCCACGAGGTGCTTCCCCTTCGCCTGGGAGACGCCTGGTTCAGCGGCTCCTGGTGCCTCATATCCGACGGTACCTTGCCGGGGGCCCCGTACGGGGCCCCCTTGACGCGGTTCACATCCCGGAATTCCGGGACGCGTCCGCGCCGAGCGGCGGCAAGGATCAGACCGCGTTCATCTTGCGGGTGGAGACGATCTGGTCGATCAGGCCGTACGCCAGGGCGTCCTCGGCCGTCAGGATCTTGTCGCGCTCGATGTCCTCGCGGATCTTCTCGATCGGCGTGGACGAGTGCTTGGCCAGCATGGTCTCCAGCTGGTCGCGCATGCGCAGGATCTCGTTGGCCGCGATCTCCAGGTCGGAGAGCTGCTCGCGGCCGGTACCGCCGGACGGCTGGTGGATCAGCACGCGGGCGTTCGGCAGGGCCATGCGCTTGCCGGGGGTGCCGGCGGCGAGCAGGACCGCGGCGGCGGAGGCCGCCTGGCCCATGCAGACCGTCTGGATGTCCGGCTTCACGAACTGCATCGTGTCGTAGATGGCCGTGAGCGCGGTGAAGGAGCCGCCCGGGCTGTTGATGTAGATCGAGATGTCGCGGTCCGGGTCCATCGACTCCAGGCACAGCAGCTGCGCCATGACGTCGTTGGCGGAGGCGTCGTCGATCTGCACGCCGAGGAAGATCACGCGCTCCTCGAAGAGCTTCGCGTACGGGTCGTACTCGCGCACGCCCTGCGAGGTGCGCTCGACGAAGCGCGGGACGACGTAGCGGTTGTCCACCTGCGGGCCGGTGTAGAGGCCGCTCGCGGGAGAGAGGTTGTTCATGTGCATCTGGGTGTTCACCATCCTGGTGCCGTTCTGCGGGCTGGGGCTTGCCTGGTGCGGGCGGGCGTACGGGGCCTCGCGCGAGGCCCCGCGCACCACCGGGGCCGGGATCAGGCCCCGGTGCCGCCGCCGCCGGGAACCAGGGACGCGGCGGTGATGATCTCGTCGATGAGGCCGTAGTCCTTGGCCTCCTCCGCCGTGAACCAGCGGTCGCGGTCGCCGTCGCGGATGATGGCCTCGACGGTCTGGCCCGAGTGGCGAGCGGTGATCTCCGCCATGCGCTGCTTGGTGCGCAGCAGGTACTGGGCCTGGATCTTGATGTCCGAGGCGGTGCCGCCGATGCCGGCGGAGCCCTGGTGCATCAGGATGTCGGTGTTCGGGAGCGCGAAGCGCTTGCCCGGGGCGCCGCCGGTGAGCAGGAACTGGCCCATGGAGGCCGCCATGCCCATGCCGATGGTGACGACGTCGTTCGGGATGTACTGCATGGTGTCGTAGACCGCCATGCCGGCCGTCACCGAGCCGCCGGGGCTGTTGATGTACAGGTAGATGTCCTTCTCCGGCTCGGCGGCCAGGAGGAGGAGCTGCGCCGTGATCTTGTTGGCGATGTCGTCGTCGACCTGCTGGCCGAGGAAGATGATGCGCTCGCCGAGCAGCCGGTTGTAGACATGGTCGCCGAGGCCGCCACCGATGGACGGCTCACCCGCGGCGTAAGGCTTCAGATTCGTCACGTATCCACCTGCTCGTCTCCGACGGCCACATGCCGTCTCAGCGTCTCGTTCTGGGGCGCGGCCCGTTCGGCGCGGTGTGTCCGCCGTGGTCCGGGTACTCCCGTGCCCTCGTATTCATGGACCCTAACGCGCAGGTCGGACAACGCCATCCCGGTTCCCGAACTGTTCGCTCGGAGCGCATGGTACCGGGGGGTCCGGGTGGTACGCGGATGGCCCCGCACGCGGCTGCGTGCGGGCCCTTCAGAAGCACTGCGCGGTGCTGCCGGGCCGGTGTGGCCCGCCGGGCTTACTTGGCCTCGTCGGCCTTGTCGGCCTCGTCTGCGGTCTCGCCCTCGACAGCGGCCTCGACCGTCTCGGTGGCGGTCTCGACCTCGTCCTCCTCGTCGGACAGGTCGATGACCTCGCCCTTGGTGTCGACGACCTTGGCGGCCTCGACGACGAGCGCGAGGGCCTTGCCGCGGGCGACCTCGCCGACCAGCATCGGGACCTGGCCGCCCTCGACGACCGCCTGGGCGAACTGGTCGGGGGACATGCCGGAGGAGGCGGCGCGGCGCATGAGGTGCTCGGTGAGCTCCTCCTGGTTCACACCCAGCTTCTCCTTGTTGACCAGGGCGTCCAGGACGAACTGGGTCTTGATGCCCTTGACCGCCTGCTCCTTGGTCTCGGCGTCGAACTCCTCGACCGTCTTGCCCTGGAACTCCAGGTACTTCTCGATGGTCAGGCCCATCTGGCCGAGCTGGTGGTGCTCCAGGTTGTGCTTGCGGGTGTTGACCTCGTCCTCGAGGAGCTTCTCGGGGATCGGGACCTCGGCGAGCTCCAGCAGCTTCTCCAGGACGCGCTCCTGGGCCTGCGTGGCCTGGTCGTACTGCTTCATGTTCTCGAGGCGCTTGCGGCTGTCGGCCTTCAGCTCGTCGAGGGTGTCGAACTCGCTCGCCATCTGGGCGAACTCGTCGTCCAGCTCCGGCAGCTCACGGGCGGAGACCTTGGAGACCTTGACCGTGACCTCGGCGTCCTTACCCTCGGCGGAGCCGCCCTTCAGCTGCGAGGTGAAGGTGGCCTCGCCGCCGGCCTCGAGGCCCGTGACGGCCTCGTCGATGCCGTCGAGAAGCTCGCCCGAGCCGATGGTGTAGGACACGTCCGAGGCGACGCCGTCCGGCAGGACCTCGCCGTCGACCTTGGCCTCCAGGTCGATCGTGACGACGTCACCCTCGGCGGCGGCACGCTCGACGTCCTTGGTGGACGCGAAGCGGTTGCGCAGCTGCTCGACGGACTTCTCGACGTCCTCGTCGGTGACCTCGACCGCGTCGACCTCGACCTCGATGCCGGAGAAGTCCGGGATCTCGATCTCGGGGCGCACGTCGACCTCGGCGGTGAAGGCCAGCACCTCGCCGTCCTTCAGCTCGGTGATGTCGACCTCGGGCTGGCCCAGCGGGTTCAGCTCGGCCTCGTTGATCGCCTCGGTGTAGAACTTCGGAAGCGCGTCGTTGACGGCCTCCTCCAGCACGGCGCCGCGGCCGAAGCGCTGGTCGATGACGCGGGCCGGGATCTTGCCCTTGCGGAAGCCCTTCACCGTGACCTGCTGGTTGATCTTCTTGTACGCCGCGTCGAGGCTGGCCTTGAGCTCCTCGAAGGGCACCTCAACAGTGAGCCGAACCCGAGTCGGGTTCAGGGTCTCCACGGCGCTCTTCACGGTTCGGTCTCCTTGTGGCTGACTGCTGAGTTCTCTGCTGTCGCTGCGAGTGCAGCGTTCCAGCGGATCGGGCCCGGTACATCAGACACACGGGCACGCAGCTTGCATAGTAACCGCAAGCGGCAATCAGCCCACAACGCGATCTTGGCGATGCTGGCGGTGCTGGTCGGGGTGGCCGGATTCGAACCGACGACCTTCCGCTCCCAAAGCGGACGCGCTACCAAGCTGCGCCACACCCCGTCGGTGCGACACGTAGGGTACATGGCCGGGGACCCTCCGACACGCCGCGTTTTCAACGAAGCTTTCCGGCCGCGCGCGGTCCGGCACCGGCCGGGCGCGATATGCGGTGTGACTCCCCCGGCGCGACCCGCTAGGATGCTCTCCGTGCCGCGGTCCCCGGACCTGCGGCGCGCGCCTTGCGGGTGTAGCTCAATGGTAGAGCCCTAGTCTTCCAAACTAGCTACGCGGGTTCGATTCCCGTCACCCGCTCTGAACGACGAAGGGCCAGGTCAGAGGACGTCTCCTCCACCTGGCCCTGACTCGTTCCCGGGGGCTTGGATCAGCCGGGCGTGTCCCCCGCATGCCCCTCGGGCTCCAGATCTTGTTCCGTGCCCCCGCGACTCTTCTCCACCAACCCGCTGAGCGCATCAGCAATCAGCCGGTCCCGGTCCGCACTGGCGTGCTGGTAGATCAGCGCGGCACGGGCGGTGCTGTGGCCCATGCGCGCCATCAGCTCCCGCGTGCTCGCCCCGGTGGGCGCGGCGAGGGTGTTCCCCGTGTGCCGAAGATCATGAAAATGCAGCCCGCTGACGCCGGCCTCCCGACACGCCTTGCGCCACAGCCGGTTGAAGTGGTTCCGGCGCGGCGTGGCCCCCTTGGCCCCGACGAAGACCCGCCCATCGGCCCCGGGCTCGGCGTAGCGCTTCAAGTGATCCCGGATCTCAAGAGCGTCACCGTGGGCGTCGTCGCGCTGGTCTTCCGCTGCAAGCCAGTCGGGGCGCCGAGTGCATCTCCGACGAGGCCACGGGGCAGTTCAGTGATTCACGCCTGAAGAGGTGTCCGAGCGGATGTCCGAGGTCTACGCGAGGCGGCTCCTGGACCCCCTGGACGGACACAGGTCCCACGTGCGGGGGCACGACGGGCGCCAGCTCTTCTGCAGTGCGGTGAAAGTTTCTCTACTCAATCAAGGCACCCGCCGCGCAGGGCGCGGCGAGCGCGCGTCTGATGGGGGAACTCCCGCGGCGTCTGAAACCCGCTCGACTCCGCGGTTGCGCCTACTCCGCCCCAGGCCACCAGGCCGAGCAAGCCCAGGCCACCGAACGGCCACCATCCAACCCGGAGCCCAGCCAGCCAGGCCTGCCCGAACGCCCCCAAGCCCCTCACGAGCTCGCGGGACCGCACACGAGCCCGGGCCACGATCAGAGCCAGCCTCCGGCGGGGGCACTCAGGCTCCGGGATGGAGGGGGCCCGTCTTGCGGCTGCGGGCCGGTTTGTGGTGCGGGTGAGGAGGCCGAAAGGACGCGGGCCGAAACTTCTCGCATCTTGGCCGAGGTCGGCATGGAAAGAACACCGTCCCGGCCGCAACACGACCGTCCCGGGCCGTCTCGGGGCCGTGGGAGGTTGCTCGTTGGTGACCAACGTTGACAACTGGTGGCGGCTCATCCGCTGGTCAGCGCGTTGCTTGGTGGCTTAGCCGCAGGTCAGGGCGGCGGGGCGCCAGTTGTGGCTGATCTGAGCAGCGGAATTAGGCGGCGCGCGGGTTGGCCGGCGGGAGGAGCGGCTCATGATGGTGCCAGATGAGGTAGCGGTCTCCATGGAGTAGTCCCGCTGAGCCCCATTCGACCCTCATGACGCCCTGCTCCATCGAGCAGGCGTAGGCCACGATGATCAGCTGGAGCTCGGGTGGGAGGAGAGCCACGTCCGGATGCACGTGCTCCTCGTCGAGGTCTTCCATGTCGAGGTCGAATGCCAGCTGCATGGGCTTCGGCCCGTGGCGCCGGATGAGGTCGGCCCGGAGGCCGTATGCCTTGCGGAGCCGCGCCTCGGTGACCGGGACGTCCTTTTTCGCGTAGAGGATCGGGAGGAAGGCATTGCTGCCAAGGACCATCACCGTCCGCCCCTGAAGCCGTCGAGAGGTCGCCCCATGGATCGGTGTCAGACCAGCGGCGAGCGATTCGTACTGCGCCGCGTGGAGCCCATGGCCGTACGCTTCCTGTGTGCGTGTGCGCACCTGTTCATGGGCGTGACGCGCCCTGGCGTGGGCTTCCACTAGACAGGCTGGGATTGTCTTGGCCAGCTGGCCCGCCACAGCGCCGAACGTTTCCCTGGCCCAAGGTGATACTGAGTTCACCATGCGTCGCCCTCCACGTGCGCTGTCAGAACGCCGAGCTGCACCCCCACCACGGTGTGGGCGGCGGGCGAGGCGTACAAGAGGGCATGGGTGCACAGGCCGCGCACGGGGTGATGGCTGACATCCACGGATGACATCAACGAGGGTGGACGCCTGCGGTCCAGGGCGATCGCGCAGGGTGTAGCAGGCAGCCCGGGGTCAGCTGCGGCAGGAGTCTGGGCGAGATCGGGTCCGAACGGTGATGCGCACGGGGGTCCGATCGGAGCCCGGCGGGCGCATACTGGGCACAATGACAAAGCCAGCCGCACCTAAGCGCCATCTGCCGAGCAGCCCCTTCAAAGCCCCGACCGCGCCACCCCCCAAGCACTTCGCGGTGGGTGACCAGGTCACGCACGACGTGTACGGACTCGGCCGAGTGATCGGCGTCGAGGAGGGAATCGCGATGCTCGTCGATTTCGGCTCGGCGCGAGAGCGGATCTTGAGCCCGTACGTCAAGATGATCAAGCTGTAGGACCGTTGTCCCAGACAGCGCGGCGACAGCGCCCCGATTCGTGCTGACAGAGCAGGTGTCGCTGGTACGAATCTTGCCGGGGCAAACCAAGAGGTCACCTACCAGTTCTGGTAGGTGACCTCTGCCGCCGATCTGGATGACGTCGCCGCGCTGCACGTTGACCGAAGTGATCTCGATGTTGGTGGCGAGGGCTCCGCTGGGGGCCGATCCCCTCACTGGTTCACCTGCCGGTCCGTGGTGTGGCAGGAGCAGTCGCAGGCTTCGTAGATCACGGGGACACCTACCGGTGCCGTGGCGGGGGACGACTGGGTGCACTTGCGGTGTGCGCCGATTGCGCACGAGGTCGACCAGTAGGTCATCCTCGCGTGGGTGGCATAGGAGAGTGCGGGGAGTTGCAGCCCGCTGGTGCGGGCGGTGGTGGGGCCCATACGGTTGTGCACGCTGATCAGCTCCTATCGCTGATGGCCAGGTCCCCGGACGTCGCCCGTCGCGGGGACCGCTTCGTTTACGGCGGCCCAGAGGATGCGGCCGGTCAAACTGCTGGCGAGGAGCCCGAATCGGTCGGCCTCCGCCACGACTTCCAAGACCTCCCGCCACGATTCGGCGGGCAGCGCTTCCGGAACCTCCGCTTCGATCGACGTGTAGGTGGCGTGCAGCTCCACACGCGTGGCCAGCCCGAGGGCCGACAACCGGGCGGCGAGGTCCTCGGCCCTTGCTTCCGAAGCGGGCACAGGAGGGCCTCCGTCGCCGGTCGATCGCTTTGAGTGAAGCTAGTTAACTAAATTAGTGGACTAGATTTTCCACATGCCTGAGCAGCCGCCTTATCTCCGCATCGCCGACGTCCTGCGGCAGCGGATCGCGGAGCACGTGTGGACGGCCGGCGATCGACTGCCGTCGCGTGCCCAGATCGCCGAGGAGTGCGGGGTGGGCGAGAACGTGGTTCGTCGGGCGCAGGAGCTGCTGATCTCTCAGGGTGTGCTGGAGGGGCGTGCGGGTTCGGGCACCTACGTCGCCGAGCCTCGTCGGCGTGTACGGGTCGTTCGGTCCTCGGCCCGTGAGCAGCCCGGCGGTTCTCCGTTCCGGGCGGACATGCAGGCCTTGGGCAGGCAGGGCACCTGGGAGAGCCGGACCGAAGCGAAGGTGCCGGCCCCGGCCGAGATCGCGGCGCGGCTCGGGATCGCCGAGGGCGATCTGTGCGTGCGTACCGTCTACGAGTTCCTTGCTGATGGTCGGCCGGTGCAGTTGTCGACGAGTTGGGAGCCGTACGAACTGACCGCGGGCACGCTCGTCGTCCTGCCGGAAGGTGGGCCGCACACCGGCGTTGGCGTCGTGAACCGGATGGCTGCGATCGGAATCACGGTCAGCCATGCCGTGGAGCAACCGGAGCCGCGGCAGGCGACCATCGAGGAGGCATCGCTCCTCGGGATCCAGAAGGCCGCTCTGGTCACCCACATCCGACGGACGTACTACAGCGACCAGGGGCAGCCCGTGGAGACGGCAGACGTCGTCATCCCCGTCGCGCTGTGCGAGATCGTCTACGAGATCCCCATCAAGCGGTAGCTCGCCTCAGCTCCGCAAGTGCGGCCAGCCGTCCCTGTTGGAGAAGGTCTCGAAGCAATACCGCGTTGTGCGGTCCCACTCCTTGCCAGTGGACAGTTCGTACGCCTGGTCCGGCACGTACAGCAGCCACTCACCCTCGCACTCCGTGGAGGTGTACGGCGCGAACTTGTCGACGTCGAAGAAGACGCCCTCCCACACGGCCTGTCCTGCCGCGACGACTGCACAACGGGTGTACAGGAACTGGTCGGCCGACTGAGGGAATGGGCTCCCGTCCCGGTCACTCAGGTCGGCGACGGGAATGGTGCCGAACTTCTCCTGGTCCAGACGGTAGAGCGCCTCGGCATGACGTTCGGCAAAGCCGATGATGTCGTGAACGGGGCGGCGCCCCAGCTCCTCGGCGAGGCGTCGGCAGCTCGTCTGGGTAGCTTCGCCGTTCAACGTGTCTATCAGCGCCCAGAAGTCGGCCCATGTCATTCTCACGGGCGCAGGATGTCAGGGAGGTCTGACATCGACTTGTTGGCATCCTGCGGTGTGGCGGCGATGTGCCGCAACCGCGTATACCGCTCGCCACCACTGTCCCCCAGAGTCGGCGGGCCGTGTCCCCCGCGTGCCCGAACGGGAGGGCTTCTGTGGGGAGCCTCGGGGAACGGCGGGGAGGCGGACGGGGAGGTGCAGGTCAGGGGGTTGGCTGGTGAGGGGGTGGGGGCGTACGCGATCTTCCAAAATAGCTACGCGGGTTCGATTTCCGTCACCCTCTGCAAAAGGTCAAGGGCCCGGTCAGAGGGTGTTTCCTCTGGCTGACCCTTGATCGTTTGTGGGGATCGGGGGTTACCGTTGCGGCATGGACGAACCGCGGATCATGGTGCACGGCTCGGCGCTCGAGACCTTGATAACGGGCAACGCCGAGGGGCTGCGGGTCCTCGCGGAGCGGCTGCTGGAGCTTGCCGAACCAGGGCTGCGCGACGGGCGCCACCTGCATCTCGATGCCGGCGTCGACCTGGAGGAGGGCTCGACGGGCCTCGTCCTGGAGCGCGACGACTCGGTCTAGGCAGCGGGATGGCTGACCTGGAACTCGGTGGTCAGATCTTGATGCCGGCGATGGTGTCGGCGAGGGAGTTGAGGAAGCGGTTGACGTCCGGCGCGATGGAGCTGGACGCCAGGAAGAAGCCGAAGAGGACCGCGACGATCGCGGGGCCGGCCTTGATGTGGTTGCCGCGGATCATCACTACCAGGATGATCGCCAACAGAACCACCACTGACAGCGAAATCGCCACTTCTGATCACACCTTCGGTCGTTCCCGGTCGACTTCGGGCACGCGGCCGTGCGTACCCCCACATGGACCATCCTCCCACCAACGGGCCCCCGCTATCCGCCACGTGACGATTCGCCGGTGGCGTGTGCCCGCCACCAGGGCGCGGGTCACGACGTGGTGAGGCCGAGGAGGGAGCGGACGCGGGCGTACTTCGCGGAAAGCCGCTGCCTGGTGGGCTCGTCGAGGACGGACAGCCGGGCGGGATCGGCGTTGTGCGCCAGGTCGGCCTCCTTGACCAGGAGGGCGCCCGGGGTGGCGAGGATCCGGGCCGTGTACTCCTCGACCGGCTCCCCGGGGCGCTTCGTCACCGCCAGGACCATGTCCTTCACGGTCTGGGGCAGGGGGGCGGAATCCAGCCATTCCCGGCTGAGGGCGTCGTCCTCGACGGCGTCGTGCAGCCAGGCCGCCGCCTGCTGTTCGGAGCTGCCCCCGCGGGCGCGGACGCCCTCGGCCACGGCAGCGAGGTGCTCGGCGTACGGCCGGCCGGCCTTGTCGGTCTGCCCCTCGTGCGCGGCGCGCGCCAGGACTTCGACCTCCGGGAGGGTCAGTGGCTGTTGCGTCATGCGGATCCCTTCGCCGTCCTGTGCGCCGCGGCGCACAGGGCCCGTGCCGCCCGGTGCACGTCCGCCTCCGTGGTGCGCCAGTTGGAGAACGCGGCGCGCAGCGCGGGGGTTCCCGCGTAGACCGTCGGGGTGACGAACACCTCGGCGGCGGCGGCCTCCCGCAGGGCCGTGAGCCGGGCCGGGGCGGGGTCCTCGGCGAGGGTGAAGCAGACGACGTTGAGGCGGACGGGGGCGAGCAGCCGGAAGGCGGGGTCCCGGTCCAGTTCGGCGCCGAGGGCCCGGGCGCAGGCGATGTCGCGCTCGACGATCTCCCGGTGGCCTTCGCGGCCGTACGCGCGGAGGGTGAACCAGGCGGCGAGGGCGCGCAGCCGGTGCGAGTTCTCGGGGGTGAGGTGCACCAGGTCGGGCCGGTCGCCGAGGGGGCCGAGGTAGGCGGCGGCGTTCTGGAAGACGCGGGCCTGGAGGTCGGGCCGGCGGGTGAACTGGACGGCGCTGTCGTAGGGGACGTTCAGCCACTTGTGCAGGTCGACGCAGACGGAGTCGGAGGCGTCGAGCCCGTCGGCGAGGTGGGCGTACTGCGGGGAGAGGGCGGCGAACGCGCCGAACGCGGCGTCGGTGTGCAGCCAGAAGTCGTGGCGGTCCTTCAGCGCGGCGACGGCCCGGAGGTCGTCGAAGTCCACGGTGTTGACCGTACCGGCGTTGGCGACGACGACGGCCGGACCGGGCGTGTCGGCGAGGGCACGGTCGAGGGCGGCGGGGTCGACGGCTTCGCGCCCGGGCAGGGTGGGCACGGGGACGAGGGAGCTGCGGCCGAGGCCGAGGACGGCCAGGGCCTTGGCGATGGAGGAGTGCGGGGCGCCGGAGAGCACGCGGACCGGGCCGAGGGCGGCCGCCCCGTCCTCGGCCGGGGTGACGCCGAGCCGCTCGCCGAGCCATTCGCGGGCGATGGCGAGGCCGGTGGTGTTGGACATGGTGGCGCCGCTGACGAAGGTGCCGCTGTGCGCGGGTCCGAGGCCGAACAGCTCGCGGAGCCAGCCGACGGTCTCGCGTTCGAGGTCCTGGCCGGCGCCGTCGAGGGCCGAGTTGGAGTTCTGGTCGTGGGCGGCGGTCAGCCAGTCGCCGGCCAGGGCGGCGGGGGTGGCGCCCCCGGTGACGAAGCCCAGGTAGCGGGGGCCGGCGGAGGCCGACAGGCGGGGTGCCCAGCGGTCCGCGAAGGCGGCGAGGGCGGCTTCGGTGCCGGTGCCGCGGTCGGGGAGCCGCTCGGGGGCCGGCGGTCCGGCCGGCCGCGGGACGACCGGGCGCTCGTCGAGGGCGGCGAGGGTGTCGGCGGCGGCGCGGCGGGCGGCGTCGAGGAGCTCGGGCAGGCGGGCCAGGTCGGCGGCGAGGGTGCGGTCCATGTGCGGCACGGTAGGGGCCGGGCGGGCGGTCGCGAACCGGCCAATCCGGGGAGAGTGGCCGGTCCGCGGCCGCCGGCCGGCCCGCCCCCCGGCCCAGCGTCCGCCGGTCGCCACGCCGGTGGGGCTGTGCCGGCCGGTGGGACAGCAGGGGTGTCGTACCGTCGGCGGATGGGTGCAATACGTGGGGCGGCAAGGGCGGTTGGTGGCGCGGCGGCCGTAGCGGTGCTGGCGGGGTGCGGCACACCGCCCGCCCCGGCGCCCGCGCCGGGGCCGACGAGGACGGCGCCGTCGGCCGCCGGGGCGGCGTGCCCCGAGGGCGGGGTGCGCGTGCTCGAAGGGCGCGGGGACTCCGCGATGGGTATGCGGATCGCAAGGTTCCGGTTGGTCAACTGCGGCCACGCGCCGTACGAGCTGGAAGGCTATCCGCAGATCAGGCTGCTGGACCGGACACGCGCGCCGGTGGAGGGGGAGGTGAAGTACGGTTCGGCGGACATCATCGCTTCCCAGGTGCCGCGCACGGACGCACCACCCCCGCGGGTGACCCTCCGGCCCGGGCAGGAGGCGTCCTTCAGGATGCTGTGGCCCGACCCCGTGACCGACTCCGGCGCGCCCGCCGTCGAGGGCCGGGCGGTGGAGGTGGTGCCCAGGCCCGGCGCGCCCCGGGTGACCGTCGAGCTCACCGCCCCGGTCGGCCTCGGCAACCCGGGCAGGCTGGTCGTCAGCACCTGGAAGGCGGCGACCCAGTGATCGTCTGGCTGAACGGGCCCTTCGGGGTCGGCAAGACGCAGACCGCGTACGAGTTGCACCGGCGGCTGCCCGGCAGCTCCGTGTGCGATCCCGAACACGTCGGCTTCGGCCTGCACCGGATGCTCCCGGAGCGGCTGCGCGGGGACTTCCAGGACCTGCCGGCCTGGCGCCAGGGGGTCTTCGAGGTGCTGGACCTGGCCGCGCGGCGGCATCCGGGGCCGCTGCTCGTGCCGATGACCGTCACCGAACCGCGGTACTTCGACGAGACGGTGGGCCGGCTGCGCGGAGCGGGCCACGACGTACGGCACTTCGCGCTGCTGGCCGGGCGCGGCACCGTACTGCGCCGGCTGTACGGGCGCGGCCTGGGGCCCGGGCTGCAGCGGGAGGGCTTCGCGGTGTCCCGGCTCGAAGGGTGCCTGGCAGCGCTGCGCGCGCCGGAGTTCGCCGACCACCTGGGCACCGACCACCTGGACGTGGCGCAGGCCGCCGCCCGGGTCGCGGCCCTGTGCGGGCTGCGGATGGCGCCGGACGGCTGCGGGCCGCTGCGCGGGCGGCTGCGGCGGGCGCTGGTGGGGGTCCGGCACGTCCGGTTCGACTGAGGGCGGCCCCGCCCCGCGCCCCCCCGCCCGGCCCGGCCCGGGCGTGCCCTCGGTCGTGCTCGACGAGGGTCCCGGCAAGGATCTCCCCCGCCCGGCCCGCACCGTCGTCCTGCACGCCGACACCGCCGCCATGGCCGAGCGGCTGGGCTGTACGACACTGCGCGACGAGGGCGCGTACTACGCGGCCTGGCGCACCATGCGGCGCAGCCGCGACACCGGCCGGATCACCTTCGAGGACGACCCGGAGCCGGCTCCGCTGCACGTGCCGCAGCACGCCCTCACCCGTGGACTGCGCGCGGCCGCGGCCGCCCACCCGCTGGTCCAGCTCGTCGCCGACAGCAAGCTGGACACCCTGGAACAGGACGACCGCGGGGTCACCGCCCACACCCGGGGTGCGGAAACCACCTGGTGGCGCGGGAGTTTCCTGGTCGGCTGCGACGGGGCCCGCTCCACCGTGCGCAAGCTCCTCGGCATCCGCTTCCCCGGGCGCACCGCCGTCGAACGGCACGCCGTGGCCGCGCTGCGCACCGAACTCCCCTGGCCCGGCGAGGCCCTGCTGCACCGCGACCCGCCGCAGGAGACCACCGCCCGGCCGCTGCCCGACGGGGTGTGGCGGCTGGACTGGCTGCTGCCGGCCCGCGGCGAACTCGTCACTCCCGACGCGCTGGTGACGCTGATCCGCGACACCATGGGCGCCTGGTGCGGGGGCACCACGCCCGCGTACGACCTCCTCGACACCGGCGTGCACACCCTGCACCACCGGCTCGCCCGTACCTGGCGCGACGGCCGCGCCTTCCTCGCCGGGGACGCCGCGCACCTGCTGGGCGCACTGGGCACCCAGGGCGTCGAAGAAGGGCTCCGGGACGCCGAGAACCTGGCCTGGAAGCTGGCCCTCGCCTGGCACCAAGGAGCCTCCGAAGCCCTGCTCGACAGCTACGAGGACGAACGGCGCACGGCGGTCGCGGCCCGGCTGCGCGCCGCCGACCAGGCCATGCCGGCCGTACGCGGCGGGAGCGGGCTGCGGACCCTGCTGCCCGGCTCGGCGCGTGCCGAGGCCCTGCTCACCGACAGCCACCTGGGGCGGGGAGCGCTGGGTGCACAGCCCTCGTACGCCCCGCCCGTCGCCGTACGGGAGGTGCCGACCGCGACCGAGCCGGGCGGAGCCGTCGCGAACGTCGCGGTGTCCGCCCCCGACGGCTCGACCGTGCCGCTGCGGGACCTGCTGGGCCGGGGCCGCATGCTGGTGGTGCTGGTCGCCCCCGGCACCGGGGTCTGGGACCGGCGGCACTGGCTGGGCGCCGGGCTGATGCCGCGACTGGCGGCAGCCGTGGCCGCGCTGCCGGTCCGTGCGGAGCTGCTCGTCGCGGACGACTACCCCGGAGCCGCCGCGCACACCGTCCTGCTGGTCCGGCCGGACGGGCACCTGGCGGCCACCTTCGCAGGAGTGGCGCCGGCGGAACTGTACGAGGCCGCGGACGCCGTCCGCAGGGGCGCCCCGACCCGTACGTCACCCTCGGCACCGACCCCCACCCCCGTGATCGATTGACCGCTCCGCGGTCCCCGTGCTTGACTCGCCGTCATGACCGGCAGCGACGTACGCCTGTGGCGGAGGGTCCACATGGACCTGGTCCGCTACGCGGGCTGCGTGTGTCGCCGTTCCTGCTGATTCGCCCCCTTCCACCGCGCCCCGAGGCGCGCCCATGCCGCGAACCCAGGACGGTCACACCCACCATGTCTGCCTCCGCAGGCGTGCCCACGCACGCCCACACCCCTGCCGTGACAGCCGCCGCACTCCTCGACTTCGCCCTCCGCACGGCCGCCGACCCGGCCGTCATCGACTCCCTGCCCCTCGACCCGGCCGGCCGCACCTGGATCCGGCTGGACGGACCGGGCGGCAGCGAGGCCTGGGTCATCGGCTGGCCGCCCGGGACCGGCACCGGCTGGCACGACCACGCCGAATCGCGCGGCGCGTTCGCCACCGCGCGCGGCCGGCTCACCGAGTACTCACTGGCCGCCCGGATCCCCTCCGAGGGCTGGCGCAGCCTGGAACTCGCGCCCGGCGTCGACCGCAGCCGAAGCCTGGGGCCGGGCACCGGCCGGGCCTTCGGGGAACACCACGTGCACGAGGTCCTCAACGACTCCCCCGACGAACACGCGATCTCGGTACACGCCTACCACCCGCCACTCCCCCTCATCCGCCGCTACAGCCGCACGGGTCCCGTTCTGACCGTGGAGCACATCGAGCGTCCGGAGGACTGGCAGTGAGCGACACCCCCGTCGGCATCGACGCCCTGCTGGAGCGGATCCGCTCCGCGTACACCCGTGTCACTCCCGAGGAGGCGCACGCGGAGTTCCTCGACGGCGCCCTCCTGGTGGACATCCGCTATCAGGCGCTGCGCGAGCGGGACGGGCTGGTCCCGGGCGCGCTGGTGATCGAGCGCAACGAACTGGAGTGGCGGCTCGACCCCGAGGGGTCGCACCGCCTGCCCGAGGCCACCTCGCACGAGCTGCGTGTGATCGTGTTCTGCAACGAGGGTTACGCCTCCTCCCTCGCGGTGGCCTCCCTCCGCACGCTGGGGCTCCGCCACGCCACGGACCTGACCGGTGGTTTCCAGTCCTGGAAGGCCGCGTCCCTCCCCACCACACCGCCCACCGCCTAGCGGCCAGACCCGGCTGCGCGCGCCCCGCCCCCACCGGCACCCCACCCACTGCGCCCGCTCCACTGCGCCCGCATCACCCGGCCCCGCCGGCGTTTGAGGCGCGGGGTGGGGGGGGGGGCCCCCCGGGGCCGGGGGAGGGGGGGGTGGTTTAAACACAATACACGCGCGCCCCACCAAGAAGAGTTTATAAGAGTGGGGTGGGGGGGTTTATAATAGAGT
>NZ_JBHXTC010000016.1:21036-36520 GCF_042677605.1 Streptomyces sp. NPDC127106 | reverse complement strand
TGTTGTTAATAAGCCCCCGGCTCCCCGGCGCCCCCACCCCCCGCCCCCGCGGGGGTTGGGGGCGGGGGGGCGGGGGCGGCCCCCCGGGGAACGGTGGAAGGGTGGGGCGGGGCAGGCTCCGCCCAGCGCTCCCCCGCCGGCGTCCGGCTGCGAGGAGGCCCGGGGACTGCGGGCCCGGGCCCTGATCGGGGCCGGACCCCCGCATGTCCCGGCCGCGGCCACCGGGGCCACCGGGGCGGCCGGGCCGCGGCATCCGGGCGGCCGGGAGCGGGGTCCGGCCGCTGGGCGGAGTGTGGCCCGGCAGCGGTCACCTCGACGTGGCCACGTCGACCGGGCGGATGCGGAGCACCCCCCGCCCCGGAACGGCGGTAGCGGCCACCGCCAGCAGCCCCGCAGCCCCCACCACCCCCACGTACACCACCGGCAGCACCACCGGCGCGGCCACCCCCGTCATTCCCACGCTGAAGGCGGTCAGCACGGCCAGCGAGATCCCCGACCCCAGCACCGCCCCCATCAGCAGCACGGCCAGCGCCTCCACCCGCAGCATCCGCAGCACCTGCCTCCGCTTCGCCCCGGCCAGCCGCAGCATCGCGAACTCCCGGAACCGCTCCGCCGTGGACATGGCGAGCGTGTTGACGACGGCGATCGCCGTGAAGGCGAGCACCAGCCCCATCGCCAGCAGATTGAGCTCGGCCCCGTCCTGCTGCAGCTCGGCGCGCGCCTGGTCGGCGTCACGCGCCGACAGCACTCCCACCCCGGGGAACCGGGCCACTGCCGCGGCGATCCGTTCCCGCCCGGTCCCCGGCTCGGCGGCCACCAGCACGCCGCTCGCCAGCGGGTTGTCGACGTGCGCCGCGACCAGCCCGTGCGGCAGGGTCAGGTCTCCGAAGCCCAGGCCCCGCGCGTACACGGCCGTCACGGTCAACCGTGCCGGCGTGCCGTCGCCCAGGGCCACTTCCAGCTCGCTGCCCGGCTTCAGCCCGAGCTGCTCGGCGGCGAGTTCACTGACGGCGGCGCTGCGTTCGCCGAATCCGTCGATGCTGCCGGCGGTCACCGCGGGGTCCCAGGTCCGGGTCAGCCCGTCGGGCGTGACGCCCTGCGCGCTGTACTTGGTCAGCCCGACCCGCACCGACGTGCGGACGATCTCGGTGGCGGCGGTGACCCCGGGGGTCCGGCGGACCGCGTCGGCGGCCTCGGCCGGGACGCCGGGGCCCTGGCCGGCCAGCACCCACGCGGCTCGGACCCCGTCGCGGGCCTGCTCCCGCACGGCGTGGCCCAGCGTCGGCGCGATGAACAGGACGGTGCAGGTCATGCCGATCAGCAGGGTGAGCGGGGTGACGGCGGAGGCCATCCGGGTCGCGTTGCTCCGCAGGTTGGCGGTGGCGAGGTGGCCGCCGGCGCCGGCCAGCCGCAGCGGGCCCGCGAGCAGCGCGGCCGCAGCCCGTACGAGCAGCGGGCCGAGCAGCGCGACGGCCGTGGCGAGGACGATCACGGCGAGGAAGGTCACCGGGGTGGACGCCGGTTCGGTGCGCAGCGAGCCCAGCACGGCGACCAGCACGATCCCGCCGGCCAGCACCAGCAGCCCGGTGGCGATCCGCATCCAGGCGGGCCGGGCCCGCTCCACGGCCGCTTCGGCGAGCGCCTCGGCGGGGCGGATACGGGCGATACGCCGGGCGGTGATCCGGGCGGCGGCCCACGCGCCGAGCAGGCTCGCGCCGACGGCGGCGAACATCGGGAAGATCCCGGCGGTGCGCTCCAGGGTGGCGGGGACGATCCCGCCGTCGACGAACCGGCCGTGCAGCCAGGCGGCGAGCGGTAGCCCGGCGAACGCGCCGGCGACCCCGGCGGCCAGTCCGACGAGCAGCGCTTCCCGGCCGATCATGCGACGCAGCTGGCCGGGGGTGGCGGCGATGGCGCGGAGCAGGGCGAGTTCGCGGTGGCGTTGCTGGACGGACAGGGCGAAGGTGCCGACGACGACGAGGACGGCGACGAGCAGGGCGGTGCCGCCCATGGCGCCGCCCATGGAGACCAGTTTGATCCGGGCGCCGGCGGCGTCGAGGAACTCGACGGCTCCGCGTGCTTCACCCAGGCTGACCTGGGCGCCGGCGGCGGCGCCCGTACCGACACCGGTACCGACACCGGTACCGACACCGGTACCGTCCAGGGCCTGGCGGATCCGGCGGGCCAGGTCCCCGGGGTCGACCCCGGGTGCGGGCAGGACGCCGATGGCGGTGACCTGCCCCTCGCGGGCTGCGAGCCGCTGGGCCTCGGCGTCGGTGAAGAAGAGGGCGCTCTGCCGGATGATCCGGCCGCCGCCCGGCCGGGCGACACCGCTGACCGTGTACTCCGTGGGTACGCCGGTCGCCTGGACCGTGAGCCGGCTGCCGGGCTCCAGTCCGGCGCGGGCGGCCAGTTCACGGTCGACGACGACCTCGCTGCCGCTCTGGGGGGCGCGGCCCTCGGCGAGCGTGAAGGGGGTGAGCGCTGCGGAGCTCCAGGCGTGCCCGTACGGGGCGGGCGGCCGCTCGGCGCCGCCACCTGCGGCCGGCCGTACCAGCGGGACGGCCTGGAAGGTGAGCTCGGGTACGGCCCGCTCGACGCCGGGAACGGCGCGCACCGTCTCGACGGTGCCGGCGGGGAGCCAGGCCCGTTCGGCCACGGGCTTGGCCTTGTGCTTCGTCTTGGTCTTGCCCTTCTTCTCCTTGACCGTGGTCTGGTGCACGTTCTGGTCGGCGGAGACGAGGACCGGGGTGGCCGCGTAGCGCTCGGTGGCGATCCTGCCGCGGAGTCCGGTTTCCAGGAGCGTGCCGCAGGCGGTGATGAGGGCCGCCGCACACAGCAGTGCGGTGAACGCGCCGAGGAAGCCGGCTTTGCGGTCCCTGACGGTCTGGAGGGCGTAACGCAGCATCATGCGCTCAACCCTGCCGCCGCAGCGGGGCGTTGGCAGTGGAGCGCCCCGGCGTCCTGCCCCGGGGGCTATCCCTACCCCGCCCGCGCAAACCGCCCGACGGACGGACGGGCAGACGGGCAGACGGGCAGACGGGCAGACGGGCAGACGGTCGAGCGGGCGTGGTCAGACTCCCGGGTACTCCAGCCCGTCGTCGGTGTCCTCGCCCTCGGCCTCCAGGGCGCGCCGCACCACGCGCAGGGCCATGCCCTCCGGGTATCCCTTGCGGGCGAGCATCCCGGCGAGCCGGCGGATCCGCTTGTCCCGGTCCAGGCCCCGGGTGGCACGGAGCTTCCGATCGACGAGTTCCCGGGCGGTCTGCTCCTCCTGCTCGGAGTCCAGTTGCTCCAGGGCTTCTTGGACGAGGGCGGCCTGCACCCCCTTGGTCCGCAGCTCCTGCGCGAGGGCCCGGCGGGCGAGGCCCCGGCCACGGTGGCGGGACTCGACCCAGGCGCCGGCGAAGGCGGCGTCGTCGATCAGGCCCACCTCCTCGAACCGGGAAAGGACCTCCTGCGCCACCTCCTCGGGGATGCCCCGTTTGGCCAGGGCGTCCGCGAGCTGGCGCCGGGTGCGCGGCATCCCGGTGAGCAGGCGCAGGCAGATCGCCCGCGCCTGTTCCTCGGGACTCTGGGGCGGCAGCTCCGGCTCGGCCCTCGTCGTGCCGGAGCCGCCGTCCCGTTCGTGTTCCCGCATCGGGTCAGCTCTTGGCGGCGGCGGTCTTGGTCGCCTTCGCCTTCGCAGCCGGGGCGGGAACGCTCTTGGCCTCGCCGTCGCCGGCGGCCGTCTCCTCCGCGGGGGTCTCGCCCGCGGGCTGGGCGCCCTTGCGGACACCGACGCCGAGCTTCTCCTTGATCTTCCGCTCGATCTCGTTCGCGAGGTCCGGGTTGTCCTTCAGGAAGTTGCGGGCGTTCTCCTTGCCCTGGCCGAGCTGGTCGCCCTCGTACGTGTACCAGGCGCCGGCCTTGCGGATGAAGCCGTGCTCCACGCCCATGTCGATCAGGCCGCCCTCGCGGCTGATGCCCTGGCCGTAGAGGATGTCGAACTCCGCCTGCTTGAAGGGCGGCGCGACCTTGTTCTTGACGACCTTGCAGCGGGTGCGGTTGCCGACCGCTTCCGTGCCGTCCTTCAGGGTCTCGATGCGGCGGATGTCGATACGCACCGAGGCGTAGAACTTCAGCGCCCGGCCACCGGTGGTGGTCTCCGGGGAGCCGAACATGACGCCGATCTTCTCGCGGAGCTGGTTGATGAAGATCGCGGTGGTCTTGGACTGGTTGAGCGCGCTGGTGATCTTGCGGAGGGCCTGGCTCATCAGACGGGCCTGGAGGCCGACGTGCGAGTCGCCCATCTCGCCCTCGATCTCCGCGCGCGGCACGAGGGCGGCGACGGAGTCGATGACGATGAGGTCGAGGGCGCCGGAGCGGACCAGCATGTCCACGATCTCCAGGGCCTGCTCACCGGTGTCCGGCTGGGACAGGATCAGGTTGTCGGTGTCGACGCCGAGGGCCCGCGCGTACTCCGGGTCGAGCGCGTGCTCGGCGTCCACGAAGGCGACGGTGCCGCCGGCCTTCTGTGCGTTGGCCACGGCGTGCAGGGTCAGGGTCGTCTTACCGGAGGACTCCGGACCGTAGATCTCGACGACGCGGCCGCGCGGCAGGCCGCCGACACCGAGGGCGATGTCCAGTGCGGTCGACCCGGTGGGGATGACCTCGATGGGCTCGTTCGGCCGGTCGCCGAGGCGCATGACCGCACCCTTGCCGAATTGCCGTTCAATCTGTGCGAGAGCGGCGTCGAGAGCCTTCTCGCGGTCGGTGCCTGCCATGGGTTCCACCCGGTTTGCTTGAGTCGATCGCTTCACGCCATTGACGCTAACGCCTGCCACTGACAATGCGCTGCCACGCCGGTTCGGCTGTGGATAACCCATCAGAATGGATGTTCGATTTTCCTGTCAAGCCGGCCCCTCCAGCCCGGGCGAACCCCGTCGTGACCGGCCGTTTCGGCCGCCCGACGAGCGCGCCGGCCGCCCGCGGAAGCACCGTGATCGCCCGCGAGGGGCCGGGCACTGTGCCCGGTCCCACATCCGGCAGGAGGAGCCAGACCTCAGCGGCAGGCCGACGCGGCGCCCGCGTCGCGGTGGTGGAGGGCGGTCCGCCAGATGCGCTGGAGCCGCCGGTCCCGGTCCGTCCACCGGGGCGGGACGCCACTCGCGCCCCGCCCCCTTCGCGCGAACGGATCCGCTCTCGGGGCAGCACCCGGGACGGCGGGCGCCGTGGGGGCGGAGGTGTGATGCAGGCCCGCGGAACGCCCACGGGGGGATTCCCGCCCGACCGGAGCGCCCGACGCGGGCCCGCGTCACCGTCCGCGTCGGCAACTCGGCGCGGATGGGCATGCTGCGATCAGCCACCGGCCCGGACCCGGCGGCCCGGGCCGCGTCCCGGCAGCCGCCATCGGACCCGCCGCCCACCGGCGCACGGACGGCCGGCGTCCGGGTGACCGGCCGGCCGGGCCGGATCGCGCCACCAGTACACGGGATAGCGCACCGCGCCGGGCCGGGCGCGGGAGGCAGCCGTTCCGGCCAGGACCAGCAGCAGGGCCGCGCCCGCCAGCAGCGGCACGAAGGCCTCCGGGTCCGGGGCCTGCATCACCACCACGACGGTGGTGGCGGCGGCCGGCGAATGCGGGGTCCGGGCCAGGGTCATGAGCCCCACGGCCACCCCGGCCCCGAGCGCGGCCACCCACGGCGCCCCGCCGAGCCCCGCCAGCGCCGCGTACCCGACCCCGGCGCACAGCAGGTGCCCGCCGACGACGCTGCGCGGCTGGGCGAGCGGCAGGGCCGGGACCCCGTAGACGATGGCAGCGCTCGCCGCGATCGGCGGGATCAGCACCGGCTCGTGGAGCAGGGCCCCGATCCCGACGAGGAGCAGCAGGGCGCCGGCGGCGGCACCGCCGCTGTGCAGCGCCGCCACCGACCGCGACGCCCCGGGTCCCGCGCCCGGCAGCTCGACCGCGCTCCCGGCCGTCCGCGCTTCGGCGGGCCGCGGTTCAGCGGGCCGCGGTTCAGCGGGCCGCCGATCAGCCGGCCGCCGTGCGGCCCGCCGCGCGAGGGGCGGCCCCACCGCCCCCCCCGCCCGGCGGGCCGCCCCCCCCGGTGCCCGCCCCCCCCCCCGCCCCCCCCCGGCCCCGTCCTGCCGGTTCGGCGGCGGGTCCGTCCGCACTCGCCCGGGTCACGTCGACGCTCATGGACAACAGGTGTACGAACCGGCCGCATCGCACCTCTATATCGGCCACGAGGGGAACCCGAAACCCACCCCGAGTGACAACCAGCGGTTGACACCCCTCGACTGTCAACCTAGGGTTGCATTCATGACGAACCCTTCAGAGGAACCCGTGCGCATGACCATCCCGGTACGCCTCGACGACCTCATCGAGGCCATCAAGAAGTCCCACGACGACGCCCTCGAGCAGCTCAGCGGTGCCGTCGTCGCCGCCGAGCACCTCGGCGACGTGGCCGACCACCTCATCGGCCACTTCGTCGACCAGGCCCGCCGCTCCGGCGCCTCCTGGACCGACATCGGCCGCAGCATGGGCGTCACCCGCCAGGCCGCCCAGAAGCGCTTCGTGCCCAAGGCCGACAAGGAGGGCGAGGGCAGCGACGTGCAGTCCGCCCAGGGCTTCGCCCGCTTCACCCCCCGCGCCCGCAACGTCGTGGTGTCCGCGCAGGAGGAGGCCCGCGCCGCGGGCAACACCGAGATCAGCACCGAGCACCTCGTCCTCGGACTGATCGCCGACGAGCAGGGCCTCGCGGTCCTCGCCCTGCGCTCCCAGGGCGTCGCCCCGGACGCCGTGCGCGCCGCGGCCACCGCCGCCCTGCCCGCCGCGGCCGGGGGCGCCGTCCCGGACCTGGTCCCCTTCGACGCCTCCGCCAAGAAGGCCCTGGAGCTGACCTTCCGCGAGGCCCTGCGACTGGGCCACGACTACGTCGGGACCGAGCACATCCTGCTCGCGCTCCTCGAACTGGAGCACGGCGAGGGCGTGCTCAGCGGCCTCGGCCTGGAGAAGACCGCCGTGGAGGCGACGGTCAGCGAAGCCCTGGCAGCCGTACTCGGCCCGGCCTCCGGGAAGCAGGCGTAGCGGAGTCCGCGGCCTCCGTCAGCTCGTACCGCTTGACGTACGCGCCGAGGAAGGCCTGCAGGGTGGCGACGGCCGGGATGGCGACGAGCGCCCCGACCGCGCCGAGCAGGGCGGTCCCCGCAATGACCGACCCGAAGGCCACGGCGGGGTGGATGTCCACGCTCCGCGAGGTCAGCTTGGGCTGCAGCACGTAGTTCTCGAACTGCTGGTAGACCACGACGAACCCGAGGACGTACAGCGCGTACCAGGGATTGACGGTGAAGGCGATCAGCGTGGGCAGCGCGCCCGCCAGGTAGGTGCCGATGGTGGGGATGAACTGGGAGACGAGCCCCACCCACACGGCGAGCGCCGGCGCGTACGGCACGCCCAGCACCGCGAAGAGCACGTAGTGCGCGACCCCGGAGGCCAGGGCCATCAGCCCGCGCGAGTAGAGGTAGCCGCCCGTCTTGGCCACGGCGATCTCCCAGGCGCGCAGCACCTCCGACTGCTTCGCCGGAGGCAGCACGGAGCACAGCGCGCGCCGCAGTCGCGGACCGTCCGCGGCGAAGTAGAACGAGAACAGGCCGACGGTCAGCAGCCGGAAGAGTCCGCCGAGCAGGGTGGCGGACACGTCGAGCACGCCGCTCGCGCTGTCCTGTGCGTACTTCTGCAGCCAGTCCGAGCGCAGCAGGCTGTCCTGGATCTCCAGCCGGGACAGCTCGGTGTGGAAGGTCGCGTTGATCGTGTTGATCACGGAGTCGAGATAGCGGGGGAAGTCCTCCACCATGTCGACGATCTGCCCGGCGAGCATCGAGCCGAGCAGGACGACGAAGCCGACGGACGCGACGAACACCCCGAGGAACACCAGGAAGGTGGCGAGCCCGCGGCGCATGCCGCGGGCCGCCATCCCCGACACGGCCGGTTCGATCGCGAGGGCCAGGAAGAACGCGATCAGGATGTTGACCAGCAGCCCGATCAGCTGGTGGAAGGCCCAGCTGCCGAGCTGGTAGCAGGCGACCAGCGCAAGGACGAGGAGGACGGCACGGGGCAGCCACCGCGGCATGCGGTCGCCTGCGGAACCGGCCCGGTCGCCTGCGGAACCGGCCCGACCGCCTACGGAACCGGCCCGGTCGGCAGCGCGCCCCGCCCGGTCGGCGGGTCCGGCCGCATCGGGCGTCGCGGCCCGTTCGACCTCCGCGGCGCGGTCGGCCGGCTCGGTGTTCTCGGTCGTCTCATCGGTGGCTGCCACGCCGCCCAGTCTGTCCCACCCGGCAGGCGTACGGGGAAACGGGTGCGCCCTCGCTCAGCGCAGCGAGGCCGGGACGTCCATGGCCGTGCACACGGCGCGCCACACGTCCTTGGTCTCCCAGCCGGCCTCCAGCGCCTGGTGGACGGTGCGTCCGCCGAGCTCCGACATGACGTGGTCCCGTGCGAAGGAGTCCGCGTAGCCCGCACCGAAGTGCTCGGCCATCCGCTCCCAGAAAATCGTCAACCGCATGCCCCCAGTATCCCGCCCGCTCCCGCAGGCCGGGGCCGCCGTCCCGTACGGCGCTACCCGCCCAGGGCCCGCACGGCCGCGGTGACCGCGACGGCGGCCCCGACCACCACGAGGAAGGGCGCCCGCAGGACCAGGGCCAGCCCCGCGGCGACGAGTCCGGCGGCCCGTGCGTCGACCACGAGCTCCTGCCCGGTGGCGAAGGTCTGCTGGGCGGTGAGCGCGGCCAGCAGGGCGACCGGCAGCAGCTCGGCGAGCCGGCGCACGAGCGGCCGCTCCAACGCTCCGGCGGGCACCAGGAGCCCGGCCAGTTTGACGGCGTAGCAGCCGAGGGCGGTCAGCGCGATGGCGATCCACACATTCACGGACGTCGTCCCTTCAGCCAGAGGACCGCGGGAGCGGCGAGCGCGGCGACGAGCACGGGCAGTCCGGGGGGCAGGCAGGGCAGCAGGCCCAGTCCGAGGACGAGCGCGAGCGCGGCGACGGCCCGCTCGGTGGTGCTCTTCAACATTGGTGCGAGCAGCGCCAGGAAGACGGCGGGCCCGGCGGCGTCCAGCCCCCAGGCCGCGGTGTCCCCGATGGCCTCGGCGCCGAGCGCGCCCAGCACGGTGGTGAGGTTCCACAGCACGAAGAGGGCCAGCCCGGTAACGGTGAAGCCGAGCCGCGCCGACCTGCGGTCCGGCTGGGCCAGGGACACGGCGGTGGTCTCGTCGATCACCCAGTGGGCGGCGAAGGGCTTGACGGCCCGCGGCAGTGCGAGCAGCTGCGACAGCCGCAGCCCGTAGAAGGCGTTCCGGGTGCCGAGGAAGAAGGCCCCGGCGGCCGCCGTGAACGGGTTGCCGCCCGCGGCCAGCGCCCCGACCAGCGCGAACTGCGAGGCGCCGGTGAACACCAGCAGGCTCAGGGCGCCCGCCTGCAGGGCGCTGAGCCCGGACCCCGCGGCGGTCACGCCGAACGCGAAGCCGGACAGCCCGACGGCCACCCCGACCCCGAGTGCGTCCCGCACGACGGCGGCGCGCGGCCGACCGGTGACCTCCTCGGGGGCTTCCCGCGTCTCTCGTATGACTGTCTGACGTTCTCCCACGCCGCGACCGTACGCAGGCCGGCCCGGCCCGGTCTTGTACGTTCTTGCACGGCCCCGCCATCCGCACGCGGAGGCCTCGCCAGACGCACCCGGCGGCCGCGTCAGACGCACTCGGCGGCTACCGGACGCACCCGGTGGCCACCGGACGCACCCGGCGGCCGCCGGACGCAGGCGGCGACCCCGCGCGCTACCCGGCCCGCCGTTCCCGCCGGTAGGCCCCCGGCGTCACGCCCACGATGCGGGTGAAGTGCCGGTTGAGGTGCGGCTGGTCCGTGAAGCCGACGGCGGCCGCCGCCTCGGCCGGGGCGGTGCCCGCGTCCAGCATCCGGCGCGCCCGCCTGACCCGGGCGTCGGTCAGCCAGGTGTGCGGCGGCATCCCGTACCGCTCCCGGAAGGCCCGCAGCAGGGCGAACGGGCTGGTCCCGAGCTCCGCGGCGAGCTGCTCCAGCGACGGCGGGTCCGCCATGCGCTCCTGGAGCACCGCGCGGGCCCGTGCCGCGCCCGAGGCGCCGGCGCTCTTCGCCGTACGGGCGGGCAGCGGCCCGGCGTGCCGGGCCAGGATCCGCGCCACGGTCGTGCGCAGCAGGGTGTCGGCGGCGAGTGCGTTGCCCTCCTCGGCGGCCCGGTGGATCTCGGTGATGGCGTGCGAGGTCCGCGGGTCGGTGACCGCGTCGACGGTGAAGCCGGGGGTGCCGCGCAGCCCGGCGATCTCGGCGGCCACGTCGGCGATCAGCTCCCGCGAGGGGTAGAGCGTGGCGTAGGCCCAGCCCTCGGGGACTCCGGCGCGGGCGGTGTGCGGCACCTCGGGGTTGATCAGGACGACGCTGCCGGGTCCGGCGTGGACGGTGCCGCCGGGCAGGCCGACCTCCTCGATGCCGCCGGTGACGGCGGCGATCACGTACCCGTCGTGCGCGTGGCGGGGGAAGGCGTGACGGATGTAGTGGGCGCGCAGCAGGTCCAGGCCGGGCAGTTCGGCGTACTGCCAGTGCCGCGCCCACTCCCGGTCCCCGCCGCCGTCCGCCATTCCCCCATTCTGCGCCCCGCCGGGCCGGGCCCGCGCACCGCCGGCCCGCGGCTCCCTGCGCCTCCCGGGGGCGTCCGCCCTGGTCCGGGCCCCTTGTCAGTGCCGGGGTGCAGGATGGGGGCATGGCCGGCGCTGCGCTCGACTCGTTCTCCCCCGCGACCCGATCCTGGTTCTCGGGGGCCTTCCGTACGCCCACCGCCGCGCAGGAGGGAGCCTGGCGGGCCATCCGGGAGGGTTCGGACGTGCTGGTCGTCGCGCCCACCGGCTCGGGCAAGACGCTGGCCGCCTTCCTCGCCGCCCTGGACCGGCTGGCGGCCGAGCCACCGCCTGCCGAGACGAAGAAGCGCTGCCGGGTGCTGTACGTGTCCCCGCTGAAGGCCCTCGCGGTCGACGTGGAGCGGAACCTGCGCAGCCCGCTGACCGGGATCCGGCAGGAGTCGGTCCGCCTGGGCCTGCCGGAGCCGGACATCCGGGTCGGGATCCGCTCGGGCGACACCCCGGCCGCCGAGCGGCGGGGGCTGGCGAACCGGCCGCCGGACATCCTGATCACCACGCCCGAGTCGCTGTTCCTGATGCTGACCTCGGCGACGCGCGAGGCGCTCTCCGGCGTCGAGACGGTCATCCTCGACGAGGTGCACGCGGTGGCGGGGACCAAGCGCGGGGCGCACCTGGCACTGTCGCTGGAGCGGTTGGACGAACTGCTGCCGCGCCCGGCGCGCCGGATCGGGCTGTCGGCGACGGTCCGGCCGGTGGAGGAGGTGGCCCGCTACCTGGCGCCGCGCGGCCGGGTGGAGGTCGTGCAGCCGCCCTCGGCCAAGGAGTTCGACCTGTCGGTGGTCGTCCCGGTCGAGGACCTGGGCGAGTTGGGCGGCTCCCCCGCCACGGAGGACCGGGAGGGCGGCGACAAGCCGTCGATCTGGCCGCACGTGGAGGAGCGGATCGCCGACCTGGTCCAGGCGCACCGCTCCACGATCGTGTTCGCCAACTCCCGGCGCCTCGCGGAGCGGCTGTGCAACCGGCTCAACGAGATCGCGTACGAGCGTGCCACGGGCGAGCAGCTGCCCGAGCGGCCGCCGCCGGCCGAGATCATGGCCCAGTCGGGTGCCGCGCAGGGGGCCCCGCCGCTGCTGGCCCGCGCGCACCACGGCTCGGTGTCCAAGGAGCAGCGGGCGCTGGTGGAGGAGGACCTGAAGGCGGGCCGGCTGCCCGCCGTGGTCGCCACGTCCAGTCTGGAGCTGGGCATCGACATGGGCGCCGTGGACCTCGTGGTGCAGGTGGAGTCCCCGCCGTCGGTGGCCTCCGGGCTGCAGCGGGTGGGCCGGGCCGGGCACCAGGTGGGCGCGGTCTCCACGGGGGTCGTCTTCCCCAAGTACCGCGGTGACCTGGTGCAGGCGGCGGTGGTCACCGAGCGGATGCGCAGCGGGGGCATCGAGTCGCTGCGCATCCCGTCGAACCCGCTGGACGTGCTCGCGCAGCAGCTGGTGGCGATGACCGCGATGGACACCTGGCAGCTGGACGAGCTGCTCGCCCTGGTGCGGCGGGCGGCGCCGTTCGCGGCGCTGCCGGAGTCGGCGTTCACCGGGGTCCTGGACATGCTGGCGGGCCGCTACCCATCGGACGCGTTCGCCGAGCTCCGGCCACGGGTGGTGTGGGACCGGGTCGCGGGCACGGTCACGGGGCGGCCGGGGGCGCAGCGCCTGGCGGTCACCTCGGGCGGCACCATCCCCGACCGCGGGCTGTTCGGCGTCTTCCTCGCCGGGGCCGACCCGAAGAAGGGCGGCGGCCGGGTGGGCGAGCTGGACGAGGAGATGGTGTACGAGTCGCGGGTGGGCGACGTGTTCACCCTGGGCACCACGTCGTGGCGGATCGAGGACATCACCCGCGACCGGGTGCTGGTCTCCCCCGCGCCCGGGGTTCCGGGCCGGCTGCCGTTCTGGAAGGGCGACCAGCTGGGCCGCCCCCTCGAACTGGGCCGTGCGGTGGGCGCGTTCCTTCGGGAGCTGGGCGCACTGCCCGCGCAGGACGCGCGGCTGCGGCTGCTGGCGGCCGGACTGGACGGCTGGGCCGCGGAGAACGTGCTGGCGTACCTGGCGGAGCAGCGGGAGGCCTGCGGGCACGTGCCGGACGACCGGACGGTCGTGGTCGAGCGGTTCCGCGACGAGCTGGGCGACTGGCGGGTCGTGGTGCACTCCCCGTTCGGGGCGCAGGTGCACGCCCCGTGGGCGCTGGCCCTCGGCGCCCGGCTCGCCGAGCGGTACGGCATGGACGCCCAGGTCATGCATGCGGACGACGGCATCGTGCTGCGGCTGCCGGACGCGGACCTGCTGTCGATGGACCTGCTGGACCACGATCCGGCCGCCGTGCGGTCCTTCGAGTTCGACGAGGGGCAGGCCCCGCTGGGCGCGGCGGACGTGGTCTTCGACCACGGCGAGGTCAGCGGGATCGTCACGGACCAGGTGGGCGGCTCCGCCCTGTTCGCCTCCCGGTTCCGGGAGTGCGCGGCGCGCGCCCTGCTGCTGCCGCGCCGCAACCCCGGCCGGCGCACGCCGTTGTGGCAGCAGCGCCAGCGCGCCTCGCAGCTGCTCCAGGTGGCCTCGGAGTTCGGGTCGTTCCCGATCGTGCTGGAGGCCGTACGGGAATGCCTGCAGGACGTCTTCGACGTGCCGGGCCTGACGGAGCTGATGGCGGACATCGAGTCCCGCCGGGTCCGCCTAGTGGAGGTGACCACGCCCGAGCCGTCCCCGTTCGCCCGGTCGCTGCTGTTCGGGTACGTCGCCCAGTTCCTGTACGAGGGGGACTCGCCGCTCGCCGAGCGGAGGGCGGCCGCACTGTCCCTGGACTCGCGGCTGCTGGCGGAGCTGCTCGGCCAGGCGGAGCTGCGCGAGCTGCTGGACGCCGAGGTGCTGGCGGAGCTGGAGCGGGAGCTGCAGTGGTGCACCGAGGACCGGCGGGCCAAGGACGCGGAGTCGGTCGCCGACCTGCTGCGCCTGCTGGGCCCGCTGACGGCGGCCGAGCTGGCCGAGCGGGGCGCCGACCCGGCCTGGCCGCAGGCGCTCGCGGACGCCCGCCGGGCCATCCGGGTGCGGATCGGCGGAACGGAGCACTGGGCGGCGGTCGAGGACGCGGGCCGGCTGCGGGACGCGCTGGGCACGGCGCTGCCGGTCGGGGTGCCGGAGGCGTTCACCGAGCCGGTCAAGGACCCGCTGGGCGATCTCCTGGCCCGGTACGCGCGCACCCACGGCCCGTTCACCACGGCGGCGGCCGCGGCCCGCTTCGGGCTGGGCGCGGCGGTCACCGAGGGCGCGCTGCAGCGGCTCGCGGCAGCGGGCCGGGTCGTGCAGGGCGAGTTCCACCCGGCGGGCATCGGCCAGGAGTGGTGCGACGCGGCCGTCCTGCGCAGGCTCCGCCGGCGTTCGCTGGCCGCACTGCGCCAGGAGCTGGAGCCGGTACCGCCGGCCTCGCTCGCGACGTTCCTGCCGCAGTGGCAACACCTGGGCGGGGGCCTGCGCGGCATCGACGGCCTGGCCCGGGCGGTCGAGCAGTTGCAGGGCGCGCCGGTGCCGGCCTCGGCGCTGGAGCGGCTGGTCCTGCCGTCGCGGGTGGCGGGATATGCGCCGACCCTGCTGGACGAGCTGACCACGACCGGGGAGGTGGTGTGGGCGGGGGCCGGTGCGCTGCCGGGCAAGGACGGCTGGGTTTCGCTCTACCTGGCGGACGCGGCACCGCTGTTGCTGCCCGAGCCGCACCCGCTGGAGCTGACGCCCCTGCACCAGGCGCTCCTGGACGCGCTGTCGGGCGGGTACGGCCTGTTCTTCCGTCAGTTGGCGCAGTCGGTCCGCGCGGCGCACCCGGAGGCCACGGACCTCGAACTCTCCGAGGCCGTCTGGGACCTGGCCTGGTCGGGCCGGCTGACGAACGACTCCCTGGCCCCGCTGCGCTCCCTGCTCGGTTCGGGACGCACCGCGGGGGCCACCGCGCACCGGGCCCGGCGCACGGTTCCGCGCGGGCGGTACGGAACGCTCGGCGCGCAGGTCTCCCGGCCGGGGCCGCCGACGGTGTCGGGGCGCTGGTCGCTGCTGCCCATCCGGGCAGCCGACCCCACGCACCGGGCGCACGCGCTGGCCCGCACCCTGCTGGACCGGCACGGGGTGGTCACCCGGGGGGCGGTGGCCGCCGAGGGCGTGGAGGGCGGTTTCAGCGCGGTGTACCGGGTGCTGTCGGCGTTCGAGGACAGCGGCCAGGCCCGCCGCGGCTATGTGGTGGAGGGGCTGGGCGCGGCCCAGTTCGCGATGGACGGTGCGGTGGACCGGCTGCGGTCGGCCGAGCGGAACCCGCCGCCGCTGGCGGCGGTGGTGCTGGCGGCCGCCGATCCGGCGAATGCGTACGGGGCGGCCCTGCCGTGGCCGGAGCCGCCGGCGGGGGCCGGGCACAAGCCGGGGCGGAAGGCGGGCTCCCTGGTGGTGCTGGTCGACGGCGAGCTGGTGCTGTACCTGGAGCGCGGGGGCAAGACCCTGCTGGCCTGGCCTGCGCCGGAGGACCCGCGCCTGGCGGCGGCGACGGCCGTACTGGCGGAGGCGTCCCGTGCGGGCGCGCTGCCGGCGCTGACGGTGGAGCGGATCAATGCGGCCCCGGCGCTGACGTCCGCACTGGGCGGCGTCCTGGAGGCGGCGGGCTTCCATGCCACTCCGCGGGGGCTGCGGCTGCGGCACTGAGCGGTGGGGGGGGGGGGGGGGCGGGCGGCCGGCCCCCCGGGGGGGGGGGGGGCCCCCCGCCCCCCCGCGCCCGGCCGGCCGCCCGGCGGCCCCCGCCCCCCCCCCCCCGGGCGCC
>NZ_JBHXTC010000016.1:5632-21026 GCF_042677605.1 Streptomyces sp. NPDC127106 | reverse complement strand
GGGCGGCGCGGCGACACACGCCCCCCGCGGGGGGGGGGGGGGCCGCCCACCGCCGGGCGCGGGGGGTGACCCCCCCGCCCACCGGGCCGCGCGGAAGCGCACGGCGAGCGCACCGCGAGCGCACGGCGAGCGCACCGCGAGCGCACCCACCGCGCACGGAGTGAGCCGGGCGTAAGGCTGCGGAGCTGTATCGACCATGTCACTTACGTCGCACTTATGTATGGAGCCTGTCACGGAGCCCGTTCCCGCTGGCACGGCTGATCGTTTCTGCACTATCAAGATCCACGCAGGCATCGCTCGTGACGATGCCGCGTCAAAAGAGCACCTACATGGGGGAGCAGAAGAATGAGCACCATGCGACGGACCACCACGGGCGTCATCGGTCTGGCGGTCGCGGGCACCCTGACCCTGACCGGCTGCAAGAACGGCAACGAGGAGATCCCCGCCGCTCCGTCCGCTCCGGCCTCGTCCGCGCCCGCCGCCCCGGCGGAGCAGCCCAGCAGCGCGGCCCCGAGCTCGCCGTCCGGCTCCGGCACCGACGCGCCCGCCGCCGGCGCGGCCGGCCACGCCAAGTCCGGCCAGCAGTTCAAGATCGGCGAGACGGCGACGGTCCCGTTCGACTCCGGCAGCACCAAGGGCGGCACGATCGCCCTCACCGTCACCGCGATCGAGCAGGGCAACCCGGCCGATCTGGACGTCTTCAAGCTCGGCGACCAGGTCAAGGGCAAGGTTCCCTACTACATCCGTTACACGGTGAAGAACGTCGGCACCACCGACCTGTCCTTCGCCTCCGTCGGCCACATGAAGGGCCTGCTCGGCGACGGCTCCGAGGCCGGCAAGCTGTCCGTCTTCGGCAAGTTCGACAAGTGCCCGGTCGAGTCCCTGCCGAAGGGCTTCACCAACGGCCAGACCCAGACCGGTTGTGCGGTCGCGCTGGCCCCGTCGGCCGAGACCAAGGTCTCCGCGGCCGAGTACTGGGGCAACCCGTACAACTCCCTGAGCAAGGGCAAGGGCCTCGTCTGGAAGTAGGCGGCCACGAGGCGTCGGGGCGGCCCACCGGCCCCCGGCGGCAGCCACACCCGAGCCCCTGCGACGGCCCCCGTCGCAGGGGCTCACCCCGTTCCCGTTCCCCGGCCCGCCCGCCCCGCTCCCCCGCCCGCCCCGTTCCCCGGCCCGCCCGCCCCGGCGGGGCCACAATGGGGCCATGCCCGAAGGAGACAGCGTCTGGCGGGCGGCCGCCCGGCTGCACACCGCCCTGGCCGGTCGCGAGCTCACCCGCTGGGACCTGCGCGTCCCCCGTCTGGCGACCACCGACCTCACCGGGCGCACCACCCTGGAGGTCGTGCCGCGCGGCAAGCACCTCCTGGCCCGGTTCGAGGGCGGCCTCACCCTCCACACCCACCTGCGCATGGACGGCGCCTGGCACGTCTTCGCCGCCGGCCGGCCCTGGCACGGCGGCCCCGCCCACGAGATCCGCGCCGTGCTCGGCACCGCCGACCACACCGCCGTCGGCTACCGCCTCCCGGTCGTCGAACTGCTCCGCACCTCCGACGAGGACCGGGTCGTGGGCCACCTGGGCCCCGACCTCCTCGGCCCCGACTGGGACCCGGCCCGCGCCGCCGCCAACCTGCTCGCCGCCCCCGAGCGCCCCCTCGGCGAGGCCCTGCTCGACCAGCGCAACCTGGCCGGCATCGGCAACGTGTACAAGGCCGAGCTCTGCTTCCTGGCCCAGGTCACCCCGTGGACCCCGGTCGGGGACCTCCCCGACCCCGCAACCACCGCCGTCCGCATCGCCGAGGCCGCGCGGCGGCTGCTCGCCGCCAACACCGGCGAGCACGGGGGCCGCAACACCACCGGAAGCCGCCGCCCCGGCCAGGAGCTGTTCGTCTACGGCCGCGCCCACCGCCCGTGCCTGCGCTGCGGCGCCACCGTCCGCGAGGCACCGCAGGACGGGCGCCCGGCCTACTGGTGCCCCCGCTGCCAATCCGGCCCCACCCCGTAATCATCACCCCACAGTTGACGCATCGTCAGATACGGTCGTACGGTCCCGGCATGCCCTCACCCACCGAAGCGCCCCTGGCCGCGTACGACCTCACCGGACGCACCGCCCTCGTCACCGGGGCCGCGGGCGGCATCGGCCGGGCCACCGCCCTGTTCCTGGCCGCCGCGGGCGCGGCCGTGCACTGCGCCGACCGCGATCCCGAGGGCCTGGCCCAGACCGCCGAGTTGATTGCGAAGGCCGGCGGACGGGCCGTGGCCCACACCCTCGACGTCACCGACCGCGGCGCGCTCACGGCGGCCGTGGCCGCCGCCGGCCCGCTCGACATCGCCGCCGCGATCGCCGGGATCATGCACACCAGCAGCGTGTTGGACACGGCCGACGAGGACCTCGACCGCGTCTGGGACATCAACTTCAAGGGGGTCTGGCGCACCTGCCAGGAGGCCGCCCGCGCCATGATCGCCGCCGGCCGTCCCGGCTCCATCGTCACCATGGCCTCCGGCGCCGTCGACGCCGCCCAGCCCGGCCTGCTCTGCTACAGCGCCGCCAAGGCCGCGGTCGTCCAGCTCACCAGGACCCTCGCCACCGAGGTCGGCCCGCACGGCATCCGCGTCAACGCCGTCGCCCCCGGCTGGGTCCGCACCCCCATGACCGCCCGCCACGGCCCCGAGGTCCAGGAACGCACCGAGGCGGCGATGATCCGCATGTCCCCGCTCGGCCGGGTCGGCGAACCCGAGGACATCGCCCGGGCCGTGCTCTACCTCGCCTCGGACGCATCCTCGTTCATGACGGGCCAGATCCTGCGTCCGAACGGCGGGGTGTCGATGCCCTGGTAGCCGCCGTTCTGGTAGCCGCCGTTCTGGTAGCCGCCCGGGAGGGTTCCGGCGTGCAGTGCACCGGCAGCAGGCCCAGCCCCCAGCCGCCCACGGCCGCCGCCCCCTCCAGCGGGCCGGACTCCTCCGGCGCCAGTGCCAGCCGCAGCAGCGCCCAGCACCAGAGCACACCCGCCGCCAGGGCGAGGGGCACGAGTAATCGCCGCACGGCTGACTCCCGGGATGTGGCCGCGATACGGACTCGCACCATCCTCCCGCAAGCCCGCCGCCCCCGCACCCGGAACGGCCCGGAGCCCCGGCCGGTGCTCCATGCACCGACCGGGGCCCCGGCCACGCTCATGCCTTCACGGCTCGCGCACTCGCGCTCAGGCGGCTACGACGTTCACCGCTTCCGCAGGTGCCTTGATGGTCACCCGCTCCGGACCGCCCGCGACCGAGGTCACGGAAACCGAACCGAGCATCGGGCGGACCGGCACCGTCACCGGTTCGCTCGCCGCGGCCGACTGCGCCAGCTCCGCCAGCGACAGTTCGTCGCTGACCTCGCGCATCAGCTCGGACATCCGTACGTCCAACGCGTCGCAGATCGCGGAGAGCAGCTCGGAGGACGCCTCCTTCTGCCCCCGCTCCACCTCGGAAAGATAGCCGAGAGAAACTCGGGCGGACGAGGAGACTTCGCGCAGAGTACGGCCCTGGCGCTGGCGCTGCCGACGCAGCACGTCACCCAGCAGGCGACGGAGCAGAATCATCGGTGGCTCCCTCCTCTGACCGTGTAGCCGCATCCTTCACGCCCCACCGTACCGCCTCGCGCCGCGGCCGTGCGGGGAGCGATGTCGTGTTCACTCAGGGCTGCAAACATCAAATCCCCCCGTTCTGTTCCGTATCCTGCCCCCGCACATTCTCGCGGAGTTCGCTCACGAGAAGTTCGAGCACTGTCCGTGCACTCTCCCTACGGATTTCCCCACGGGAGCCGTTCAACCTCAGTGCCACGGTTTTCTCGTCCGCCGGCCCGGCCACGGCGACGAAAACCGTGCCCACCGGCTGCCCGTCCTGCGGGTCGGGACCGGCCACCCCGGTGGTCGCGATCCCCCACGAAGCCCCGAGCACGCGCCGCACCCCCGCCGCCATCTGGGCCGCGACCTGCGCGTTCACCGCACCCTCGGCCGCCAGTAGCCCGGCGTCCACTCCCAGTACCCGGTGCTTCAGCTCGGTGGCGTACGCCGTGACCGATCCGCGGAACGACCGGGATGCACCGGGTACGGCCGTCAGCTCCGCGGCCACCATCCCCCCGGTCAGCGACTCCGCGACCGCAACCGTCTGGTCACTCTCCGCAAGCAGTCGCAGTGCCTCCGCCGCGACCGCCCCTGCCCCGCCACCACCGGCGACGGCCTCCGCCCCGGCGCGCACGGCGCCCCGGTCCCCTGCGGATCCCCCCACCGCTTCTGTCACCTCGCGGCCCGCTCCGCGGCCAGACCCCTGCGCCGTAGCACCACGGCCTGGCGTACGTAGTCCAAACCGGTGACCACGGTCAGCAGGACGGCGGCCGCCATCACCCAGAACCGCAGGGACGCCAGCGGTCCGGTCAGCGCCAGCACATACATGCCGACCGCCGTGCCCTGGAACAGGGTCTTCAGCTTCCCGCCCCGGCTGGCCGGGATCACCCCGTAGCGGATCACCCAGAACCGCATCAGCGTGATCCCGAGCTCGCGCCCGAGGATCACCCCGGTCACCAGCCAGGGCAGGTCCCCCAGCCAGGAGAGACAGACCAGCGCCGACCCCATGATCGCCTTGTCGGCGATGGGGTCGGCGATCTTCCCGAAGTCCGTGACCAGGTTGTACGTACGGGCCAGGTGCCCGTCGAAGATGTCCGTGATCATGGCGACGGCGAACGCGGCCCAGGCCAGCGCGCGCCACACCGGGTCGTACCCGCCGTCGGCGAGGAGCAGGAGAACGAATCCCGGCACCAGGACGAGCCGGATCATCGTCAGGATGTTGGCGATGTTCCACAGGCTGGCCTGATTGACCGCCGCAGCGCCCAGCTTCGTGCCGGGAACGGGCCGGCGGCCGGTCCCGCCCGCCGCAGATGCCGGGACTCCTGTCATCCCGCCGCCTCCTCAAGGCCCAGGGGCTCGGCCACCAGGTCCACGCCCAGCGTGCCGACCACCTTCGCCGTCACCATGCGACCGGGCACCAGGCCCGTGCTGTCCGTGAAGACGACCTGGCCGTCGGTCTCGGGGGCCTGGTGCGCGGCGCGGCCGTAGGCGCCGTCGCCGTCCTCGTCGACCTCCTCGACGGACTCGACGAGCACCTCGAGGGTCTCGCCGAGGCGCTCCTCGGCGCGCTGCGAGGTGAGTTCCTCGGCGAGCATCTGCATGTGGGCGAGCCGCTCGGCGATGGTGTCCTCGTCGAGCTTGTGGTCGTACGTGAGGGCCTCGGTGCCCTCCTCGTCGGAGTAGCCGAAGACGCCGATGGCGTCGAGCCGCGCGTGGTTCAGGAAGCGCTCCAGCTCGGCGAAGTCGGCCTCGGTCTCGCCGGGGAAGCCGACGATGAAGTTGGACCGGACGCCGGCCTGCGGGGCCTTGGAGCGGATGGTGTCCAGCAGCTCCAGGAAGCGGTCGGTGTCGCCGAAGCGGCGCATGGCGCGCAGCACGTCGGGGGCGGAGTGCTGGAAGGACAGGTCGAAGTACGGCGCGACCTTGGGGGTCGAGGTCAGTACGTCGATCAGGCCGGGCCGCATCTCGGCGGGCTGGAGGTAGCTGACGCGGATGCGCTCGATGCCGTCCACGTCCGCCAGCTCGGGCAGCAGCGTCTCCAGCAGGCGGATGTCGCCGAGGTCCTTGCCGTACGAGGTGTTGTTCTCGGAGACCAGCATGACCTCCTTGACGCCCTGCTCCGCGAGCCAGCGCGTCTCGCCCAGCACGTCGGAGGGGCGGCGGGAGATGAAGGAGCCGCGGAACGACGGGATGGCGCAGAAGGAGCAGCGGCGGTCGCAGCCGGAGGCCAGCTTGACCGAGGCGACCGGGCTCTTGTCCAGGCGGCGGCGCAGCGGCGCGCGCGGCCCGGAGGCGGGGGCCACGCCGTCGGGCAGGTCGGCGGGGGCCTCGACGGCCGGCGCCTGGGCGTGGCCGGGCAGCGCCACGTCGGCCTGCTGGCGGTCGGCCGGGCTGATCGGGAGCAGCTTGCGGCGGTCGCGCGGGGTGTGGGAGGCGTGGATGCCTCCGCTGAGGATGGTCTGGAGGCGGTCGGAGATGTCGGCGTAGTCGTCGAAGCCGAGCACGCCGTCGGCCTCGGGGAGCGCCTCGGCGAGCTCCTTGCCGTAGCGCTCGGCCATGCAGCCGACGGCGACGACGGCCTGGGTGCGGCCGCCCCCCTCCTTCGCTGCGGCCTTCAGATCGTTGGCCTCCAGCAGGGCGTCTACGGAGTCCTTCTTCGCGGCTTCGACGAAGCCACAGGTGTTGACGACGGCGACGTCCGCGTCGGCGGCGTCCTCGACGAGCTCCCAGCCATCCGCCGCCAAGCGGCCTGCGAGCTCCTCCGAGTCCACCTCGTTACGGGCGCAGCCAAGAGTGACAAGGGCGACGGTACGGCGTTCGGGCATGGACTCAAGACTACTTTGTCCAAACGCCGACCCCCGCCCCAAGTCCCGGTAAACCAAGATCCCCGGGGTGCGATACGGCACCCCGGGGATCCGGAATTTTGCATTCTGCGCTGCTCAGCCCGCCTGGGCCGCCCCCGTACGGGGGTCGTCCTTGGTGTATGTGAGACGTTCCACCTGACCTGACCGGAATTCTTCCTTGATCTCCTTGCCGTTCACGAACAGCGTCACGACCCCGGCGTCGCCGAGGACGAGATCGATGGATTCCTTGTCGGTGAAGGTCTTGGACTCGCCCGGGGCCAGCGTCCCGTCGAAGAGCAGCCGGCCGCTGTGGTCCTTGGCCGAGATCCAGCTCTCGCCGTCGTTGGCCGTGATCGCCACCGTGACGAGGTCCTTGGGCGCGGCCGCGATGGCGCTGTCCGAGGGCTCCGGCTTCGGCGCGGCCGGGCTGGCCGGCGTCTGCTGGGGCTGCGCGGCCGGCTTGCCGGCGGACTGCTTGGGCGCCGCCTTCGTGGCGGCGGAGCCCTCCGCCAGCGGGCGCGGTTCCTTGCCGTCGCCGCCGAAGGCGGTGAACCCGACGAAGCCGATCACGGCGACGATGGCGGCGACCATGGCCGCGGTCCAGTTGGGCCGCTGCCGCTCGGGACGGATGCGCTCGGCCTCGAACATCGGCGCGGCCGGCGTGGGGGCCGGGCGGCCGCCGTGGGCCGCGTCGTACGCCTCGACCAGAGGTGCCGGGTCGAGGCGGACGGCGCGCGCGAGCGTGCGGATGTGGCCGCGGGCGTAGACGTCGCCGCCGCAGCGCGTGAAATCGTCAGCTTCGATCGCGTGCACGATCGGGATGCGCACGCGGGTGGTGGAACTGACCTCGTCGACGGTGAGCCCGGCGGCGATCCGGGCCTTCTTCAGCACCGTCCCGATGGACGGCTCCTCGGAAGTACGGTCAATGATGCGGTCCTCGGACCCGTCGCCGGTCGAAGCCCGCTCATCTTCTGGGGAGTTGGAGTTGCCGATGGACACGAGGGCGCCTTTCGAGCGTGTAGCCACCTGCTGGACGTCCAGTCTAGGGGTGTGACGAAAAGGAGGAGCAACCGGAGGGGTGGAGTCCATACGCCATCCGAATGGTCTTCGGAGGCCGGCGGTGCAGCGGCGGGCTGGCCCCCGTGACGCGGCTTCGGGTGCGGTTCCGCCACCTCCCTCAACTAGACGTGGGCCCAAGGGAAACGGTTGCCCGCCGAATGATTACGGTTGGGCCTCCCCGCGGATGACGGCGAGGACTCCGTCCAGCTCATCGGCCTTCACCAGCACGTCCCGCGCCTTCGAACCCTCGCTCGGGCCGACGATTCCCCGCGACTCCATGAGGTCCATGAGCCGGCCGGCCTTGGCGAAGCCCACCCGCAGCTTGCGCTGGAGCATCGAGGTCGACCCGAACTGGGTGGAGACCACCAGCTCCGCCGCCTGGCACAGCAGGTCCAGGTCGTCGCCGATCTCCTCGTCGATCTCCTTCTTCTGCGCCTGCCCGACGGTGACGTCGTCCCGGAAGACGGGCGCCATCTGGTCCTTGCAGTGCTGGACGACCTTGGCGACCTCCTCCTCGGTGACGAAGGCGCCCTGGAGGCGGACGGGCTTGTTGGCGCCCATCGGCAGGAACAGGCCGTCGCCCTTGCCGATGAGCTTCTCCGCGCCCGGCTGGTCGAGGATGACCCGGCTGTCGGCGAGCGAGGACGTGGCGAACGCGAGCCGCGAGGGCACGTTCGCCTTGATCAGCCCGGTGACCACGTCCACCGAGGGCCGCTGCGTGGCGAGCACCAGGTGGATGCCGGCCGCACGGGCCAGCTGCGTGATCCGGACGATGGAGTCCTCCACGTCGCGCGGGGCGACCATCATCAGGTCGGCCAGCTCGTCGACGATCACCAGCAGGTACGGGTACGGGCTGAGCTCCCGCTCGCTCCCCGGCGGCAGTTTGATCTTGCCGTCCCGGATGGCCCGGTTGAAGTCGTCGATGTGCCGGTATCCGAAGGCCGCCAGGTCGTCGTAGCGCAGGTCCATCTCGCGGACGACCCATTGCAGGGCCTCGGCGGCCCGCTTGGGGTTGGTGATGATCGGGGTGATCAGGTGCGGGATGCCCTCGTACGCCGTCAGCTCCACCCGCTTGGGGTCCACGAGCACCATCCGGACGTCCTCCGGGGTGGCCCGGACCATGATCGAGGTGATCAGGCAGTTGATGCAGGAGGACTTGCCGGAACCGGTGGCGCCGGCGACCAGTACGTGCGGCATCTTCGCGAGGTTGGCCATGACGTAGCCGCCCTCGACGTCCTTGCCGAGGGCCACCAGCATCGGGTGGTCGTCCTCGGCGGAGTCCGCCAGCCGCAGGACGTCGCCCAGGTTCACCATCTCGCGGTCGGTGTTCGGGATCTCGATGCCGACCGCGGACTTGCCCGGGATCGGGCTGATGATCCGGACGTCCGGGCTGGCCACGGCGTACGCGATGTTCTTGGTCAGCGCGGTGATCCGCTCGACCTTGACGGCCGCGCCGAGGGTGACCTCGTACCGGGTGACCGTCGGGCCGCGGGTGAAGCCGGTGACGTCCGCATCGACCTTGAACTCGCTGAAGACGTTGCGCAGCGAGTCGACGACGGCGTCGTTGGCGGCGCTGCGCGTCTTGCCCGGTCCGCCACGCTCCAGCAGGTCCAGCGAGGGCAGGGCGTACGTGATGTCCCCGCGCAGCTGGAGCTGCTCCGCGCGCGGCGGCAGCGGCGAGGACTCCGGCGGCGCCTTGGTCAGGTCCGGCACCGACAGGGTCCCCGAGGCCGCGGCGGTGGTGTCGTGCGGGGCCCCGGCGGACCCGGCGGCGTCCCCGGTGGAGGCCGCGGCCGCCGCCGCGGGGGTCAGGCTGCCGGCGGGCCGGGCGGCGTCCCGGCCGGTGTCCGCGGACCGTCCGGAGCGGGCCGGCGGCACCGGGGTGGTGGTCTCCGTGCCCTCGTGCGCGCCGGAGATGCCCCGGGTGAGGTCGGCGACCAGCGGGGAGGGCGGCATCCCGCCCAGCACGACGCCCTCGAACGAGGCGGCGGCGGCCGCGGCCACGTCCACGGCGTCCATCTCCCGCTCCTCGGCGGGCCGGACCGGGGTCCTGCGCGGCCGGCGCCGGCGGACGAGCGCCTCCTCCTCGGCGGTGTCCGCGGGGTCGGCGGCCCGTCCGCCGCGGGCCCGCCACCGCTCGGGGTCGTGCCTGCCCCCGCGGCCGGCAGCGGCCTCCCGCCCGTACTCCACGTCCCCGGCGTGCTCGCCGTCCTCGTCGTACGCGTTCGGCTCGATGATCCCGAGCCGGATGCCGAGCCGCCGCAGCCGCCGCGGGATCGCGTTGACCGGCGTCGCCGTCACCACGAGCAGCCCGAAGACGGTGAGCAGCACCAGCATCGGCACGGCCAGCGGCGCGCCCATGGTGAAGATCAGCGGCTTGGACGCGGCCCAGCCGACGAGCCCGCCCGCGTTCTGCATGGCGGTGGTGCCCTCGTCCCGGCCGGGCGCCCCGCAGGCGATGTGCACGAGGCCGAGCACCCCGACGGCGAGCGCGGACAGGCCGATGCCGATGCGGCCGTTGGCATCGGGCTGGTCGGGGTGGCGGATGAAACGTACCGCCATGATGCCGAGGATGATCGGCACGAGCAGGTCGAGACGGCCGACGGCCCCGGTGACCAGCATGGTGACCAGTTCCCCGACGGGACCGCTCAGATTGGACCAGGTGCCGGCGGCCACGATCAGCGCGAGGGCGAGCAGCAGCAGCGCGACGCCGTCCTTGCGGTGCGCGGGGTCGAGGTTCCTGGCCCCCTGGCCGATCCCGCGGAACACCGCGCCGACCGCGTGGGCGCAGCCCAGCCAGAGGGCGCGCACGAGCCGCACCACGCCTCCGGTCGGGGAGGGCGCGGGCTTGGCCGGCGCCTTCCGGGCGGGAGGCCGCTTCGCCGCCGTCTTCTTGGCGGCGGGCCCCCGTGCGGGAGCCGCCTTCTTCGCCGGCGCCGCCGTACGGCCGGTACGGCCCTTCGCGGTGCCCGCGCTGCTCTGGGAACCCTTGCCGGACGTACGTGAGGCCATGGGGCCGAGGTTACCGGTGCGCGCGCCGGTGGACACGCGTGCCCACCCCTTCACCCTTTCGTGTCGGCCGCATCATCGGCTGCTTGACGCACCGCCAGACCTGACACACCGCCAGGCGGGCCCGGGCGAACCCGGGCGGGGCCGCAGACGGTCCGACCGGTCCGCTCAGTTCTGCGCGGGCAGCACCGGCGCCGCCCCGCCGGCCCCGGGCTCCAGCGCGTCCAGCGCCCGCCGCAGCCCGGTGAGTTTGCGCTCCAGATGGGCCGCGGTCGCCACGACCGCCGGATCGGCAGCCTCCTCGCCGAGCTGCTTCGACAGCGCCTCGGCCTGCTCCTCGACCGCCGCCAGCCGCGCGGAGAGCTCGGCCAGCAGCCCGGCCGTCTCCTTGGTGGTGTCGCCGCCCGCGCCGCCGCCCTCCAGCTGGAGGCGCAGCAGCGCGGCCTGCTCCCGCAGCTTGCAGTTCTTGGTGTACAGCTCCACGAACACCGAGACCTTGGCCCGCAGCACCCACGGGTCGAAGGGCTTGGAGATGTAGTCCACCGCGCCCGCCGCATAGCCCCGGAACGTGTGGTGCGGACCGTGGTTGATCGCGGTGAGGAAGATGATCGGGATGTCCCGGGTCCGCTCCCGCCGCTTGATGTGCGCGGCCGTCTCGAACCCGTCCATCCCGGGCATCTGCACATCCAGCAGGATGACCGCGAAATCGTCCGTCAGCAGCGCCTTGAGCGCTTCCTCCCCCGACGACGCCCGGACCAGTGTCTGATCGAGCGCGGAGAGGATGGCCTCCAACGCCAGCAGATTCTCCGGCCGGTCATCGACCAGGAGGATCTTGGCCTTCTGCACCATGCCCTGTCCTCCTCGCCCCGGCATGGGGCCTCCCCGGCTCCTGGCACCGGCGTGTACGCCGGGCCCCGCCCCAGAGGACGGCATCCTTGCGCCGCCCGTCCTTGTGCCGGTCATCGTAGCCCCAGTCCCGAGATCGCCACACCCTGTCACCAAGATGTCACTGTGCACGAAGCGGAAACGGTGTGGGGGAGCTGAAGGTTCCCCGTTCCGCTCCCTCCCACACCCGCTTCGCCACAGTCAGTCAGCAATTGGTACCGGACCGATCGGCTGCCGGTCACTCGCCGCGCATCCACTGCTCCATCACCGAAAGCAGGTAGTCCGGGTCGACCGGCTTGGTGACGTAATCGGACGCACCGGAGTCGATCGCCTTCTCGCGGTCCCCCTTCATCGCCTTCGCCGTCAACGCGATGATCGGCAGCCCCGCGAACTGCGGCATCCGCCGGATCGCCGCGGTCGTCGCGTACCCGTCCATCTCCGGCATCATGATGTCCATCAGCACGACCGCCACGTCGTCGTGCTGCTCCAGCACCTCGATGCCCTCCCGGCCGTTCTCCGCGTACAGCACCGCCAGCCCGTGCTGCTCCAGCACGCTGGTCAGCGCGAAGACGTTGCGCACGTCGTCGTCCACGATGAGCACCCGCTCGCCGTGGAAGTCGTACGTGCGCGGCACCGCCGCAAGCTCCTCCTCCGGGCTGACCCAGCCGTCCTCCGGGCCCACCGCGTACGGCTGCCCCGGCACCGACGTACGCGGCTCCGCGTCGATCGGCGCCTTGCGGCGCCGCCGGAACAGCGCGGCGCCGCCCTGCGCCTGACCGGCCGGCCCACTGCCCAGCTGCCCCGCCCGCACCGCATGCGGCTGCGGCCGCTGCACCTGGCCCTGCACCAGCGGCGCGTGCGCCCCGGCCGGCGCCACGGCCACCGGCGCCGGCGTCATCGGCAGCACCGGAACCATCCCGTCGACCTGCCGGTGGTAGCCGTCTGCGCGGCCCCCGCCCGGCTGCGGCGACGCGTAGCCCTGCGGCGGCAGCTCGCTCGGGTGCAGCGGCAGGTACAGGGTGAAGGTCGACCCGCGGCCCGGCTCACTGGCCGCGTGGATCTCCCCGCCCAGCAGCCGGGCGATCTCCCGGCTGATGGACAGCCCGAGCCCCGTGCCGCCGTACTTCCGGCTCGTGGTCCCGTCCGCCTGCTTGAACGCCTCGAAGATCACCAGCATCTTGCTGGCCGCGATCCCGATGCCGGTGTCCGTCACCGAGAACGCGATCAGGTCCGCGTCCGCGTCCCGCAGCGAACCCGCCTCCAGCAGCTGCTCCCGGATCGCCGCCGGCACGTCGGACCCGGCCGGGCGGATCACCAGCTCCACCGCCCCCGTGTCGGTGAACTTCACCGCGTTCGACAGCAGGTTGCGCAGCACCTGCAACAGCCGCTGCTCGTCGGTGTGCAGGGTGGCCGGCAGCTCCGGGGACACCCGTACCGAGAAGTCCAGGCCCTTCTCCGCGGTCAGCGGCCGGAACGTGGCCTCCACGTAGTCGACCAGCTGCACCAGCGCGATCCGGGTCGGGGACACGTCCATCTTCCCCGCCTCGACCTTCGACAGGTCCAGGATGTCGTTGATCAGCTGGAGGAGGTCCGAGCCGGCCCCGTGGATGGTCTCGGCGAACTCCACCTGCTTCGGCGACAGGTTCTCGTCCGCGTTGTCGGCGAGCAGCTTGGCCAGGATCAGCAGCGAGTTCAGCGGGGTGCGCAACTCGTGCGACATGTTCGCCAGGAACTCGCTCTTGTAGCGCATCGAGACCGCCAGCTGCTCGGCCCGCTCCTCCAGGACCTGCCGGGCCTCCTCGATCTCGGTGTTCTTCACCTCGATGTCCCGGTTCTGCTGGGCCAGCAGCTCCGCCTTCTCCTCCAGCTCCGCGTTGGCCGCCTGGAGCGCCTTTTGCCGGTTCTCCAGCTCGTCGGAGCGCTCGCGCAGCTGCTCGGTCATCTCCTGCGACTGCTTGAGCAGCATCTCCGTCTTGGAGTTGACGCTGATCGTGTTGACGCTCGTACCGATCATCTCGGCGATCTGGCTGAGGAAGTCCTTCTGGATCTGCGCGAACGGCTGGAAGGACGCCAGCTCGATGACTCCGAGCACCTTCCCCTCGAACAGCACCGGCAACACGATCACCTGCGCCGGCGGCGCCTCGCCGAGCCCCGAGGAGATCTTCAGGTAGCCGGGCGGGGTGTTCTCGACCAGGATCGTCCGCTTCTCCTCGGCGACGGTCCCGATCAGCCCCTCCCCCGGCCGGAACATGGTCGGCATCTGGCCGCCCGCGTACCCGTAGCTCCCGCGCATCCGCAGCTCGTACGAGCCGTCGGGGCCCCCGTCGGTCCCGATCTCGGTGATTCCGCCGGACGGCACCGCGAGGAAGAACGCCCCGTGCTGCGCCGAGACCACCGGGGTGAGCTCACTCATGATCAGCGAGGCCACGTCGTCCAGGTCCCGGCGGCCCTGCATCAGCGCCGAGATCCGGGCGAGGTTGCTCTTGAGCCAGTCCTGCTCCTCGTTGGCCAAGGTGGTGTCGCGCAGGTTCGCGATCATCGTGTTGATGTTGTCCTGGAGGACCTGGATCTCGCCCGCCGCGTCCACGTCGATCTTCAGGTTGAGATCGCCACGGGTCACCGCCGTGGCCACCGCGGCGATCGCACGCACCTGCCGGGTCAGGTTCCCGGCCATCTCGTTCACCGACTCGGTGAGGTCGCGCCAGGTGCCGTCGACGTCCCGCACCCGGGCCTGACCGCCCAGGATGCCCTCGGTCCCCACCTCGCGGGCCACCCGCGTGACCTGGTCGGCGAACGACGACAGCTGGTCCACCATCGTGTTGATCGTGGTCTTCAGCTCCAGGATCTCGCCGCGCGCATCGATGTCGATCTTCTTGGTCATGTCGCCCTTGGCGATGGCCGTCGTCACCATGGCGATCTGCCGCACCTGGCCGGTCAGGTTGGACGCCATGAAGTTCACCGAGTCGGTGAGGTCCTTCCACGTCCCGGACACCCCCGGCACATGGGCCTGGCCGCCCAGCCGGCCCTCCGTGCCCACCTCGCGGGCCACCCGGGTCACCTCGTCCGCGAACGAGGACAGCGTCTTCACCATCGTGTTGACCGTGTCGGCGAGCTGCGCGACCTCGCCGCGCGCCTCCACCGTCACCTTCTTGGTCAGGTCGCCGTTGGCGACCGCCGCCGAGACCTGGGAGATGTTGCGCACCTGCGACGTCAGGTTGTTCGCCATCAGGTTGACGTTGTCGGTGAGGTCCTTCCAGATGCCCGTCACGCCGCGCACCCGGGCCTGACCGCCCAGGATGCCCTCGGACCCCACCTCGCGGGCCACCCGCGTCACCTGCTCCGCGAACGAGGACAGCTGGTCCACCATCGTGTTGACGGTCGTGACCAGCTCCAGGATCTCGCCCTTGGCGTCCACGGTGATCTTCTTGGAGAGGTCGCCCGTCGCGACCGCAGTGGTCACCTCGGCGATGTTACGCACCTGCGAGGTGAGGTTGTTCGCCATGAAGTTGACGGACTGCGTGAGGTCCTTCCAGGTGCCGGAGACGCCCTTCACCTCCGCCTGCCCGCCCAGGATCCCCTCGGTGCCCACCTCGCGGGCCACCCGCGTCACCTGCTCCGCGAAGTTCGACAGCTGGTCCACCATCGTGTTGATGGTGTTCTTCAGCTCCAGGATCTCGCCGCGCGCATCCACGTCGATCTTCTGCGACAGGTCACCGCGCGCCACCGCCGTCGCGACCTGCGCGATGTTGCGGACCTGCGAGGTCAGGTTCCCGGCCATGCCGTTCACCGAGTCCGTGAGGTCCCGCCACACGCCGGCCACCCCGGGCACCTGCGCCTGGCCGCCGAGCCGGCCCTCCGTGCCCACGTCCCGGGCCACCCGGGTCACCTGCTCCGCGAAGGCCGACAGCTGGTCCACCATCGTGTTGATGGTGTTCTTCAGCTCCAGGATCTCGCCGCGCGCATCCACGTCGATCTTCTGCGACAGGTCACCGCGCG
>NZ_JBHXTC010000016.1:0-5532 GCF_042677605.1 Streptomyces sp. NPDC127106 | reverse complement strand
CCACCGCCGTGGTCACCTGGGCGATCTGGCGCACCTGGGAGGTCAGGTTCCCGGCCATGAAGTTGACCGAGTCGGTGAGCTCCTTCCAGGTTCCGGACACCCCCTCCACCCGTGCCTGGCCGCCGAGCCGGCCCTCGGTGCCCACGTCCCGCGCCATCCGCGTGACCTGGTCGGCGAACGAGGACAGCTGGTCCACCATCGTGTTCACGGTGTTCTTCAGCTGGAGCATCTCGCCGGAGACGTCCACGGTGACCTTCTGCGACAGGTCGCCGTTGGCCACCGCCGTCGTCACCTGCGCGATGTTGCGGACCTGGCCGGTCAGGTTGCGGAACGCCGTGTTCACCGAGTCGGTGAGGTCCTTCCACGTCCCCGCCGCCCCCGGCACCTGCGCCTGACCGCCCAACTCGCCCTCGACGCCCACCTCGCGGGCCACCCGGGTCACTTCCGCACCGAAGGACTGCAGCTGGTCCACCATCGTGTTGACGGTGTTCTTCAGCTCCAGCATCTCGCCGGCCACGTCGACCGTGACCTTCTGCGACAGGTCGCCGTTGGCCACCGCCGTCGTCACCTGCGCGATGTCCCGGACCTGCGTGGTCAGATTGCGGAAGACCGTGTTCACCGAGTCGGTGAGGTCCTTCCACGTCCCCGCCGCCCCCGGCACCTGCGCCTGACCGCCCAGCAGGCCCTTGGCACCGACCTCGCTGGCCACCCGCGTGACCTCGTCCGCGAACGTCCGCAGGGTCTCGGTCATCTGATTGATCGTTTCGGCCAGCTGCGCCACCTCGCCGCGCGCGCTGACCCGTACCTTCTGCGACAGGTCACCGTTCGCGACCGCCGTCGTGACCTGCGCGATCCCCCGCACCTGAGCCGTCAGGTTGCCCGCCATCGTGTTGACGGAGTCGGTCAGGTCCTTCCACACGCCCGCGACCCCGGGCACCTTCGCCTGACCGCCGAGCTCGCCCTCCGTACCCACCTCGCGGGCGACCCTCGTCACCTCCGAGGAGAACGACGACAGCTGGTCCACCATCGTGTTGACGGTGTTCTTCAGCTGGAGCATCTCGCCGGCCACGTGCACCGTGACCTTGCGCGACAGATCGCCCTTCGCCACCGCCGTCGTCACCAGCGCGATGTCACGCACCTGAGCGGTGAGCCGGTACGCCATCGTGTTGACGGAGTCGGTCAGATCCTTCCATGAACCCGACATTCCACGCACTTGGGCCTGACCGCCGAGCTTCCCCTCGGTCCCCACCTCCAGCGCCACACGCGTCACTTCGTCCGTGAACGCGGACAGCTGGTCGACCAGGTTGTTGACGGTGCGCCCGACCTTCAGGAACTCCCCGCGCAGCGGATGCCCCGTCCCGTCGGCCGACAGCGTCCGCAGGTCCATCCGCTGGTCCAGGTCGCCCTCCGCGACCGCGGACAGCACCCTGCCCACCTCGGACACCGGCCGGGCGAGATCGTCCACCAGCTGGTTCGAGGCGTCGATCGCGGCTGCCCAGGAGCCCTCGCAGGCACCCGTTTCCAGCCGCTCGCTCAGCTTCCCCTCGCGGCCCACCATCCGCCGGACCCGGGACAGCTCCCCCGTCAGGTGCAGGTTGCGGTCGGCGACCTCGTTGTAGACGGCGGCGATCTCCGCCATCACCCCGTCGCCCGACACCGTCAACCGCTTGCGGAAGTTCCCGTCCCGCATCGACACCAGGGCCGTGAGCAGCCGGTTCAGGGCGGCGGTATCGACTTCCGTCGTTCCGTTCCGGCGTGGACGCCCGCCCTTCGCGCGCGTACCCGTACGCCGCACCGCTGCACCAGACTCCACCGTGTCCCTCCCGAAAGGGTCGACCGCTGTTCCACCGGCACCCGGCGAGTCACCCGCCCGGACACCCGATCCTGCCCAGTGTTTCACCCTGGCCGAACGAGGCCATAACACTTCGGCACCTTCGCACACCGCCCGCACCCCGCGGGTGGAATCCCCGACGACGGCACCATGGCGGGCGCGAAGGTAAGTAACCTGGCATCCGATGTACCACCGCGTCGAAGGAGACTTGTGATCACGGCTCGGGCGGCTGCCAGCTTCGACCCCCAAGGGCGCTCGGTCGCCGCCGCCCGGGCGTTCGTCCGCGACACCCTGCAGGGCTGGGGCTTCGCCGACATCGTCGACGACGCCGTGGTGCTCACCAGCGAACTCGTCACGAACGCCGTGGTCCATGCCGGCACCCGGGCCGAGGTCCTCTGCCTGCGCACCGAGGACGGCGCACGCGTCGAGGTAGCCGACCGGTATCCCGAGCGCGAACTCCCCCTGGGGTATCCCGGCGAGCGCCCGTACGCCGACCCCGACCGGGAGAACGGTCGCGGCCTCATGCTCTGCGCCGCCCTCGCCACCCGCTGGGGCGTCGAGTACACGCCCACGCACAAGCACGTGTGGTTCCGCCTCGACCTGCCGGACCGTCCGGTCGGTACCCGCTCCGCCGGGCCCGTCGTCCCCGACCGCCTGCTGCCCCTCGCCGACAGCCGCGTCCGGGTCGCCGTCGTCCAGATCGACGCCGCGGACTGCATCTCCGCCTGGAACGAGGACGCGGAGCACGTCTTCGGCCACCCCGCCGGGAAGGCCCTCGGCCGCCCGCTCGCCGAGCTCGCCGCCTGGCCGCAGACCCCCGGCACCGGCACCGGGATCGTCGAGGCGCTGCGCCTGTCCCGCTGGGAGGGCAGCTACGGCATCCGCGGCTCGGACGGCCGCGTCATCCCCGTGTACGCCTCCCACCTGCGGGTCCGCGATGCGCACGGGGAGCCGTCCACCGTGTGCCTGCTGGTCCACGACGACGAGCGCGCCCTCCTGCAGACGCCCGTCCGGACCCCGGCCTCCGACGGCCTTCCGCTGACGGAGACCCGCCCCGCGGACCCCTTCGAGGTGTTCATCGGCTCCCCCGCTCCGGACGACCTCGACAGCCTCCTCCAGCGGACCGTCGAACGCGCCCGCGACATGCTCGACGCCGATGCCGCCTTCCTCCTGCTCGCCACGGACGACGAGACGGAACTGGAGGTCCGCGCCACCACCGGCCTGGCCTCCACCCGCCAGCGGTTCGCCCGCGTCCCCGTCGAGGCGGGCACCAACCGCTACGGCTCGGCCCGGATGCCCGCCGTCCACGACGACCTGACCGCCGTCCCCGGAGCCGTCCCCCTGCTGGACGCCACCGGCATGCGCTCGGCGGTCACCGTCCCCCTCAAGGTCGAGGGCCGCCTCACCGGCTCCCTCGGGGTGGCGGCCGAGATCCCGGGCCGCTACTCCAACGCGGAGGCACTGCGCCTGCAGTTCGCCGCCGACCGGATCGCCCTGGCCGTCGAGTCGGCCCGCCTCGGCGAGCTGGAGCGGCTGCGGCGCGGCTCCCTGTCCTTCCTCGTGGAAGCCTCCGACCTGCTCGCCGGCACCCTCGACCGGGACCAGACCCTGGCGCTCATGGCCCAGATGACCGTGCCGACGCTGGCGACTTGGTGCGCCGTGTACACGATCGCCGACCAGTCTTCCGACCCGTACCTCTCGTACGTGCTGCACGAGGACGAGGAACGCATCGACGGCCTCAAGGCCCTCCTGTCCCGGGTGAGCCCGCCCGAGCCGGTCCGCGAAGCCGGCGCCCGCAGCTGGCAGGAGGCGTCCTGCGCCGTCGGCGGCGAGACCGTGGTCCTGCCCCTCCTGGCCCGCAACCGGGTGATCGGCATGCTCACCCTCGGCAGGCCTTCCGAGGAGCACTTCCGCCAGGAGATCCTCGAACTCGCCGAGGACCTTTCCCGCCGGGCGGCCCTCGCCCTGGACAATGCGCGCCTGTACTCCGAGCGCACCGCGATCAGCCGCTCCCTGCAGCGCAGCCTGCTCCCGCCCGGCTCCCCCGCGATCCCCGGCATGGAGGTCGAGGTGATCTACCGGGCCGCGGGCGAGGGCAACGAGGTGGGCGGCGACTTCTACGACGTCTTCCCGATCCGCGACGGCGCCTACGGCTTCGCGATCGGTGACGTGTGCGGCACCGGTCCCGAGGCCGCCGCCGTCACCGGCCTGGCCCGGCACGCCCTGCGGCTGCTCGCCCGTGAGGGCCTCGGCGGCCCGGCGGTGCTGGAGCGCCTCAACGCGGCCATCCTCGACGAGGGCGCCCGTAGCCGTTTCCTCACCCTTCTGTACGGGGAGCTCCACCCCCGGGAGGACGGCGGCGCGCTGATGAAGGTGGTCTGCGCCGGCCACCCGCTGCCGTTGCGCCTCCGCCCGGACGGCCGGGTCTTCCCCGCCGCGGATCCGCAGCCCCTGCTGGGTGTCCTGGACGAGCTGGACCTGTACGAGCAGACGCTCACCCTCGACCCGGGCGACGTCCTGCTGTGCGTCACCGACGGGGTGACCGAGCGCCGTGAGGGGAGCCGCATGCTCGGGGACGACGGCTTGACCGAGGTCCTCACCGGCTGCACCGGCCTGACCGCGGGTGCGGTCGCGGCCCGGGTCCTGCGTGCGGTGGAACGCTTCGCGGCCGAGCCCGCCTCGGACGACATGGCCATCCTGGCCTTCCGCGTCCCGGAACAGCGCACGGGCGACTAGCCGGGGCGGGTTCTCCTCACCGCGGGCCCGTGGTCAGGGTGCGGCGGGTGGAGGAGCGCAGGGCGAAGGCCAGCACGAGTTCGAACACGCCGAGCAGGACGAACCACAGGCCCAGCAGCCTCGTGAGGGCGACCGCGGATTCCACCGGGAAGCAGAGCACGACGATTCCGGCGACGGCACCGAGGGCGCCCAGGCCGAACAGCAGGCCCCGGTGCACGAGCGAGTGGTCGGCGATGGCGGTGTACCCCGTGAGCACTCCGGTCAGCAACCAGAACACCCCGACGATCAGGGACAGCGCGCCGATCGTCTGCATCGGATGCCGCAGGACGAGGACGCCCGCCAGCAGCGACAGAAGGGCGATGAGCACACCCGCCAGTCTGCTGCCCCCGTCGCTGCTGTGCGAGAAGGCACTGACGAACCGGAAGGCACCCGCCACGAGGAGCTGCAGACCGATGATGACGGCCAGGATGTGGAGCGTCTCGTCGGGCCAGACGAGGATCAGAACGCCTGGGATCAACGTCGCGAGGGCGAAGCCGAGCGCCCAGTGCCATGAGCCGCCGAGCTGCTGGAGAACGTCCTCGGGGTCGCGCTGGGGCTGCTTCGGTGTCGCGTCGGAGGGTACGGTCATCACGCCTCCCAGGCCGGCCGAACGGTCTTCAGCCTTTCCACCACCTTAGGTGGACGTGGCACGTCCCGCCCCTTCAGCGGCGCCCGGTTCCGGAATCGCCCTACGGGCAAAACAAAAAAGGCCCCCGCCGATGGGCGGGGGCCTTTCCTGATGGAGCCCTTTAACGGAATCGAACCGTTGACCTTCTCCTTACCATGGAGACGCTCTACCGACTGAGCTAAAAGGGCGGGTTGTTCGGCGGTGTCCTACTCTCCCACAGGGTCCCCCCTGCAGTACCATCGGCGCTGAAAGGCTTAGCTTCCGGGTTCGGAATGTAACCGGGCGTTTCCCTAACGCT
>NZ_JBHXTC010000015.1:86297-135173 GCF_042677605.1 Streptomyces sp. NPDC127106 | reverse complement strand
CGCCCCGCCCCCCCGGGGTTGCGGGGGGGGGGGGGGGGCGGGGGCCTTTCCCCAACACCCCCCCACCGCGGGGGTCGGATGTCCACCGGCGCCGCGGGTGTGAGTGCCCGTCCGATCAGCCGCGGCGCTGGGAGCCGCGGCCACCCCAGGATTCGGTGTCGATGACGTTGCCGCGGTTGTCGCGGAGGGTGACGGTGTCCCGCTCGTCCCACACCTTGTGGCGGCGGTTCCAGTAGACGTCGTGGCGGTTGTCGCGCCCCTGGCCGGTGTGGACCTTGACGCTGGAACGGCCGTCCAGGCGGAAGTCGGCGAAGCGGTAGCGGTTGCCGTCGCGGTCGGTGAGGGTGAAGCCCCGCAGGTCGACGCTGTGGCGGCCGGTGTTCTTCACCTCGACCCATTCCCGGTTCAGGGCGCGGCTGGAGCGGTCGTAGCGGCCCGGGCCGTCGTGCTGGACTTCGCCGATGGCGAGCGAGGAGCGGGCGCTGCGGTGGTCGCGCCGGTAGTCGTCGGCGGCGGCCGGCAGAGCGGCCGCGCCGATCAGGGTGCCGGCGGCCAGGAGCGCGACGAGGGCGCGGCGGGCGGCGAGAGAAGCAGACATGAAGATGACTCCTTCAACAGACGTTACAGCCCGGCCTCATGGAAGCCGGACGGTCTCCAGACGTTCCCGGCGTCCTGCCGGGCAGCCACACTCTGACGTCCTGTGACCCGCGAACACGGCTCATTCGGGCCGTGTTGCTCAATCCGGATATGTCCGTAACACTCCCTTGTATCGGACACGGGTCAAGCACTGTTGACGCAGTGTCCGCAGCAGTGCGGGGCGGGGCGGTGGGGGATCTACGAACCGCGCGTCCCGGCGACGGACGTCCGGCCGCGCTCCCCCGACCCGCTCTTGGGCCGAACGGATTCAGGCACGTGTAACGGTCGCGCCTGCCGGCCCTTCGCACCTGTTTGCGGAACCGGTTCCGGCGTACGGAGAACGCGTCCCCGCTGCACGACCGTTCCTCGCCCCGACCTCGACGCGGCGCGCGAACCGCTCGGGCGTAAGCTTCGCTCAGCACGGACGCGAAGCACGGGGGGCGGCAAGGCACATGACGGCGGCTGAGACAGACCAGAGGTGGGGATCGACCCTCGATTCCGTCGTGGTGTACGCGCAGGGAGCCCTCTGCCGACGGCTGGCCCGGGGGATCGTGCCGCCGGACGGCCGGCTGCGGGTGACGGGGCTGCCCCGCTCGCTCGACCCGGGTTCCCTGCGGGCGCGCGTCCTGGGCTCCCCCGGCGTGCGCGTCACCGAGGCCCGCGTGGAGGTCGACGCCGAACCGCTCGGCACCGGCACGCCCGACGGGTTGCGGCGCGAGGTCGAACGGCTGCGTGACGAGTGCGCGGCCGCGCGGGGCCGCCGGGACCGGCAGCTGGGTCTGATCGAGGAGGTCAGAGGGCTGCATCCGGTGCCGCCGCCGCGTAGGCGCGAGGACCCGCACCGCCGTACCCCGGTCGACGCGTGGCTGGAGCTCACCGACTTCGTCGACGAGCGGCTGGCAGGACTGCACACCCGCCTCGCCGAGCTGGAGGAGGCACTGCTGCGCGTCGAGCACGAGCTCTCCGTCGCCGCGGACCGGCTCGCCCGTGCCTCCACGGATGCGCCGTCGACGCACGTGGAAACCACCGTCTCCGCGGTCCTGCGCCTCGACGGCACCGGCGGCGCGGCGGAGGATCAGGAGCTGGAGCTGGAGCTGGAGCTCGAGCTGGAGTACGGGGTGCCGGGCGCCGTCTGGGTGCCGGCCTACCGTCTCACCCACCGTCAGGGCGACGACACCGGGCGCCTGGTGCTCCGCGCCTCCGTCGCTCAACGCACCGGCGAGGACTGGAACGGCGTACGCATCGCCCTGGCCACCGCCGACCTCCGGCGCCGCACCGACCTGCCGCGGCTCCGCTCGATCCGGATCGGGCGCCGTCAGCCCGCGCCCGCCCCGTCCGGCTGGCGCGAACCGCCGGCCGGGCTCGCCGACCTGTTCGCCGGGTACGCGGCAGCCGGCCCCCGCCCGGCCACGACCGCCACACCTGCCGTGGTCGGGGCCGGCTCCGCGCCCGTGGCGGTGGCGGGCGGCTCCGCTCCCGTTCCGCCGCCGCTCGCTCCGGCTCCGCCGCCCCCGCCCGCACCGCAGGGCTACGGCGCGCCGCCCGTTGCACTCCTGGCTGTCGACGAGGCGAAGCCGGGCTTCGCGCTGTCGAGGCAGTTGCAGCCGGGCGGCAGACCGGGCGCCGGTGGCGGGTTCGGCATGGTCCCGGCCCCCGCTGCGCCTGCGGCTCCCGGCCGGGCTGCGCCGGCTGCGGCGCCGGCCCCTTCTCCGGCGCCGGCACCGGCACCGCCTGCCGGTCCCCCGCAGCCGAGCGACGCCGACCTCGACTACGCCGCCCTCGTCCTCAGCGGCCCCGACGAGCACGGCGGTCGCAGGGGCAGGCTGTTCCCGGGCGCTCCCGCGGACCCGGCGGCCGACGGGTACCGCCGCCGCGCCGAAGCGGTGGCCGGGCTGCCGTTGCCCGGACACTCCGTGCGTCCCCGCGAGTCGGCGGGCTCCTTCGACCACCGCTACGACGCCGCCGCGCGGGCCGACGTCCCGTCGGACGGCACCTGGCACACCGTCACCATCGCCGACGTCCCGGTCGGGCTGCGCACCGAGTACCTCTGCGCACCGTCCGTGGAGCAGACCGTGTACGCGACGCTGGTGCTCTCCAACGCCACCGACCAGGCCCTGTTGGCCGGTCCCGTGGAGGTCACCGTCGGCGACGACTTCCTCCGGACCGCCGCACTGCCCACGCTCGCCCCCGGAGGCGTCTGCCGGGTGGGGCTCGGGCCGGCCGAGGGCGTCCGGGTCACCCGGCGCACGAACCTGCACGAGTCCACCGCCGGCCTGCGCAACAACACCACCGTGCTCGACCACCGCGTCCACGTGGAGCTGGCCAACCGGCTCCCGAGGCCGGTCACCGTCGAGGTCCGCGAGCGGGTACCGGTCACCTCCGAACCGGACGTCCGGATCGAGGAGCGCGCCGACTGGACGGCGCCCGAGACCGACGCCGGGCAGGAACGCCACGCCCCGGGCACCCGCGTCTGGCGGGTCGACCTGCCCGCCGGCGGCACCGCCGCCCTCGACGGGCGCTACGAGATCCGCATCCCGGCCGGCAAGGCCCTGGTCGGCGGCAACCGCAGGAGCTGACACACCCATGTCCACGGCACCGAAGCCGATCGCCCTCCCCGTCACCGCCGTCACCTGCCTGGAGGACCGCGCCCACATCGAGCGCACCGTCGTGCTCGACCTGGAGGCCGGGGTCCAACGACTGCGTCTCGGACCGGTCAGTGCGCTGGCCGTCGACCGCACCCTCCATGCCGAACTGACCGCCGGTCACCCCGCGACCGTCCTCGACGTACGGATCGTCCGCACCTGGACCCCCCGCGGGCCGCTGCCGTCCGCCGACGACGACTCCGCCCTGCAACAGCGCGTCCACGCCCTCGAAGAGGAGCGGCTCGCCCTGCAGCAGCGCCGCGACCGCCTGCACACCCGCCTCGACCTGCTCGGCCGCCTCGCCACCGACCTCCTGAGGGAGATAGGCGAAGGGGCCGGCTCCGGGGAGCCCGATGCGCCCCGTTGGGCCGGCGAACTGGACCGGGTCGACTCCGAGCGCGACGCGCACGCCGAGCGACTCCGCGCCACGGCGGCCCGGCTGACCGCGCTCGACGCCGAACTCGGCGAGGTCGAGCGGGCCATGGCCCTTGCCGAGCAGCAACCCACCGAACTGGTCGGCCACATCGAGCTGACCGTGGAGACCGCGCTCGCCGGGCCGGTGGAACTGCGCCTGACCCACCTCACCGCGTGTGCGCTGTGGCGGCCCGCCTACCGGGCCGTGCTCGACGGCGACACCCTGACGCTGGAGAGCGACGCGGTGGTCTGGCAGCGCACCGGTGAGGACTGGTCGGAGGTACGCCTGACGTTGTCGACGGCCCGGTCGGCGCTGGCCGGCGATCCGCCGCGGCTGGACGAGGACCGACTGACGCTCAAGGACCGCACCGCCGCGGAACGCCGCACGGTCGACGTCGAGCTGCGCGAGGAGGAGATCGGGGACCTCGGCCCGTCCCCGGTGCTCGGCCTGCCAGGGGTGGACGACGGCGGCGAGACGCGCGTGCTGGGCGCCCCCGCCCCTGTCTCCGTGCCGGCCGACGGCCGCGCCCACCGGGTGCCGCTGTCCGCGTTCACCACGGCCGCGACCAGCGAGTACGCCTGCTCGCCCGAGCTGTCCCCGCTGATCACCCAACTGGTGCGGTTCGGCAACCTGTCCGGGCACGCGCTGCTCGCCGGGCCCGTGGACCTGGTGCGCGGCAGCGGATCCAGCGGCCGCGGCACGCTGGACTTCACCGCCCCCGGTGCCCCCGTCGAGCTCGCCTTCGGCAGCTGCGACGACCTCCGTGTGGTCCGGCAGGCCGAGGAGTCCCGCGACACCGCCGGCATCACGCAGCGGACGGTGGTCACCCGTACGGTCCGGGTGCACCTGTCCCGGTTCTCCGCCCCCGGGGAGCGCGGCGAACGGACGATCGCGGTCCGGGAGCGGATCCCGGTCTCCGAGGTCTCGGCCGTGGAGGTGCGCGTGCGCAAGGAGGCCTGCTCGCCCGCGCCGCCCGACGCGGTCGACGCCGAAGGCATCGCCCGCTGGGACATCGCCCTCCCGCCCGGCGGCCGCCGTTCCGTCACCCTGGTCTACGAGTTGTCGGCGAGCGCCAAGGTCGCCGGCCTCTGAACCCGGCGCCCCGGAGCCGGCGTCACGGCGGCACAGCCGTGTGACGCCGGCGACCGCGTGGGAGGAGCGCCCTCGGGCGCACGAGCCACGGGCGCGGACCTGACCCGTCTGCCGCCGTCTGCTCCCTTTTGCTCGACCCTTGGGGCCGGAATCCCGGGTGCGGGACCTGGCGGAGCCGTCAAACCCATCCCGTCCGGCCCGATGTGACCCGATCTCCCGTTCTGGCCCGGCCCAGTCGGCAGGGTCGCGTCGCCACCGGGGACGCGACGGCCGCCGCCTCTCGCGCACCGGGGCCGCGGAACGCGTGCGCCCTTCACCCCGACGTGCGCGCCACCCCCCAGCGCGGGGCGCGCGCGGGTCGGCGCCGAGAGGGGCATCCGACCGAGGCGCCCGGGACTCGACCCGGGAGCTGCACGGTCGGCAACCAGCGAACAGCGCGTGGTCACGGCACCGGGTCGCGCCCGGCATAGGGATGCGCTCACTCGGATGGGCGATCGCCGCGCGCCGATCGGGCAGAGCCCTTCCGGGAGCCCGGGCACCCGCACGGCGACCGACCCGGACTCGACCAGGCGATCGCCGAACTCGGTTACGGAACGCCCGCGTTGAACGGCCCCGTCGGGGGCGGAACCGCGGGCGTGAGCGGACCGTTTACCCCTCCCCGGCGGGCTGCGCACCGTGAGACGACTTCACCGCCAAACCCGGGGCGGAGCGCGGCATATGCCCTGGTGGCGCGGCCCCGACGCGAGTCCACGGCGTGCTCGCGCGGCGGTTGCCGAGCACCACCAAGGCTCCGCAAGGTGTGGGCACGACCACGGATCGTGCCGAAGCATGTGTTTTGGCACAAAGAATGACGTTTTCTGGGTTTAGGTGGCTATTTTTCCGTTTTGCTTCGAACATGGGTTGTGAGACGATCTTCAGGGAGCGAGATATGACGGGAAAGCAGGTCAGCGAAGTACCCCCTCCGGCGGAGGAGCTCTCAGCCGAAGCGGGCGGGCAGCCGACCAGTCCCTCCACGGACGTGGAAGAGTCCTTCGCCCGGTTGCTCGCCGACGTCACCCACGTGCACCCCGTGTCCGTGGATGCCGACTTCTTCGCTGACCTGGGGGCCGATTCCCTGGTCATGGCCCACTTCTGCGCCCTGGTCAGGAAGCATCCCGAACTGCCGTCCGTGTCCATGAAGGACGTCTACCGCAACCCCACGGTCAGCAGCCTCGCGACGGCGGTCGCACCGGCCGCACCGGCCGCACCCGCAATATCCGACGCCTTCTCGGCCGCATCCGACGCAGCTGCCGCAACCGCCGCACCCGACACGCCCGCCACCGCGCACGGCTCGTTCGAGGCCCCGCCCCCGACCGCACGCGGGAAGCCCCGCTTCCACCTCTGCGGCGTGCTCCAGCTCATGGTGTTCCTCGCCTACTCCAGCCTTCTGACCTACGCAGCGGCCCGTGGCTACCTTTGGGTCGCCGCCGGTGAGAACGTGGTCTCGGAGTACCTGCGCGCGATCGTGGCCGGTGCCGTGGTCTTCTTCTTCCTCTGCGCCTTCCCGGTCCTCGTGAAGTGGACCCTCGTCGGCAGATGGAAGCCCGTCCGGCTCCGCCTGTGGAGCCTGGCCTACTTCCGCTTCTGGATCGTCCGGACACTCGTCCGGGCCAACCCCCTGGTCCTCTTCGTCGGCTCGCCGCTGTACGTCCTCTACCTCAGAGCCCTCGGCGCACGGATCGGCCCCGGAGTCACCGTCTTCTCCCGGATCGTGCCCGTGTGTACGGACCTGCTCACCATCGGCAGCGGCTCCGTGATCCGCAAGGACGTGCACTTCAGCTGCTACCGGGCCCACGACGGCCTGATCGAGACCGGCCCGGTCGCCCTGGGCCGGGACGCGGTGGTCGGCGAGGCATCCGTCCTCGACATCGGGACGTCGCTCGGGGACCGCGCCCAGCTGGGCCACGCCTCCTCACTCCACACCGGGCAGGCGGTGCCGCCGGGTGAGCGCTGGCACGGATCGCCCGCCGTCCCCACCGACACCGATTTCCTGGCGGTGGCTCCGGCCCGGTGCGGCACCGTACGAAGGGCCCTGCACGGCCTCCTGCAGATCCTGACCGCCCTGCTGGTCTACCTCCCGGCCACCGTCGGCGGCGCGTGGATCATCCTGGACAACCTCCCCCAGTTCACCTTCGCCCTGGCGACGGGCCCGACGGCCCTGGCGACCTGGCAGTTCTACATCGAGTCCCTGGTGGCGTCCGCGCTGCTGTTCTTCGGCGGCGTGGCCCTCGCCCTCCTCATGGTCGCCACCGTGCCGCGCCTGCTCAGCCGGGCCCTCACCCCGGACCGGGTCTACCCCCTGTACGGAGTCCACTACGGCGTGTACCGGGTGATCACACTGCTGAGCAACCGGCGCTTCCTGACGCGGCTGTTCGGCGACAGCTCGGCGATCGTCCACTACCTGGGGGGCATCGGCTACGACCTCTCCCCCGTCGAACAGACCGGCTCGAACTTCGGCACCGAGGTGCGGCACGAAACCCCGCACCTGGCGACCGTGGGGCGCGGCACGATGATCGCCGACGGATTGTCGATCAACAACGCCGACTTCTCGAGCTCGTCCTTCCGGGTGTCCCGGGTTTCGATCGGCGCGCGCAACTTCCTCGGGAACCGGATCCACTACCCCTCCCGGGGCAGGACCGGCGACAACTGCCTGCTCGCGACCAAGGTCATGGTGCCGGTCGACGGGGAGATCCGGGAGGGAGTCGGGCTGCTGGGCTCGCCCAGCTTCGAGATCCCCCGGTCGGTGCGCAGGGACGGGGACCTCGCCGGCCCGGAGGCCGCCGAGGCGGCACACCGGCTCCTGCCCGCCAAGAACCGGCACAACGTGGCCACGATGAGCCACTACCTGGCGGTGCGCTGGTTCCAGTTCTTCGTGGTCACGCTGATCTTCGCGGTCGCTGCCGAGGCCTACGACGTGCTCGGCGGGGTGGCGGTCATCCTGGCCAACTTCGCCGCCCTGCTGTTCAGCGTCGCCTACCTCGTCCTCATGGAACGCCTGGTCGCGGCCCGGAACCGGCCCGGCCCGCTGTTCTGCTCGATCTACGACCGGCGGTTCTGGCAGCGGGAGCGCTACTGGAAGGTCCCCTCGGAGACGTTCGTGCGCATGTTCAACGGCACCCCGTTCAAGCCGCTGCTGTGGCGACTGCTCGGCGTCCGCATCGGCCGCCGGGTCTTCGACGACGGCTGCGCCCTACCCGAACGGCCCATGGTCACCATCGGCGACGAGTGCACCTTGAACGCGGGATGCGTCGTCCAGTGCCACTCGCAGGAGGACGGGGCCTTCAAATCGGACGTCAGCGTGATCGGCGCCCGCTGCACGCTCGGGATCAACGCCTTCATGCACTACGGGGTGACGGTCGCAGACGGCGTCGTGCTCGCGCCCGACTCCTTCCTCATGAAGGGCGAGAGCGTCCCGCAGGGAGAGGTCTGGGGCGGAAACCCGGCCCGCAACCTGAGCCTGCCCGACACGGACCCACGGAGGTGAAAGTGATGACCGCCACCACGCACACCGCAGCCCACGCCGACACCCCCTCCACGGGTACCGTCCTCCCGCGCTGGACCCGGACCCCCGTACCAGGAACAGCCGACCACCGCACCACGATCCCCGAACCGCTCGTCGCGGCACTGGACCGGCTCGCCGGCGAGCTCGGAACGCAGCTCACGACGGTGGTGCTGGCCGCCCACTTCAAGGTCCTCAGCGCCCTCTCCGGCGAGGACGGGATCACCGGCGGCCACGTCGCCGAAGCCGACGGCACCCCGCGGCACTGCCGCCTGACGACCGGCGCCCCCGGCTCGTGGCGGGAGCTCGTGCAGGACACGCACGGGGCGGCGAGCGCACCCCCTGCCTCCGGCACCCCGGCCCCGCCCGGACCCGAGTCCGCACCCCGGCCGCCCGAACCCCCGCCCGAGATCGTGTTCGACCCGTACGGCAACGCCCGCCCCGCCCCCGGCACCCCGCTCCACGTGGCGCTGGCCGGCCGCGACCAGCAGCACCTGCTGGAACTGCACTACCGCACCGATCTGATCGACGCCGACTGCGCCGCCAGGATCGCCGGCTACCACCTCGCCGCGCTGCGGCTGATCGCCGCCGACCCGGACGCCACCCCCGGCCACCAGAGCCTGCTCGGCGCCGCCGAACTCCACCACCAGCTCGAAGAACTCGCCGGACCGGCCCGCGAACTCCCGAACCACCGCGCCCACGAGGTCTTCGAACAGCAGGCGGACGCCCACCCCGACCGGATCGCCGTCGTCCACGGTGACCTGCGGTGGACCTACGCCGAGCTCAACGCCCACGCCAACCGGCTCGCCCACGCCCTCCTGGCGCACGGGCTGCGGCGCGAGGACGTCGTCGCCGTCGTGAGCGAGCGCAACCCGGGCTGGCTCGCCGCCGTACTCGCCGTCCTCAAGGCCGGGGGCGCGTACCTGCCGGTCGAACCGCACTTCCCGGCCGACCGCATCGCCACCATGCTCACCCGCGCCGCCTGCCGCTTCGCCCTGGCCGAGGCCGGCAGCGCCGCCGGCCTCAACCAGGCCCTGGACGCCCTGCCCGAGATGCGGGTCTTCACCCTCCCCCCGCCGCAACAGGGTCCGCACGGCCCGTACGACGCCCGTCCGGCGCACAACCCCGGCGTCCGCGTCCCGCCGCAGTCGCTCGCCTACGTCTTCTTCACGTCCGGCTCCACCGGCGAGCCCAAGGGGGCGATGTGCGAGCACGCCGGACTCCTCAACCACCTCTACGCCAAGATCGACGACCTGGGCATCGGCGAGGCGGACACCGTCGCGCAGACCGCGCCCCAGTGCTTCGACATCTCCTTGTGGCAGCTGCTGTCCCCGCTCCTCACCGGAGCCCGGACCCTGATCGTCGGCCAGGAGGACGTACTCGACCCCGGGCGCTTCCTCGACACCGTCGGCGACGGCAGGGTCAGCGTCCTGCAGGTGGTGCCCTCGTACCTCGAAACGCTGCTGCACCTCCTGGAAGGGACCCCTCGCGCCCTTCCGGACCTGCGCTGCGTGTCGGTCACGGGCGAGGCGGTCAAGAAGCAGCTCGTCGAACGCTGGTTCGCGGCCCAGCCCGGGATCAGGCTCGTCAACGCGTACGGCCTCACCGAAACCTCGGACGACACCAACCACCAGATCATGGACCGGGTGCCCGACGCCGCACGCATCCCCCTCGGCCGCCCCGTGAACAACGTCCGCCTGTACGTGGTCGACTCCCACCTCAACCCCGTCCCGCTCGGCGCACCCGGCGAGATCGTGCTGTCCGGGATCTGCGTGGGCCGCGGGTACGTCAACGACCCCGAACGGACCCGGCTCGCCTTCGGGCCGGACCCGCACCACCCGGGCAGCCGCCTGTACCGCAGCGGCGACTACGGCCGCTGGCTGCCGGACGGAACGGTCGAGTACCTCGGCCGACGGGACACCCAGGTCAAGATCCGCGGCTTCCGCATCGAGATCGCGGAGATCGACAACGCCCTGCTGCGCGTGCCGGGCATCCGGGACGCCGCCGTGATCGCGGCCGGAGCCGCCGGCGGCGGCCGCCACCTCGCCGCCTTCTACACGGCCGCCGCGCCGCTGGAGACGTCCCTGCTGCGCGAGGCGCTGAGCGGCATGCTGCCCGCGTACATGATCCCGTCCGTCTTCCACCGGATCACGGCGCTGCCCCTGACCGCCAACGGAAAGACCGACACCAAGGCCCTGACCGCCCTGACCGTGACGACGGCGCCCGGCACACCGACCGACCGTCCCGCACGGGCGGACGCGGCCGAAGACCGCCGGCACCCGCCCGAGACACCTGCCGAACGCCGCGTCGCAGCGGCCTGGGCCGCGGCCCTGGACCTTCCCGAGGAACGGATCGACCGGCAGGACCGGTTCTTCGACCTGGGCGGCACCTCACTGACGGCCCTCAGGGTCGCGGTCGCCCTCGACCGCACGATCACCCACCAGGACCTGGTCGGCCACCCGGTCCTCGCCGACCTCGCGCGGCTGGTCGAGGAACGCTCCGCGCGCACCCCGTCCGGGCCCGAACCGGGAACCGGAACCGCCCCCACGACCCCGTCCCCCCAGACGGCCCCGTCCGCCCACCAGACCGACAGGAGCCCAGAATGACCTCAGCACCATCCGCCGCCTCCACACCCTCCGCCGCGATATCCGGCACGGGCCGACAGGAGACGGCGCAACCGCGGCCGGGGCCGGGACAGGGGCCGACGGACGGTCTTCCGCTGCTACACGTCCCGGACGCGGCCGACACCACCACCTGGGTCGGCGAGCAGCGCGACGAACTGCGTGCCGCCCTCCTCGACCACGGCGCCGTCCTGGTCCGCGGCCTCGGCATCGCAGACCCGGCGGACGTGGGCCGCACGCTGCGGCAGCTCGGCGCGGTCCCGCTGACCGAGAAGGAGACCTTCGCTCCGCGCGAGACCCACTCCGAAGGGGTCTACTCCTCCACGACGTGGCCGCCGAACCAGCCCATGTGCATGCACCACGAGCTCAGCTACACCACGGAGTTCCCCTCCCTGATGCTCTTCGCGTGCATCACCCCGCCCGCCACCGGCGGGGCCACCACCGTGGCCGATGCCGCAGCGGTGCTCGACGCGCTCCCGGCCGAGCTCACCGAACGCTTCCTGCGCGAGGGCTGGCTGCTCACCCGCACCTACGGCAACGACATCGGCGCCTCCCTGGCGGACGCGTTCGGATCCGAGGACCGGGACGCCGTCGAGCGGTACTGCCGGGCCCACGCCATCGCCCACGAATGGCTCCCGGACGGCACCCTGCGCACCCGGCAGCGCCGCAGCGCCGTGCTGCGGCACCCGGAGACCGGCCACCGCTGCTGGTTCAACCAGATCGCGTTCCTCAACGAGTGGACGCTGGACCCCGCCATCCGCGAGTACCTCGTGGACGAGTACGGACCGGAAGGCCTGCCCTTCAACACCCACTACGGCAACGGTGACCCGCTCGACCAGGACACCGTCCGGGTGATCAACGACGTCTACGAGGCGCACACGGTCCGCCGCCCGTGGGAGGCCGGAGACCTGCTGCTCGTCGACAACCTGCGCACCGCCCATGCCAGAGAGGCGTTCCAGGGCCCGCGCCACGTGGTGGTCGCCCTGGCCGACCCCCGACGCACCGCCGACTGCGAACCGACGATCGAGGTGACCCTGCCATGACCACCGAACGACTGGTGCCGCCCTTCGCAGTGGTCCCCGGCGAGCAGGTCCGGCGGGCGCTGGAGGGGAACGAGAAGCACATCGTGGACCTCGTGGAGGAGACGTACCGCCTCCACGGAGCGGGCCGCAGTGTGAACCCGCCCTCGCTGTTCCTCCGCTTCCCCGACCGCCCCTCCTCGCGCATGATCGCGCTGCCCGCCGACCTCGGCGGAGCGAACCGGGTCGACGGGCTCAAGTGGGTCTCCAGCTTCCCCGAGAACACCGAGTTCGGGCTGCCCCGGGCATCGGCCGTGCTGATCCTCAACGACCCGGTGACGGGCTACCCGTTCGCCTGCCTCGAAGGCTCGATCATCAGCGCGACCAGAACGGCCGCCTCGGCGGTCCTGGCCGCGGACCGGCTCACCCGCGGCCGCCCCCGACCCACCCGCGTCGGGTTCTTCGGAGCGGGCCTGATCGCCCGCTACATCCACGGCTTCCTGACCGCCACGGGCTGGAACTTCGAAGCGATCGGCGTGCACGACGCCTCCCCGCGCAATGCGGCCTCCTTCCGTACGTACCTGGAACAGTCGGGCAGCACCGGCCTCATCGCCGTGCACGACGACCCGGAGGAGTTGATCCGCGTCAGCGACCTGGTGGTCTTCGCCACCGTCGCCGCCGAACCCCATGTCGGCGACCCGGCCTGGTTCGGCCACCGTCCCGTGGTGCTGCACATCTCCCTGAGGGACCTCGCCCCCGAGGTGCTGCTCGCCTCGACCAACATCGTCGACGACGTCGACCACTGCCTGCGCGCCGCCACCTCCACACAGCTGACCGAGCAGCTCACCGGCAACCACCGGTTCCTGCACGGAACGTTGGACGACGTCATATCCGGCCGGGTCCGGATCCCGTCGGACCGGCCCGTGGTGTTCTCGCCCTTCGGCCTCGGGATCCTGGACCTGGCCGTCGGCAAGTACGTCTACGACGCGGTCGCTTCCGCAGGGGACCTGAACACCATCGACGGCTTCTTCCACGAAGTCACCCGCTACGGATGAGGAGACCGACGTGCCCGTCATTTCCGCTCCGTACGCCTTCAACGAGGACGACCTCTACGTCGACCTCAAACCCGTTCTCGACTGCCCGCTCTACCTCAAGTGCGAGGGGTTCAACTTCGCCGGCTCGATCAAGCTGAAGGCCGCTGCCGCCATGGTGGAGGCCGCCGAGCGGGACGGAGTCCTGACCCCGCAGTCCGCGCTGGTCGAATCCTCCTCCGGAAACCTCGGCGTCGCCCTCAGCGTGATCGCGGCGAGCAAGGGCTACCAGTTCCTGTGCGTGACGGACTCCCGCTGCAACCTGGCGACCCGGTTGATGATGGAGGCACTGGGCAGCCAGGTCCACGTCATCAACAACCCGAAGCCCTACGACAACTACCTCGCGGCGCGGATCGCCTACGTACAGGCGCTGTGCGCGTCCGACAGCCGCTGGGTCTGGCTCAGCCAGTACACCAACCCGGCGAACTGGCGTGCGCACTACCGCAGTACGGCGCCGGCGATCGCCCACGAGTTCCCCGAGCTGGACGTCCTCTTCGTCGGCGCCGGGACCACCGGCACCCTGATGGGCTGTGCCCGCTACTTCAGGCACTGGCACCGGCCGGTCCGCATCGTCGCCGTGGACAGCGTCGGCTCGGTGTCGTTCGGCGGCCCTCCGGGACGCCGCATGATCCCCGGCCTGGGGATGGGCGTCCGCCCGCCCCTGCTGGACACGTCCTTCGTGGACGAGGCCGTCCACGTCGAGGAAGCCGACACCGTCCGGACCTGCCGGACACTCGCCCACCGCGGCTTCCTCTTCGGAGGCTCGACGGGGACGGTGGTCAGCGGCGCCATGAGCTGGCTCGCCCGCCACGACGGCCCTGCCGTCACGGCGGTCGCGATAGCGCCCGACTTCGGTGAGCGCTACCTCGACACCGTGTACCACGACAACTGGGTACGGGCCCTCTACGGCGACACCAGCATCCTGGAACCCTCCCCCGACGCCCGCCCGACAGGCCCCTGAGGGCCGTCGAGGCCCGACCAGCCGCTGCGCCGGTCCTGGAAGACCCAGCTGAGCACGTGCACGGGCCCCGCTCGTGCACGTGCTCGTGCTCGGGCTCGGGCTTGGGCTTGGCGGTCGACGTCGGTCATCCCGGCGGTCTGCTCGGGCGCGTACGCCGTCATGCCGAGTCCGCCAAGCGCCGCAAGGCCGCCTCGACGTCTTTGCGGGCCCGCCGCGCCGCCTTCTCCGCCTCCTGGTGTCGTCCGGCGGCCGCGGCGGCCTCTTCGTCGGCTGCCGTCGAGCGTTCACGGAGGTCGGCGAGCCGTGCGCGGAGGTCCGCCGCGTTCGCCCGAGCTGCGCCGAGTTCGGCCTCGGCCTCGGCGAGTTCGGTCGCGGCCTGTGCTTCGGCGGTACGGGCCACTTCGGCCTCGCGCTCCGCGGCCCGGCGGCGGGCCTGCCGGGCGGGGGCACGGCCGTCATCCGGCGTCTGCTGTCCCGGCCCGGGCGGTTCCTCGGTCCGCGGGCGGGCAGCAGGAGCCGGTGCCTCCTGCGCCAGGCGGGCGCCAGGAGCGGGTTCCAGGCCGGCGAACCCGCCGGCGGGTTCGGGCGCTGCGTTCAGGTGCCCGGCGATCCAGTCGCTGCCGGCGTCCGGGTCGGCGAGGAGGCCGTGGAGGATCTGCTCGACCTCCCTCTGGACGGAATCGCTGACGCGTTCTCCCGCGGCGGCCGCCAGGGTCGCCGCATCCCGGGCGAGGCCGGCGATCACTTGGTGCTGCCGGCGGGAGAGCGTACGCAGTTGGGCGCCGTCGAGTTCGCGGTGTGCGCGCCGCAGCTCGCCGCCCAGATCGAGCAGGGCCTCGGCTTCTTCCGGGCGGGCCCGAGCAAGGACGTTCACCGTCCACACGGCGAGGGTCGGCTTGCGCAGTGCGGCGATGCGGCGCGCGGCCGCGGTGTCCTTCTCCCGGCGCGCCCGGGCGGCGTACGCGTCACGAGCAGCGATGAACTCGCCCGGCCGCAGCCCGTACAACTCCGCGACCACCGCGTCCACGTCCATGCCCATGACCGCCACCATGCGCCCCGCCGACGTGCTTCACGGTCAGGCGCGCCCAACACGGAGGGTCTGCGTCTCGGCGGTGTAGAGCAGGGCGGGGTCGAATCCCATCCCGGTGAAGTGGCCCGCGAGTTCCAGGGACAGCACGCCGTGCAGGCGGCTCCAGAAGGTGAGGGCCCGGCGGAGCGCGGGCGCCGGGGCGGGGTGTTCACCTGCCCGGGCGCGATGTTCGGCGAGGTCGGTGTCGAGGGGCTCGGCGGCTGCGGGCAGGGGTCCCTCGGCGTCGCAGGCGTCCAGCAGGACGGCCATGATCTCGGAGGCGATGCGGGAGGTGTCCTCGGGCGCCCGGTAGCCGGGAACGGGGGTGCCGTAGACCAGGAAGTACCGCTGTGGGTCTTCGAGGGCCCATTGGCGCAGCGCGTCGGCGAGGCCGCGGAGGTCGGCGGCGCCGGCTTCGGCGCGGCTGCGGAAGAGGTCGGCGAGGCTGCGGTAGGCGTCCTTGACGAGGGCGGTGATGAGCTCGTCGCGGTTGGCGAAGTACCGGTAGAGGGCGGGCCCGCTCATGCCCATCTGCTTCGCGATGGCGTTGAGGGAGAGGGCGGAGGCGCCGGCCGCGCCGATCTGGGCCCAGGCGTGCCCCTTGATCTCGTCCCTCACCTGGGCGCGATATCGCTCGCGCGGGGTCTTCGCGTCCGGCTCGGCCACGGCCCTGCCTCTCAGCTGTGCATCCAACGACAGTTAGAGGCTATCACTTTCCTTCTTGACTCTCATCAACCGCTGGCGTTATAACTTCTAACGAACGCAATCACCTCCACCGAAAGGGTTCGGTCATGGATGACGAAGGTCTCGTCGAGGTCGTGCTGCCGGGCATCGTGGCGCCGGAGGACCTGGAGGTCCGGCGGGGGGCGGTGCCCGAGGCGGGCCCGGGGCTGGTCGTGGTCGCCATGGAGGCGACCGGGGTCTCGTTCGCCGAGCAGCAGATGCGCCGCGGGCGGTACTACGACCAGCCGCCGTTCCCGTTCGTGCCCGGGTACGACCTGGTGGGCAGGGTCGTGACGGCCGGGGCGGGAGTCGACCCGGGCCTGGTCGGGCGGCGGGTCGCCGCACTGGTGAAGGTCGGCGGTTGGGCCAGCCACGTCCTGGTCGACGCCGAGGACGTCGTACCCGTGCCGGACCACCTCACCGCGGTCGAGGCGGAGACGCTGGTCGTCAACGGCATCACCGCCTGGCAGATGCTCCACCGGACCGCCCGGGTGCGCGCCGGGCAGACCGTCCTGGTGCACGGTGCGAGCGGCGGAGTGGGTTCGGTCCTGGCCCAGCTGGCCCGGGCGGCGGGCGCGACGGTGATCGGCACGGCCTCGGCCCGGCACCACGAAGCCCTGCGGGAGCTGGGTGTCCTCCCGGTCGACTACCGCGCCGGAAACGTCGCGGAACGGGTCCGTCAGCTCGCGCCGGGCGGTCTGGACGCGGTCTTCGACCACCTCGGCGGCCGCAGCGTGACCGACTCCTGGAACCTGTTGGGCGCAGGCGGCGCCTTGGTCGCCTACGGCAGCGCCTCCACCCGTGACGACACGGGCTCCAAGCAGCTGCCCGTACTGAAGATCCTCGCCCGCACGCTGCTGTGGAACACCCTGCCCAACGGCCGCCGGGCCTCCTTCTACAACATCTGGGCCGGCCGCGCCCTGAGCAAGGCCGCCTTCCGCGCCCGCCTGCGAGCCGACCTGACGGAGGTCTTCGCCGCCGCCGGCCGCGGCGAAGTCACCCCCCGCATCGCCGCTCAGCTCCCCCTCACCCGCGCCGCCGACGCGCTGCGCCTGGCCGAGTCCGGCACGGTCACCGGCAAGATCGTCCTGACCCCGTGAACCAACGGGTCGTGCGGACGAGCCCTGCCCGACCGGTGCAGCACGGATGACAACCGATCGGCCCGGTTCCGCGTCCTGCGCAGCAGAGTCATCTCCGGCCGACGGCGCGGAGCAACGCCGACCCTGGAGGGCATCATCGAGACGTCAACCGCTCAGACGTCAACCCCTGACCGACCCGGCCGGACCGAACGCCCCCGCCGGACAGCCGGAATCGGCAGGCTCCTGCTGGGCGGGGTGGCGGGGGCGCTGCTGACCGCCGCGCTCATGACCGTTCTGTGGTGGCCGCGGACGGAGGTGACGTACCGCAGCAGCGCTCCCTCGTCCCTGGCCTACGACGACGGGTCGCCGCACTTCCTGGGACTGGTGCACCGCCACAGCCTGTCCGGTCGGGACTCCTACCGGATGGTGATCGGCAGGGGTTCCGGCCTCTCCTACGGACACTGGGTGGACGTGGACACCGCTCTGGGCTCGAAGGGCATCGACACCACCACGTGGACGGAGTCCGGGGTGCGCGTCCGCTTCCTGACCGGCCACGAGCTCTTCGTCCCGGCCCGCTTCTTCCTGCACGGCAGGTGACCGGCCCGGTGGGCCGGTTCAGACACGGGCGCGGACCTGCTGCACCGGATGCCCCAATCGGTCCCCCAGTGCCGCCAGCCGCGTGGTGAACCCGGCGTCGCAGTGCGCCTCAAGGAGATCGCCCCACCACTGCGTGTCGACGGACCCCTGCTACCGAGCGGATGCGGTGACCACCGGCGCTGCCCCTGCTCGGCGACCGATTGTCAGTGGTGGGTGGCAGGATCGGAGCATCAAGTCGGAAAAGGGGGAGCGTTCATGTCCGGGAACCAGAACTACATCAATCACGTTGCTCTTGTGTTGGACGCCAGTTCGTCCATGTCACAGCTGAGCGGCAAGGTCGTCGAAGTAGCGGACCAGCAAATTGCCTATCTGGCCCGCCGGTCGCAGGAACTGGACCAGGAAACCCGCGTCACGGTGTACGTGTTCGCGGACAAGGTGGAATGCGTCATCTACGACAAGGACGTGCTGCGCATGCCGTCCTTGAAGGAGCTGTACCGGGTCGGTGGAATGACGGCTCTGTTGGCGGCCACGCTCAAGTCGCAGCGGGAGCTCGCCCAGACGGCCCAACTGTACGGCGACCACAGCTTCCTGACGTTCGTGCTGACCGACGGGCAGGAGAACGCAAGCCATCGCTCCCCGGACGCCCCTGCCAGGAACCAGCGGGAACTGGTGCAGTCCGTGGCCACGATGATCGAGACGCAGGGGGACAACTGGACGCTGGCCGTCCTCGTGCCGGACCAGATGGGCAAGCGCGAGGCCATGCAGTGCGGTTTCCCGAAGGACAACATAGCCATCTGGGACGCCACGAGCACGCAGGGTCTGGAGGAGGCCGGGCAGGTCATCCAGCAGGCCACCGAGAAATTCATGGTGGGCCGCACCAAGGGCATCCGGGGATCGCGGGCGGTGTTCTCCACGGGGGCAGAGGCAGTCAACAAGGACACCATCCAGGCGGCCGGTCTCACCCCGGTGAATCCGTCGGAGTACGAGCTGATTCCCGTGGCTCGCGAAACGGCGATCCGGGACTGGGTCACCGAATGCGGGCACACTTACCGCACCGGTTGTGCGTTCTATCAGCTGAGCAAGTCGGAGAAGGTCCAGGCACGGAAGCAGATCGCGGTCCTGGAGAAGAAGACGGACCGGGTGTACACGGGGCCGGAGGCCCGCGCCCTGCTCGGCCTGCCGGACTCGGAGGTCCGCGTCAAGCCGGACCACAACGACGACTTCACCATCTTCGTGCAGAGCACCAGTGTGAACCGGAAGCTCGTTCCGCACACGCGGCTCCTGCTCATGGTCTGACGCCCTCGAAGCCCCGCCGGTCCGCTTCGACTGGCGGGGCTTCCGCACGCCACGGCCGTCTAGACGGTACCCGGGGGCGTGCTCCCGCGCTGCGGACCGGTGGGTTACGCGAAGGGGCCGCCGGGGTTGAAGGCATGCCGTGCGAAGCGTTCACCCATGAGGCGGTGGGTCGCGGCGTCCGGGTGCAGGTTGTCGGGAAGCGGCACTGCGGCCTCGTCCGACGGTCCGTACAGTTCGCGTCCGTCGAGGTGGTGCAGGTTCGGGTCGTCGGCGGAGCGCTCGCGGACGATACGGGCCAGCTCGTCCCGGACGACGGCGAGGGTCAGTTTTCCGTCAGCGACCCCACGGGGGTCACCCGTCGCCCGGAACTTCAGCTGCCCGGTGGCGAGGGAATCCGGGTCGGGCGCGCAGGGACCCGGGGTGTCCTCGTGTACGGGGCACAGGATCGGCGAGACGACGAGCAGCCGTGCCGTCGGGTGGCCTTCGCGGATCGTGTCGAGGAAGCCGTGCACGGCCGGGCCGAAGGCCCGCAGCCTCATCAGGTCGAAATTGACCACGTTGATCCCGATCTTGATGCTGATCAGGTCGGCGGGGGTGTCACGGATCGTGCGGGCCGTGAACGGGTCGAGGAGCGCGCCGCCACCGAACCCCAGATTTAGCAGCTCCGCGCCGCCGAGCGAGGCGGCGAGGGCGGGCCAGGTGGTGCTGGGGCTCGCCGCTTGGGAACCGTGGCTGATCGAGCTGCCGTGGTGCAGCCAGACGGGACGGTCGCGGCGGGGCGACGGCTCCACTGGGGCGTCGGTGCGCAGCGCGACGAGTTCGGTGGTCTCGTCGTGCGGCAGCCAGATCTCGACGTCCTTCGCTCCGGCGGGCAGATCGGCGAAGCGGACGGCGGCCGGCGGGCCGGGGCGGTGCTCGGTGCTCCAGTCCGTCATGTCGATGACGAGGGTGTTGCCGCCGTCGGCGCTGCCCTGTGCGGTGAGTCTGCCGTCGACCAGCAGGTCGTACACGCCGTCCGGCATGGGCGGGGCACCCAGGTAGACGCGCTTGGTGGGCACCGTGTCGAGTTCGACCGCGGTGGCCCGGGTGCGGAAGGCGAGGCGTACGCCGGACGGCTGGGCCTCGGCCATGGCGAGCTGTCCGTCGGTGCACTGGGCCCGGGCCCGGGCGGGCAGCCGGTGCGGCAGCAGTCCGCGCGCGGTGCGCTCCAGCTCGATGGCGCCGCGCACCAGGGCGTCGGTGAGGGGGGTGGTGACCCAGTTCGGCATGAGGGGTTCGGAGGACTTTGAGGGATCTAAGGGATGTGAGTGCATGGCACGGGCTCCTGCGGCTTGGTGCGGGGTGGACTGCGGGTGGGCGCTCATGGGGTGGGCCAGTCGCGCAGGAGGGCGTCGAGGGCATCGATGATGCGCTCCCAGCTTTCCTGGCTGTCGGGTGGGCCGTGACTGAAGCCGCCGGCCCTCTCCAGGCTGACGTAGCCGTGGAAGACGCTGCCGAGCATGCGGACGGCGTGGGTCTGTTCCGGTTCCGCCAGGCCATAGGCGCGCAGAACGGCCCGCGTCATCCGCGCGTGGCGTACTCCGGCGCTCGCCAGAGCGGTCTCGGTGTCCAGTGGGAACCGGGTCGCGGTGTAGCGGCCGGGGTGCTGTCGGGCGTAGTCGCGGAAGACGTCCGCGTACGCACCGAGGGCGTCCTTGCCGGACCTCCCGGCGAGGGCGTCGGCGGCCCGGTCGGCGAGTTCTTCCAGGCAGGACAGTGCGATCCGGGTCTTCAGGTCCTGGGAGTTGCGCAGGTGCGAGTACAGGCTCGCCACCTTGACGTCGAACCTCCGGGCGAGTTCGGAAAGCGTCACGTGCTCGAAGCCGATCTCGTCCGCCAGCTCCGCCCCGGCACGCACCAACCGGTCCGCCGTGAGACCGACACGTCCCGCCATGCGCATCTCCTCCCCAAGCAACGCCTATGATGTTTAGGAGATTACCTAAAGCATATAGGCAGCGTACGGCGAGGCGGTCATCTCCCGGGGCAGGCAGGGCGTATCAGCCGCGAGGCGGCCCGCCCCGCGGTCTAGGCTCGACCCGTGGCGCAACCCGAACAACGCGTCGAAGGCTTCGGACCGCCGCATCGTCGACCCGTACCCACCGGGCGACCGGGCGCCGGGCCCTGCGCGCGGCCGGGGCATACTGGGGCGCGGCCGATCCGAACATCATCCGCCCATCAGTCCCCCACCCGGCGGCGTCACCGCCCGGCTGCTGGTCACGTCCCACCCTCTCGCGAGGAGCACCACACGCATGTCGATACCCCCGCAGCCACCGTCGTCCCCACCGCCCTATCCGCAGCCGGGGCCGTACGGGCAGCCCGGCCAGCCGGGACATCCCGGACTGCCCGGACAGGCGGCGCCGTACGGCGGTCCGCAGGGCTGGTACGCGCCGCCGCAGAAGACCAACGTGCCCGCCGTCGTGGCGTTCGTGATGTCGCTCGTCTGCGCGGTGCCGCTCGTCCCGCTGATCCTCGGCTTCATCGCCCTTTCCCAGATCCGCAAGAACGGCGAGAAGGGCAGGGGGCTGGCCATCGCGGCCATCGCCATCCACGCCGTGACGCTGACGTTCACCGCGGTCATGCTGGTTCTCGGGCTGTCCGGAGCACTGGACGACGGCCCTGCGCCGCGGCGCGACACCGGCGGCCAGGTCACCACCCCGGGCTCCAGCGAGGTGGAGGACATCCGCAAGGGGGACTGCTTCAACACCGATGACGATCTGGCGAAGACCCAGGAGAAGGAGGGCACCCAGGCCCGCTTCTCGGTGCGGACCGTGCCCTGCGACCAGCACCACGAAGGTGAGGCGTACGCCGTCTTCGACCTGGACGACGGCCCGTTCCCCGGCACGGACAAGGTCGCCGCGACCGCCGAGGAGAAGTGCGGCGGAAAGGCACTGACCGACTACGTGGGCAACGCCGCGAAGCTCCCGAAGACGCTGGAGGTGTTCTTCTACTACCCGCAGGCCAGCAGCTGGACCCTCGGCGACCGCTCGATCACCTGCTTCCTGGGCAACCCCAACGGCACGAGCACCGGCTCCGCCCGCGCCACCGGCTCCTGAACCACCGTCACCGGCCGCCCGCGCCGGCCGAGGCCGCCGCATCCCCCCTCGGGTGCGGCGGCCTCGGTGCTCGTGCGGGCGGATCAGGCCACGGGGGTTGATCCGGCTACCGGTCGGATACCTTCAGCAACTTGTTCGGCGTACCACTGCTCGGGTTGGTGATCTTCCCCGGGGTGGCGGCCGCGGTCAGGGCCTCCGCGACCTGTGCGGGGGTGGCGCCCTTGTGACCGGCCAGGTACAGCGCGGCCGCCCCCACGACGTGCGGGGTCGCCATGGACGTACCGGAGATCGTCTTCGTGCCCGTGTCGCTGTCGTTCCAGGTGGAGGTGATGTCCGACCCGGGTGCGTAGAGGTCCACGACGGAGCCGAAGTTGGAGAAGGACGACTGGGCGTCGGCGGCGGTGCTGGAGGCGACGGTGATCGCCTCCCGGACGCGGGAGGGCGAGCCCTGTCCGGCGTCGCTCGACTCGTTGCCCGCGGCGACCCCGAAGGTGACGCCCGCCGCTATCGCACGGCGCACCGCCTCGTCGAGCGCCTCGTCGGCACCGCCGCCGAGGCTCATGTTCGCCACGGAGGGGCCGCTGTGGTGCTGCGTCACCCAGTCGATCCCCGCCACGACCTGCTCGGTGCTGCCCGACCCGTTGTCGTCGAGGACGCGGACGGCGACGATCTTCGCGGCCTTCGCCACCCCGTGCGACCGGCCGGCTATGGTCCCGGCGACGTGCGTGCCGTGCCCGTTGCCGTCGTCGGCGCTCTGGTCGTTGTCCACGGCGTCGAAGCCGTGCTCGGCCCGGCCGCCGAAGTCCTTGTGGGTGATCCGGACGCCGGTGTCGATGACGTACGCCGTGACGCCCTCCCCGCCCGCGTCGGGGTAGGTGAACTTCTTGTCCCCGGCCGTCTCCGTCTGGTCGATGCGGTCGAGGCCCCAGGACGGAGGGTCGTCCTGGGTGGCGTTGATGGAGAACTTCTTGTTCTGGACGACCTTGGCCACCGCCGGGTCGGCCGCTAGGCGCTTGGCTCCGGTCTCCGAGAGCCCGGCCGCGGAGAAGCCGTTGACCGCGGACGTGTACGTGCGCTTGAGTTCGCCGCCGTACTTCTTGGCGAGGGCCTGTTTGTCGGCGTTCCGGTCGAGAATGACGATGTAGCTGCCGGGGAGCGCTCCGGGGGCGCCGAGCCCGTACACCGTGCCCTCGGCGGGCGCGGTTGCGCCGGCGAAGGGTGATAACAGCATGCAGAGGCCGGCCGTGGTGGCGACTCCCGTGGTCACTGCCAGGATGCGGAGGCCGCGTGAACGCGCGCGGGCCTGCCCGTGAGTTGACATGAGGAGGGTTCTCCTTGTGTTGACGTGTGGGGCGTCAAAGCGTTGTCGTGCAACCCCGTTGGAGCCGAAGGATCTTCTGGGGCTGGTTCGAAACCCTGACCGATTCGCAGAGGCGATTCAAGGCCGCCCGGGCCGTCAGCCGTGTTCGACAAGGTTTCTCAAGGAGATCTCCTCGTCAGCACCTCGAAACGATCACACTCTTCGAACGACGCACACATCTACGTCACTTCACGATGCACTAGCGAACATCAGGTCCGGGCGGACCCGCCGTCGCCGCCCGCCACCGCGTCCGGCTTCCAGCTTCCGGCCACCTCGGAGTCCGCCCCGCGGCGGAGCAGCGGCGGTCTTCGGACATCCGTGGGTCGCGCCGGAGCGGGCCCGGCGACCTCTGACGCTACTGACCAGTACTTTCGATCGTCCGCGCCGCTCGGGAACGACGTCATTGCGCCGTTCAATTCGCGGGGCGCGGTCGCATGGTTTTCTCCCGGCGACCTCCAGCTCTCGTGGCCGGTTCGGCGCCATGGCGTCCGGATCAGCGACTCAGCGTTGACCCTTCAGTAACTTGGCGCTAGTTTCGCTTCGTTCACCGAAAGGCCCGAATTCCCGTTCCGGGCCCGCGCGACCTCGTGCCTTCCCGCGGCCTTAGTCATGGCCGAAATCCCCCCACCGGGCAACGCCATCGCACATTCGGAGAATTATGACGTCGGTAGAGCGAGTCATCGGCCTGACCCCTTTCGGCGAACCCGACGCCCGCCTCGCGGCCGCGGTCACCCGCGGCGGTGGACTCGGCGTCCTGGACCTCGGGCCCGGCGACCGGGCGGCCCGTGAAGCCCTCCGCGACCTGCGGCGATGGCTCCCCGGCCGGTACGGGGTGCGGATCGGGCCGCGGTGCCGATTACACCCCGGGGACATGGCCGGACTGCTCGCCGGGCCCGACGGGCCTCGGACCGTGCTCCTCGGTGTCGGGGCGACCGTGCGGTGCGGCGACCTGCCGTCCGGCGTGCGGGTGCTGGCCGAGGTCACCGGCCTGGCGGAAGCCCGGGCCGTCCTGGACGACGGCGCGCACGGCCTCGTCGCCCGGGGCAGCGAATCCGGGGGCCGGATCGGCGAACTGGGTACGTTCGTGCTGCTGCAGCAGCTCCTCGACGCCACCGGCCCCGACGGGCCGCCCGTGTGGGCCTGCGGGGGCATGGCGCCGGACACGGCCGCGGCCGCCGTCGTGGGCGGAGCCGCGGGAGTGGTGCTCGACACCCAGCTGGCCCTCCTCGCGGAGTCGGCGCTCCCCGCGTCCGTGGCGACCGTCCTGCGGTCGGTGGACGGCTCCGAGACCACCGTGCTGGGCGGCCACCGCTTCCTGCACCGCCGCGGTCCCGGCGCCCTGCCGGTCACGGACCTGCCCGACGACGCGGACAGGATCGCCGGCCTGTTGGGTGCGCGTGACCCGGACGACCAGCTGCTGCCGGTCGGGCAGGACGCCTTCCTCGCCGCTCGGTTCGCCGACCGCCACCGGGACGCAGCCGGCACGGTCCGCGCCGTCACCGAAGCCGTCCGGAACGCGACCGAGGACGACACCGCCGCCCGCAGCCTCGGCGCCGGGTCACCCATGAGCCGGGCCCTGGGCACCCTGTTGCCCGTCGCCCAGGGCCCGATGACCCGGGTCAGCGACGGGGTGGACTTCGCCCGCGCGGTCTCCGACGGCGGAGCCCTGCCCTTCCTCGCCCTGGCGCTCGCAGGACGTGAGCGGGCCGACGCCCTGCTCGCCGAAGCCGCCGCGGCGCTCCAGGGCCGCGCCTGGGGGGTGGGGATCCTCGGCTTCGCGCCGGAGGAGACCCGTACCGCACAGCTCGAAGCGGTGCGCGCGCACCGGCCCAGCCACGCCGTCATCGCCGGGGGCCGGCCCTCGCAGGCCCGGGCCCTGGAGGCCGACGGCATCCGGACCTTCCTGCACGTGCCCTCCCCCGGCCTGCTGCGCCAGTACCTCGGCGAGGGCGCGCGCCGGTTCGTCTTCGAAGGCGCCGAGTGCGGGGGCCACGTGGGCCCGCGCAACAGCTTTCCGCTGTGGGAGGCACAGACCGGCGTCCTGCTCGACCACGTGACGCAGGATCCCGGCTCCGCCCCCGACATCGAGGTGTTCTTCGCAGGCGGTGTGCACGACGCCCGCTCCGCCGCCATGGTGGCGGTCCTGGCGGCACGGCTCACCGCCCGCGGGTGTGCGGTCGGCGTGCTGATGGGCACCGCCTACCTGTTCACCCGGGAGGCCGTCGCCCACGGCGCCGTACGGCCCCTGTTCCAGCGGCAGGTGCTGGCCGCCGAAGGCACCGCGCTGCTGCGGACGGCTCCCGGGCACGCCACGCGGTGCGTGCCGAGCCCGTTCAGCGAGGGCTTCCGGGACCTGGCGGCGAGCCTGCGCGCGGACGGCGTTCCCGACCGCGAGGTCTGGGAGCGGCTGGAGCGCCTGAACGTGGGCCGGCTGCGGCTGGCGAGCAAGGGCGTCGAGCGCACCGGTACCGGTGCGCTGGCCGCGGTGGACGAGGAACGGCAGTACGCCGAGGGGATGTTCATGGCCGGTCAGGTGGCCGTGCTGCGCGATGCCACCACCAGCATCGCCGCGCTGCACTCGGCCGTCACCGACGGGGCCGCCGCCTTCCTGGAAGGGCGCCGCGCCGCCCTGCGGGCCGGGCAGGACCGGGAACCGGGCGGGGCCGGCCCCCAGGCGCCCGCTCCGCTGGACGTGGCCATCGTCGGCATCGCCTGCATGTTCCCCCAGGCCCCGGACCTGGCGGCCTTCTGGGCGCAGGTGCTGGACGGCCGCGACGCCGTCACCGAAGTGCCCCCGGAGCGCTGGGACCCCGACGTGCACTGCTCCCCCGGCCCGGACGGCTCCGCCCCCGCCAGCGCGTCCAGATGGGGCGGGTTCCTGCCCCGCATCCCCTTCGACCCGCTGCGCTACGGCATCCCGCCGGCGTCGCTGGGCAGCATCGAACCGGTGCAGCTGCTCGCGCTCGAAGCGTCCCGGCGCGCCCTGGAGGACGCCGGCTACGGTGCGGACGGCCGCGCCTTCGACCGCTCGCGGACCGGGGTGGTGTTCGGCACCGAGGCCGGCAGCGACCTGTCCAACGCCACCACGCTGCGGGCCGTGCTGCCCTCCTTCTACGGGCAGGTGCCCGCCGGGTTGGACGAGCAGCTGCCCCGGCTCACCGAGGACACCTTCCCCGGCGTGCTCGCCAACGTCGTCGCCGGCCGGGTCGCCAACCGCCTGGACCTGCGCGGCCCCAACTACACGGTGGACGCCGCCTGCGCCTCCTCGCTGGCGGCCGTGGACGTGGCGTGCAAGGAGCTCGTTCTCGGCACCAGCGACGTGATGCTGTGCGGCGGCGCGGACCTGCACAACGGCGTCAACGACTACGCCCTCTTCACCTCCGTGCACGCGCTGTCCCCGACCGGCCGCTCCCGCGCCTTCGACGCCGCGGCCGACGGCATCGCCCTCGGCGAGGGCGTCGCCTGCATCGTCCTCAAACGCCTCGCGGACGCCGAGCGGGACGGGGACCGGGTGTACGGGGTGATCAAGGGGGTCGGCGCTTCGAGCGATGGGCGCTCCCTGGGGTTGACCGCGCCCAGGCCGGACGGCCAGCGCGCCGCCCTGGAACGCGCGTACCGGGCCGCCGGCGTCTCCCCCGCCGAGGTCGGTCTGCTGGAGGCCCACGGCACCGGGACCGTGGTCGGCGACCGCACCGAACTGGGCGTGCTGACGGAGGTCTTCGGCGAGGCGGGGGCCCGCGCCGGGAGTTGCGTGGTGGGTTCGGTGAAGTCGCAGATCGGGCACACGAAGTGCGCGGCGGGGCTGGCCGGGCTCATCAAGGCCGCGCTGGCCCTGCACACCGGGGTGCGGCCGCCGACCCTGCACCTGGAGAGACCGAACCCCGCCTGGCGGGCCGGGGCCGGCCCCTTCGTCTTCCACCGGGAGGCGCTGCCGTGGCCGGCCGCCCCGGAGCGGCGGTACGCGGGGGTGAGCGCCTTCGGCTTCGGCGGCACCAACTTCCACGCGGTACTGGCCGCCCACCAGGGGGACGGGCCGCCGCCGGCGCATGCCCGGGACGTGTGGCCGGCCGAGCTGTTCCTGTTCCGGGGCACCGACGAGGCGGCCGCCCGGCGCGCCGCAGCAGGGCTGCTGGACCTGGCCGACGCGGCCGTCCGCGGTGACGCCCCGTGGCGGCTGCGCGACCTGGCCGCGACGGCGTCCCACCGCGCGGCGCGGGCCCGCGGGAGCGTCCGGATCGCCTTCGCCGCGGGCGACACCGAGGACCTGTGCCGCCTGCTGCGGGTGGCAGTGGAGGCGGACGACGGGGCGGATGCGGGCCCGCGAGCAGATCGGCCTGCGGCTACGGCTGCTGCGGCTACGGCTGCTGCGGCTGCGGGGGTCGCCGCGGGTGCCGCGGGTGCCGCGGGCGGGGTGTACCGGGCGGCCGACGGGAGCGAGGGGCCCGGGTGTACGGCCTTCCTCTTCCCGGGGCAGGGAAGTCAGCGGCCCGGCATGTCCGCCCACCTCTTCACCGCCTTCCCCGATCTCGGCCGGCTCCTCGGCGCCGACACGGACGGCGGGGCCGTCGGGGCGTTGTACCCGCCCGCCGCCTTCGACGACGCCGCCCGGGAGGAGGCGCGGCGGGCGCTCACCGACACGCGGGCCGCGCAGCCGGCGCTGGGCATGGTGGAGCTGGCGGCGTACGAACTGCTCACCCGTTGCGGGATCCGGCCCGACATGGCGGCCGGACACAGCTACGGCGAACTGGTCGCCCTGTGCGCCGCGGGCGTCATCGACGCCGAAGCGCTGCCACGGCTGAGTTCCGCCCGCGCCGCGGCCATCCTGGACGCGGCCGGTGACGACCCCGGCGCCATGGCGGCGGTGGCCGCCACCCCGGAGGACATCGGGCGGGTGCTGGGCGGTCCACCGCTGCCGGACGGGCTGGTCATCGCCAACCACAACGCGCCGCGTCAGAGCGTCCTGTCGGGACCGACCCGCGCGGTCGAGGCGGCGGTGCGCCGGCTGCGGGACTCCGGGCTGGGGGTGAAGCGGTTGCCCGTGGCCTGCGCCTTCCACAGCCCGGTCGTGGCGGCGGCCGGGCCTGCCTTCGGCCGGGTCCTGGACGAACTACCCCTGCGGGAACCGGAGTTCGAGGTCTGGGCCAACCGCACCGCCCTCCCCTACGGGTCCGGTCCCGAGGCGGTGCGCGGGGAGCTCGCCGCGCAGATCGGGGCGCCGGTGCGGTTCGCGGCGCAGATCGAGGCGATGTACGGCGCCGGAGCCCGGACCTTCGTCGAGGTCGGGCCCGGCAGGGTGCTGGCCCGGCTGGTCGCGGAGGTCCTGGGGGAGCGGCCGCATGCGGTCGTTGCCGTGGAACCGCGCGCAGACAGCGGTCTCGCGGGTTTCCTCGACGCACTCGCCCAGCTGGCGGCCTCCGGGCTGCCGGTGGTCAACGACTGGATGTTCCGGGGGCGGGAGGCCGTGGACATCGACCGGGCCGCCGCCCCGCGCGCGCCCGGCTGGACCGTGGACGGGCACCTCGTCCGGACCGCGTCCGGCGAGCCGCTTCCCGGCGCCCTCGCGCCGGCCCGACGAGTCGTGGAGGCTCCCGTGACGACGAACCCCGGTGACGAGGCGTCCGGCGCACCGGACGCGCTGATCGCCGAGTTCCTGCGCAGCAGCCGGGAGGTGATCGCCGCGCAGCGCGACGTGCTCCTGGCGTACTTCGGCGGCGTGCCGGACGGGAAGGTCCCCGGCAGTGCCGCTCCGGCGCCGGCGCCGGTACCCGCGCCCGAGTACGGGGCCGGGTGGACGGTCGATGCCGGGGTACCGGGGCTCGCGGCCCCGCCGGCTCACGGGGTGCCTCCGGCGGGCGTCCCGGGAGCTGGTGCACCGGATGCCTCCGCGCCTGCGCCGAAGTCAGCGGAACTCACTGAGGAAACGATACTGCGGGCGGTCCTGGAGCTGATCAGCGAACGCACCGGTTACCCCCTGGACATGGTCGAGCCGGGACTGGACCTGGAAGCCGACCTGAGCGTGGACTCGATCAAACGTGCCGAAATCGCGGGAGAACTCGCGCGGCGCCTCGGTGGCTCCGGCGACGGCCCCGTGCCGGCGGCACTGGACGACGCGGAGCTGGAGGAGCTGACGCGGGCGCGGACCGCGTCCGCGATCGCCCGATGGCTCGTGGCCCGCGCGAGGGCCTCCGGCCCGGCCCCGGAGCCGCCGGTCCCGGCCGGGGGCCCGGTCGCCGCCACCATGCCCGCCATCATGCCCGCCGCCGCGCCCGCCGCGGCCCAGGGCGAGGTCCCCCCGGCATCCGGGAGCCCGGCGCCGCCCGTCCCGGACGGCCCGGAGCCCACCCCGGGCCCGTACGCGGAGCCGGCGGCGGAGGTTCCCGTCGTGGCCGCCCCCCGGCGGTACCGGGTGGTGCGGGCGCGGCTGGCGAGCCCGGCCGGTACGACGGCGGACCTCTCGGGTACCCGGTGGCTGCTGATCGGCGACGGCGCGGGGACCTGGCGCGGGACCGCCGCGGAACTGCGGGCACTGCTGACCGCGCGCGGCGCGCAGGTGGCATCGGCTGAGACGGCGGGGACGGCAGAGACAGCGGAGGCGGCCCCCTCGGCGCCGGCCGACGGCCCTGCGGACGGTGTCGTCGTACTGAGCGCACTGGGCGACGGCGGCGGTCCGCCGTTCCTGCCGGCCGGGTTCACCGTCGTACGGGACGCCCTGCGCGGTGCGCCGCGGCGCCTGCTGGTCGCCCGGGAGGCCGGGTACGGGACGCGGGCTGCCGGGACGGACGGGCTGCTGCGGTCCGCCGCCCGCGAGTACCCCGACGTCGCGGTGCGCTGCGTCGCGCTCGATCCGGGTGGGCCGTCCGGGCCGGTGGCGGCGGCGGAGGCGCTACTGGAGGAGCTGCTCGCGGACGGCCCCGAGCCCGTCGTCGTACGCGCGTCGGCCGGACGGTTCGCGCCGGTGCTCACCGAGGCGCCGCTCGGCCCGCTCGCCGGCACCGGCGCGGGACCGGCCGGCGAGGGCGCCGCCGAGGCGGAGGCGCTGGGGCTGGACCGCGACAGCGTCGTGCTCGTCGTCGGCGGGGCCCGCGGGATCACCGCGCGGTGCGTGGCCGTGCTGGCCGCCGCCGCCCGCTGCCGCATCGAACTCCTCGGCCGCACCCCAGTGCCCGCCGGGCCCGAGGACCCGGTGACCGCCGCCGCGCCCGACCGCGCCGCCCTGCGGGGCGCGCTCGCCCGGAGCGGCCGCTGCGCCTCGCCCGCCGAGGTCGACCGCGCCGCCGACCTGATCCTGGCCCAGCGCGAGATCACCGCGACGCTGGACGCCGTACGGGCCGCCGGCGGCCGGGCCCGGTACCGCAGTGTCGACTGCCGGGACGCAGCCGCCGTGCTCCAAGCCGTCAAGGAGATCCACTCCGAGCACGGCCGCGTCGACGGGGTGGTCCATGCCGCCGGGGTCATCGAGGACCAACTGATCGAGGACAAGTCGGAGGCGTCCTTCCGCCGCGTCCACGGCACCAAGACGGAGGGCGCGGCCGCGCTGCTCGCAGCGGTCGAGGAACTGCCCCAGGCCGAACACCCCTCGTTCGCCGTCCTGTTCGGCAGCATCGCCGCCGTCCTTGGCAACCGCGGGCAGGCCGACTACGCGGCGGCCAACGACGCGCTGGAGGTCTACGGCGCCGCCTGGGCGGCCCGCACCGGTCGGCGCGCCCTGACCGTGCACTGGGGGCCGTGGGCCCCCTCCGAGGGCCACGGCGGCATGGTCGGCCCGGAGCTGGCCCGGCACTACGCCCGGCGCGGGGTCCGGCTGATCGATCCGGAGGAGGGAGCCCTGGCCCTGCTGCGGGAACTGGCCTGGGGTGACCCTGCGGACCGCGCCGTCGTCCTGACCGCCTCGGAGTGGTGACGTGACCCGCCCTCCCCACGGGGCAGCCCCCGCGGTCCCCGTCGCCATCACCGGTATGGCCGTGCTGCTGCCGGGCGCGCCCGACCTGGCCGCGTACTGGCGCAACCTGTGCGCGGGTGCGGACGTCATCGGCGAGGTCCCGCCCGGACGCTGGGACACCGCCTACTACCACCCCGGCAGCGCACCGGAGCCGGCGGCGGCCGACCGGGTGTACTGCCGGCGGGGCGGCTTCGTGGACGCCTTCGCGGAGGTGGACGTCACCCGATGGGGCGTCATGCCGTCGTCCGTGCCCGGCACCGAACCGGACCAGCTGATCGCGCTGCACGTGGCGGCGAACGCACTGGCCGATGCCGGCGGCACCGACCGGTTGCCCGACCGCGACCGCATCGGGATCGTCCTGGGCCGCGGCGGCTACCTCACCCCCGGCCTGGTCCGCCTCGACCAGCGCGTCCGCACCGCCCGCCAGCTGGTGCACACGCTCGGCGAGCTGCTGCCGGGCCTGGATGCGGATCAACTGGAGCGGGTGCGGGCGGCGTTCACCGAGCGCCTGGGGCCCGACCGGCCGGAGGACGCCATCGGGCTGGTGCCCAACCTCGCCGCCTCCCGGGTCGCCAACCGCCTGGACCTGCGGGGCCCCGCCTACACGGTCGACGCCGCGTGCGCGTCGTCGTTGCTGGCCGTGGACCAGGCGGTCGCCGCACTGGCCGCCGGCCGGTGCGACCTGATGCTGGCCGGAGGCGTGCACCACTGCCACGACATCACGCTGTGGAGCGTCTTCTCCCAGCTGCGCGCCCTCTCGCCCAGCGAGCGGATCCGCCCCTTCCACCGCGGCGCCGACGGACTCCTCATCGGTGAGGGCACCGGTGTGGTGGTGCTCAAGCGCCTCGCCGACGCGGAACGCGACGGGGACCGGGTCTACGCCGTGATCCGCGGGACCGGGGTCAGCAGCGACGGCCGCACCTCGGGCCTGGTGAACCCGGATCCGGCCGGGCAGGCCCGAGCGGTGCGGGCGGCCTGGCGGGCCGCCGGCCTGGACCCCGCGGCGCCCGGGTCGCTGGGGCTGCTGGAGGCGCACGGCACGGCCACCCCGGCCGGCGACGCCGCCGAACTGGCCACCCTGCGCGAGGTGTTCGGCCCGGCGGAACCCGGGCGGTCGGCGCAACGGGCCGTCCTCGGGTCGGTCAAATCCATGATCGGGCACGCCATGCCCGCCGCGGGGGTCGCCGGGCTCGTCAAGGCCGCGCTCGCCGTCCACCACGGCGTACTGCTGCCGACCCTGCATTGCGAGGACCCGCATCCGGCGCTGGCCGGGACCCGTTTCCGTCCGCTCGCGCAGGCGGCCCCCTGGGAGGCCGGGCCGGACGGCGGGCCGCGCCGGGCGGCGGTCAACGCGTTCGGGTTCGGCGGGATCAACGCACACGTCGTCCTCGAACAGGCCCCGACCGGCGCGGACACCGCACCGGCCGGCCTCCCCGCCCCGCCCGCACCGCGGGAACGGGCCGTGGTCGACGAGCCGGAGCGGGTGCTGCTCCTGGCCGCCGCGACGTCCGACGCCCTGGCCGGCCTCCTCGACGAGTGCGGGGCGTCGGGGCCCGCGGCCGGGGCCTGCGCCGCCGCGGGGGCCGGGCCGGTACGGCTGGGCGTCGTCGGCCCCACCGCAGAGCGGCTCTCGTTGGCCCGGCGGGCCGTCGCCAAGGGCGAGCCGTGGCACGGGCGCGGCGACGTGTGGTTCCGGCCGCACCCGCTGCTCGGCGCCGGCGCACCACCCGGGGCCGGCAGGACGGTCTTCCTCTTCCCCGGCCTGGAGGCCGAGTTCGCGCCCCGGGTCGACGAGGTCGCCGACCGGTTCGGCCTGCCCCGATCCCCGGCCCCACCCGCCCCGGCCCCGGCCCCGGCCGGCAGCCGGACGGGCGGAGGGGGAGAACCGGCCGGACCGGGCGGACCGGGACAGCTGGGCCGGCACGGGCTCGGCGTCGTCGCCGTCGGCCGCCTGCTGGACGCCGCGCTGCGCCGCATCGGCGTCGTCCCGGACGCGGTCGCCGGGCACAGCGTCGGCGAGTGGACGGCGATGGTCGCGGGCGGGCTGTACGAGGAGGAGGCGGTGGACGCGTTCGTGGCCGCCCTGGACCCGGAGGCGGTCAGGGCCGCCGATCTGGCGTACGCGGCCGTGGGCGCGCACGCCGACCGGGTGGCCGCAGAGCTGGCCGCCGGGGACCATTCCGCTGTGGTCGTCTCCCACGACAACGCGCCCCACCAGTGCATGGTGTGCGGACCGCCCTCAGCGGTGGAGCGGTTCGCCGCCGCGCTGCGCGCCGAGGGTGTGCTGGTGCGCACGCTGCCGTTCCGCTCCGGCTTCCACACCCCGATGCTCGCGCCCTGTGTCGGGCCGTTCCGGGAGGCTGCCGAACGGCTGCCGCTGCGCGCCCCGCACACCCCCGTCTGGTCCGGCACCACGGCGGCGCCGTTCCCGGCCGACGAAGCGGGGATCCGGGAGCTGTTCGTACGCCACCTGCTCGAACCGGTCCGCTTCCGCCTGCTGACCGAGGCACTGTACGGGGCGGGGTTCCGCGTCTTCGTCCAGGCGGGGCCCGGGCAGCTCGGCTCCCTGGTGGGGGACTCGCTGGCCGGGCGGGACCACCTGGTGGTGGCCGCCAACTCGCCCCGGCGCGGAGGGCTGGACCAGCTCCGGCGGGTGGCCACCGCCCTGTGGACGGCGGGCGCCCCCACCGGACCGCAGGCGGTGGACGCCCCGACCGCATCCGGGCACGCCGGGCCGCCCGGCTCCGTCGGACTCCGGCAAGGGCGTCCGGTCCGCCTGGACCTCGGCGGCGCGCTGGTGTCCCTGCCGCCGTCGGCCCGTCCCTCCCTGACCCCGTGGCCCCCTCCCACCGCGGGGGACGCCCCGCCGGGCGCCCCGCCGGACGCCGCACCGGACGCCGCGCGCGGAGCAACGCTCGACGCCGGGCGCCCGGCGGCGGTTGTCCCTCCCGCCGGGCCCGCGCCCGCGCCCGCGTCGGCGGCGGCGGCCGGCTCCGTGGCAGCGGAGCTGTCGGCCCTGCTGCACGAGACCGCACAGGCCGCGCAGACCGCCGCCGCGCTGCTCACCGCGGCCCGTCCGGCAGCGCTCGTACGCCGTCCGGCGCAGCGATCCGCCGCACGGCCGGCCCCGGTCGGGCCGGTGCCCGCCGCTCGCGGGCGGCTACCGGAAGCACGCCCCGTGCCGGAACCCCCGTCCGGCCCGGCCGCACCGCGATCCGCGGCCGCCGGTTCCGCCCGGCGCGAGACGGTGCGCGTCTCGGTGGAACAGCAGCCGTACCTGCTGGACCACTGCTTCTTTCCGCAGCGGGCGGACTGGCCGGACGTCGCGGACCGGTGGCCGGTGGTGCCGGCGACGACGATCGTGGCGCACATGATGGCGGCGGCGGAGCGGTCCGTACCGGGACAGGTGGCCGTTGCCGTGCACGACGCCTGCTTCGACCGGTGGCTGACGGCATCCGAGCCGGTGGACGTCGAGGTCGCCGTCACCCCGTGCGGGCCCGGTCGGGTGGCGGTGTCGTTCGGACCGCAGGCGCGGGCCGTCGTGGAGCTGGCCGCCTGCCACCCCGCGCCGCCGCTGCCGCCCGGACCTCCCGATCCGGCTTCCGAGCGGGAGCCCGACCACACCGCCGAGCAGGTCTACCGCGAGCGCTGGATGTTCCACGGCCCGGCCTACCAGGGCATGAGCCGGCTCACCGCCATCGGCGACCGGCACGTGCGCGCCACCCTCACCACACCCCCCGCACCGGGGGCGCTGCTCGACAACGTCGGCCAGGTCCTCGGTTACTGGATCATGGCAACCCGCACGGACCGGACCGTGGTCTTCCCCGTGCGGATGCGGCACATGCGCTTCTTCGGCCCGTCCCCGCGGCCCGGCACTCCGGTGGAGTGCCTGGTCCGGATCGTCTCCCTCACGGACACGGTCCTGGAGGCCGACGCGGTGCTCAGCGTGGCGGGCCGGGTGTGGGCGGAGCTGACCGGATGGCAGGACCGCCGCTTCGACAACGATCCGCACACCCGGCCGGTGGAACGTTTCCCCGACCGCAACACGCTGTCGGTGGCCATGCCCGGCGGCTGGTCGCTGGTGTTCGAGCGCTGGCCGGACCTGGCCTCCCGCGAGTTGATCATGCGTAACGTGCTGGGCGGACCCGAGCGTGCCGCCTACGCCGCAAGGCCCCCGCGCGGCCGCCGCCAGTGGCTGCTGGGCCGGATCGCCGCGAAGGACGCCGTACGCCGCCTGCTGTGGGACGCCGGCGAGGGGCCCCTCTTCCCCGCCGAACTCCTCGTGGACAACGAGTCTTCGGGACGGCCCCGGGTCACCGGGCGGCACGGCCGTACCCTGCCGCCGCTGGAGGTTTCGTTGGCGCACCGTGCCGAGGCGGGCGTCGCGCTCGCCCGTGCCGGAGGTCCGCCGGATCCACCGGGCGGGGACGGTGCGCGGCCCGGGCGATCCGGGCCGGGGATCGACATCGAGGAGATCGCCGAGCCGGCCGGGGCGACGCTGGACACGGCGTTCGGACCGGGCGAACGCGCGCTCCTGACGGCTCGCCAGGCGGACTCCGAGGAGGCGCGGGACCTGTGGTTCACCCGCTTCTGGGCGGCCAAGGAGGCCGTCGCCAAGGCCGAGGGCACCGGCTTCGCGGGCCGTCCCAGGGACATCGCGGTGACGGCCGCGGAGGCAGACCGGTTGACGGTCCGCGTCCGCCGGCCGGCGGGGTCGGGCGCGCCGGACGCGTCGGACGTGTCGGAGGGCCCGGCCCGCGTGTACCGGGTGCACTGCGTACGCGTCGCCAATCCGCCCGGACTGCCGCCGCGCGCGTACGTCGTGGCGTGGACGAACGGCCCGGACCCGGAACCGCCGGGTACGGGCGCCGACCGTGACGAGGGGAACGAGTCGTGACGACCAGCCGGCCCAGTCCGTCCGAGGGCGCCGACGAGGCGGAGGTGCTCGCCGAACTGACCTCCATGATCCAACAGGTGCTGGACGGATACGAGTTGGAGGAGGGCGAGGTGACCATGCGGACCCGCTTCGGAAGCGACCTGGAACTCGAGAGCATCGACCTGGTGGCGCTCGCCGGGCTGTTGGAGGAGCGCTACGGCGGTGCGGTGAACTTCGCCGAGTTCGTGGCCGGCATGGAGCTGGAGGAGATCATCGAGCTGAACGTGGGCCGGCTGGTCGAGCACGTCTGCCTGTGCCTGAAGGCCGCGGACGGAGCCGGCCCGCGATGACCGTCCTCGACACCGGCCGGGTCCGGCTGCACGTGCAGCGCCTCGCACCGACGGACGGCGGGCCGCCGCGGGCCACGGTGGTGCTGGTGCACGGCCTGCTCACCGACAGCCTCGCCAGCTACTACTTCACCGTGGCCCCGGCCCTCGCCGGCGCCGGGCTCGACGTGGTCATGTACGACCAGCGGGGACACGGCCGCAGCGGACGGCCCCCGTCCGGATACGGCCTGGACGACGCCACCGATGACCTGGACGCCCTGCTCGCCGGGCTCGACGTGCCCGGACCCGTGCACCTGGTGGGCAACTCGTACGGCGGTACGGTCGCCTTCGCCTTCGCGCGGCGTCGCCCGGAGCGGGTGGCGAGCCTGGTGGTGGTCGAGTCGGAACCCGCCACGGCCGCGTGGGCGGTCAAGCTGGCCGGACTGCTGGAGCGGGTCCGCCACGAGATGAGCGTCAACGAGAACGCCGCCCTCGACTGGATCGCCGCCCACCACGGCGGCCACACCGCCCGCCTGGCGAAGTCCGCCGGGCGGCTCGTGCGGGACACCACCATCGCCCGGGACATCCCGGCCAGCCCCGTCCTCGACGACGCGCAGATCCGCACCGTCCGCTGCCCCGTCCTCGCGCTCTATGGTGCGGACTCCGACCTGGCCGAACAAGCACCCCGGCTGCGTGCGCTACTGCCGCACTGCACCACGGTGCTGCTGCCGGGCCTGCGCCATTCGGTACTGGTGGAGGCGCCCGGGCGGGTGCGGGACGCGGTCCGGGAGTGGGTCGGGCGCCACGACCGGACCCCGCCCCCGAGGGAGCCGGTCACGGCCGGGTCGCAGGGGTGCACCCGGTGAGTTCCTTCCTGTTCGTCGTGCCGCCGCTGGTCGGGCACGTCAACCCGCTCGTGGGTGTGGCGTCCGCGCTCGCCGCCCGCGGCCACCAGGTGGCCTGGGCGGGCGAACCCACGCTGATCCACCGTCTGGCCGGACCGGACGCGGCAGTCCATCCGTGCCCGCCGGGTGAACCGGATGGACCGGATGGACCGGGCGGGCCGGGCGGGGGCGCGGCCGACGCCGTCCGGCCGCCGGACCTGCGCGGCCCCGAGGCACTGCGCTTCCTGTGGGAGCGCTTCCTGGTCCCGCTCGCCGAGGCCATGGCGCCGGGGGTGCGTCGGGCGGTCGACGTCGTCCGGCCGGACGTGGTCGTCGCCGACCAGCAGGCGCTCGCTGGAGCGCTGGTCGCGGAGGACCTGGGGCTGGCGTGGGCGACGTCGGCGACGACCTCGGCGGAGTTCGCCGACGCACTCGCCTCGATGCCGCGGGTCGCCGCCTGGAACGACGCCCTGCTGAGGGACCTGCGCGGCCGGATCGGGCATCCGGGCGGCACCTGCGACCCCCGGTTCTCCCCCCACCTCGTCCTCGCCTTCAGCACCCCCGAACTGGCCGGGCCCGCGCTGCGCGGCGGCGACCGCGTCCGCTGGGTCGGCCCTTCGCTGGCCGCCCGGCCCCGCCCCGCCGCGTTCCCCTGGAACCGGCTCGATCCCGGCAGGGCCCTGGTGCTGGTGACGCTGGGGACCGCGAACGCCGGTGTCGGCGGGCGTTTCCTCACCGAGGCGGCGAGCGCGGTACGGGCCAGGGCCGGGAGGGTCCAGGCCGTGGTGGCCGACCCGGAGGGGGTGCTCGGCGTACGGACGGACGATCCGGACGTCATCGCGCTGCCCCGGATCCCGCAGCTCGACCTGCTGGAGCGCGCCGCCGCGGTGGTCTGCCACGCGGGCCACAACACCGTGTGCGAGGCGTTGTGGTACGGGGTGCCGCTGGTCGTGGCGCCCATCCGCGACGACCAGCCGGTGATCGCCGCACAGGTGGCGGACGCGGGCGCGGGGGTCCGGATCCGGTTCGGCCGGGCCGGTGCCGCCGCGATCGGCGCGGCGCTGGACACCGTACTGGGCGAGCCGCACGCCCGTGCGGCGGCCGCGAAGGTCTCTGCCGCCTTCCGTGCGGCGGGAGGCGCGAGCGCCGCGGCGGACCATCTCGAACGGCTGGCAGGGCAGGAGGACCCCGTATGAGCTCCGCATCGCAGGCAGAGGGCAGGCGTGAGGACCGCGGCACCGGCGGCCCTCCCGCCGCCGGCCGTACGGGCCGCAGGGAACGCGCTGCGCGGGTGGCCGCGCTGCGCGCCGCCTACCGGCGGGAACTCGCGGAGGGCACCGGTGTCTTCTTCGAGGCCCGGCAGCACCGGTGCCCCTGGTGCGGCTCGGCCCGGCTCGGCGGCCGACTGCGCACCACCGACCTCCTGCAGCACAAGCCGGGCGAGTTCAGTCTGGACCGCTGCCACGACTGCGGGCACGTCTTCCAGAATCCCCGGCTCAGCGAGCGCGGACTCGCCTTCTACTACCGGGACTTCTACGACGGCCTGGGCGAGGAGCGCCTCGGCGGGGTGTTCGCCGGCCGCACCGCTGCCTACCGGGCGCGGGCCGAGTCGGTGCGGCCGCACCTGGCCGGCCCGGCCGAGTGGCTGGACGTGGGCACCGGGCACGGGCACTTCTGCGCGAGCGCCGGGGAGGTCCTGCCCGACGTGGTGTTCGACGGCCTCGACCGGTCGGACGGGGCGGAGCTCGCCCAGGGGGCCGGGCGGGTGCGCCACGGCCACCGCGGGGCGTTCACGGAGCTGGCGGGGCGGCTGCCCGGGGCGTACGACGTGGTCAGCATGTTCCATTACCTGGAGCACGCGACCGACCCGCAGGCCGAACTGGAGGCGGCGCAGGCCGTACTGCGGCCCGGCGGGCTGCTGGTCGTCGACGTACCGGATCCGGAGAGCCGATGGGCCCGGCTGCTGGGCCGCTGGTGGCTGCCGTGGCTCCAGCCGCAGCACCTGCACCTGGTGCCGGTGGGCAACCTGCGCCGACGGCTGACCGAGACGGGTTTCACGGTGCTGGCGGAGGAACACGCCCAGGCACACGACGCCGTGGACCTGGTGGCGGCGGCGTGGCTGGCCCTGGACGGGCTGGCACCGCGCGAGGACCTGCCCTGGCTGCCGGAACCGCCCGGGGCGGCGCGCCGCGTGCTGCGCGGTGCCGCCCTGCTGGCCGGGGTTCCGCTGCTGCTGGCCGCCACCCTGCTGGACCGGACGGTGGCACGGCCGCTCGCTCAGCGGTGGGGCCTGACCAATGCCTACCGGCTGGTCGCGCGACGGGAGGGGTCCGGGGCGAGCGCACCGGCGTAAGCCGCGCGGAGCACTTCGTGCCGCGCAGCTGCGGCAGCGGCAGCGGCAGCGGCAGCGCCACACGCCCGGTCACACGGCTCGGCCCGCAACACCCCACCCGTACGGGCAGAACGCCCCGAGCCGAGCCTTCTGTATCACTCTTTAGCCGATGCCCGAGTTGCCGATACCGGAGTTTCCGATGCCGGCGTTTCCAATGCCGGCATTGCCGATGCCGGCGTTGCCGATACCCGCATTGCCGATACCGGCGTTGCCGATACCCGCATTCCCGATACCGGCATTCCCGATACCGGAGTTCCCGATGCCCGAGTTGCCGATGCCGTCGGCGCTGGCCGCTGCGGCTCCGCCGAGACCGAGGGCCGCGGCGGCGCCCAGTACGACGGTGAACCGGAGAAGACGTGAACGCATTGCATACCTCCTGTGTGCGGTGCGTTTGCAATACATCACTAGCATTCGGTTCATCGGTGTCCTGGCATATGCGCCGGACGTGGCCGTGTCGGCACCGGCTGGCGTACAAGCAGCCCTCGCACCGGAGCACAGGCCGGCCGGGGTCCTCAGCAGGTGATCGTGACCTCGTGGACGACCGGCCGGGCCGCCCAGGGGAACGAGGCCACGCCGAAGGTGCCGCGGACGGTCGAGCCGCAGGCGGCGGTGCTCACCGGGCCGCGCACATCGAGCGTCGTGGAGGTGAAGATGACCCGCATGTCCTGCGTGTCGGGTGAGGCGCCGCCCACGACGCCGGCGGACAGCGTCGTGGACAGCTCCTTCGGCGCGGGCGCCGGGCTGCCGGGAGAGGGCGGGCCGGCGAGGGCGACCCGGCCGTAGAACTCGACGACGTTACCGGTGACGTCCGCGCACAGCCTGGTGGACAAGCCCGCCTGGAGGCCCGAGTTCCCACAGGACGTCACGGTCCCGGTGGCGGCGCCGGCGGCAGGGGCGGCGGTGGCAGGGGCGGTCGCGAGAGCGGTCAGGCCTGCAACACCGATCGCGAGGAGGGCTAAGCGGTTCATCGTGGTTCTCCGTGTCTTGTGAGCACGCCCAGGGGACCCCAGGCGTCGTATGGCATGTGATATTTCACATGCCATCAGAATACGCGATGAACAGAACATGAACTCCTCGCGCGCACACCATGACACCTCCCGCCAAACCACCCCCGCGCCGGACCTCGGCCGTGCAACTGGCTCAACCCGTACCGCCGTTCGCCCGTCCTGTAAGCCGGAGGCTTCCCCTCCTGCTCCGCCCTCCCCCGCACCGCACGCACGTCGAGAGGCCCCATCCGTGTTCCCTCACACGTTCAGCGTCCTCTCCGAGGGCTTCGCCGCGGACCCCTACCGCTACTTCGCGCAGTTGAGGGAGCAGGCTCCGGTGCACTACGAGCCGACGATCGACAGCTACTTCCTCTCCCGCTACGAGGACGTCAAGCGGGTCCTGACCGACCACGAGGAATTCACCACCGGGATCCTGGAGGTGCGGGCCGAGCCCGTCATGCGGGGCCGGGTCCTCGCCCAGATGACCGGGGCCGAACACGCCGCCAAGCGGGGGATCGTCGTCCGCGGTTTCACGGGCCGGGCCCTCCAGGACCAGATGCGCGCCGTGCAGGCCACCGCCGCCGAACTCATGGCACCCTTCCTCCCCCGCGGCCGTGTGGACCTCGTCAACGACTTCGGCAAGCCCTTCGCCGTCCAGGTGACGCTCGACGTCCTCGGTCTGGAGAGGAAGGACCGGCAGCAGGTGGCCGCGTGGCACAGCGGGATCGCCGAGTTCATCACCAGCCTCGGCCTCACGCCCGAGCGCCGCCGGCACTGCCTGGAGTGCGCCGAGCGGTTGGAGGCCCGTCTCCTCCCCCTCATCCAACAGCGGCGCCGCCAGCCCGGCGAGGACCTGATATCGAAGCTGTGCACCGCCGAGTTCGACGGCATCGCCCTGGGCGATCGCGACGTCATCGCGCTGATCATCAACGTGCTGGCTGCCGCCACCGAGCCCGCGGACAAGACCCTCGCCCTGCTCTTCAAACATCTGATCGACCACCCCGAGCAGATGGCGCAGGTCCGCCGGGACCCGAGCCTGCTGCCCGCCGCGATCGCCGAGACCCTGCGGTACACCCCGCCGGTCCAGCTCGTTCCCCGCCGCGCGGAGCAGGGCGCCGTCTTCGCCGGCACCACCGTGCCGCCGGGTGCCACCGTCTTCTGCATGATCGGCGCGGCACACCGGGATCCCGAGGCCTTCACCGCGCCGGACGCCTTCGACATCCACCGCCCGGACCTCGGCGCCGCCCGCTCCTTCACCGCAGCCGCCCGGCACCTGGCCTTCGGAACCGGACTCCACCAGTGCATCGGCGCGGCCTTCGCGCGCGCCGAGATCGAAACCGTCGCCGCGATGCTGCTGCCCCTGCTCGACCGCGTCCGCCACAGCCCCGGCTTCCGGTACCGGGAGAGCGGCCTGTACACCCGGGGCCCCGTCGCCCTGCCGCTGGACTTCACCCCGCGACCGGTCCCCTGAACCCCCGGCTCCAGGAGCCGGGATCCCCATCTGCCCCTACTCCCCCAGACGAAGGCGGCCAGCCATGACATCGACCGACATCACCCGTGCCATCAACGACCTGCTGTTCACCCCGGGCCTCGACCTCGACGAAGCCCTCGACCGGCACTTCACCCCGGACTACCGCCAGCGCACCAACGGCGAGTGGAGCGACCGGGCCGCCTTCGCCCAGCACATCGCACGGCTGCGCACCCTGGTCCGCAGCGGACACATCGAGGTGCACGAGGAACTCCGCGAGGGGCTGCGCTACGCCGACCGCCACACCGTCACCGTCAGCCGGAACAACGGCCGCACCTCTCGCACCGAGGTCTACCTCTTCGCCGAGACGGCCCCCGACGGCCGCTTCCGACGCGTCGAGGAGACCACCCTCCTGGTCGACGGCCACCCCGACGACAGGAACCTCGGCACCGTCAAGTGACGCGGCGCGGGGCCTGCACACCGCTCCGGTCGGTGACGGCCCCGGCCCCGTGACGACCTCGGGCGGAACAGCCCGCCCCGGAGGCGCGACCCGCCTCCACGACACCTGGGAACGAGAGAGTGGGGAGCCGCCGTGGCGTCCGTCGGGGAGAGACTGAGCAGAGCGCGCGTACGGGCCTTCATCGGCCGGGACGAGGAACTCGGGCGCTTCGGGGAGGCCTTGGCCGGCGAGCCGCAGGCACCGTTCGCGTTCTACGTGTACGGGCCGGGCGGCATCGGGAAGTCGACGCTGCTGCGGCGGCTGGCGGACCGTGCCCGCGCGGCGGGCCGGCTGCTCGTCGAACTCGACGGCCGGTTCGTCAGCCGGGACCCGGCCGATTTCGAGCGCGCTGCCGGTCCTTTCCTCGATGTTCCGGGCACGGTCCTGTTCGTGGACTCCTTCGAGCACTGCCAGTGGCTGGAGAGCTGGTTGTGGCACCACTTCCTGCCGCGCGCCGCGGACGACGCGCTGGTCGTGCTGGCCGGGCGGCGCGCTCCGGAGCCGCAGTGGACCACCGATCCCGCTTGGAACCGGCTCCTCCACGTCACCGAGCTGGAGCCGTTCTCCACGGAACAGGCCCGGCGGCTGCTGGTCGCGGCCGGGATCCGACCCGAACTGCGGGACCGGGTGCTCCGCTTCGCCGGCGGCAACCCGCTGGCCCTGTCCCTCGCGGCCGCGGCAGGATCGGCGGGCTGCAGCAGGGAGGAGCTCATCTGGGCCCCTTCGGCCGACGTCCTGCGCACCCTGTTGGCGGGGCTGATCGGAGAGGTGCCCACGGCAGCCCACCGCCGTGCCCTGGAGGTGGCGGCACAGGCCCACTCGACCTCCGAGGAACTGCTGGCCGCGGTGCTGCCCGGGGAAGACGCACATCTGCTCTTCTCGTGGCTGCGGGACCTGCCCTTCATGGAGTCCACGCTCCGAGGGCTCCACCCGCACGACGCCGCCCGTGAGACGCTCGCCGCCGACCTGCGCTGGCGGGCGCCCAACGCCTTCGAGTCGATGCGCCGGCGTCTGACGGACGAATACCTGCGCATCCTGCGCGAGGGCCCCGAGGACCGGGTGTGGACGGTCACCGACGAGCTGTTCTACCTCTTCCGGGACGGGAAGACCCTGGCCAGGCTGCGCACCTGGTCCCGGGAGGACGAGGTGCACGACCGCCCGCTGCACCCGGACGACCTCGACGTCGTCCTGCGCATGGCCGAGGACACCGAGGGCGCCGCCTCCGCGGACTTGGTCCGCTACTGGGCGCAGCGCCAGCCACGGGCCTTCAGCGTCTACCGCCTCGTGAGCACGGGCCGGATCGTGGCGTTCACGGCCCGGCTGGCCCTGCCGGCCCCTCCCGACCCCCAGGACCTGGCCACCGACCCGGTCGTCGCCGCCGCATGGCAGTACACCGGTGCCACCGCGCCGGTGGGACCCGGCGAGCACATCGGCATCAGCCGCTTCTCGATCTACCCCGAGCGGTACCAGGTTCCCTCGCGCGTCATCGACCTGAGCAGTTCCCGGGCCCATTCGGAGAGCGCCCGGGCGCGCGGGCGCGCATACGGCTTCGCCGTCTTCCGGGACGCCGAGACCTGGGCCGAACGCGTCCGGGGAACGCTCGTCGACACCGGGGCGCGCCCTCGGGTCGGTGCGCACGCCTACGGGCTGTTCGCCGTCGACTGGCGCCAGGTACCCGTGGAGGCGTGGCTCATGCGGTTCGTCTCGGCCACCGACGAAGCCGTACCCGTCCGGTCGGGACCGTCGCCCGTCTCGCGTTCCGCGTTCGACCAGGCCGTGCGCGAGGCGTTGGTGCACTGGCGCGACGCGGGCGCCTTCGCCGCCTGTGCCCTGATGCGCGCCCGTATCGCGGCCGACCTCGACGAGCCCGTCGGTGAGCTGCGCACCCTGCTGCGCCGGGCCGTCGACGACCTCGCCCGCGACCCGCGCGGAGTGCGCGCCCGCGAGGCCCTGACCGCCGGCTACTTCTCCGGGGCGCCCACCCAGGAGGCCGCCGCCCGCCGCCTCGGCCTTCCGTACGGGACGTACCGCCGCCACCTGCGTCAGGGCCTGGACCTGCTCTGCGATGCCCTGTGGCAACAGGAGTTGCACGACCCCCGATAGCCGCCGCGGACGCATGACGCCGGCAGGGCCGGGTGGACAGGTGCGGACAGGGGTGGACAGTGGCCGGCCCCGTCCGGCCTGGAGAGTGGACAGCGTCCGACGCGAGTGTGTGCGCCATGAACGCAGCACGCACACAGAAGGGTCGGGCGGCACCCCGGGTTCCCCGGCCGGGGGCGGTGCTCGCGGCGCTGGCCGCCGCCCAGTTCACCGTCATGCTCGCCACGTCGATCGTCAACGTGGCGCTCCCGCAGATCCGGGCCGGGGCGGGCCTCTCTGACGGCGGGACCACCTGGGTGGTCAACGCCTACGGCCTGGCGTTCGGGGCGCTGCTCCTGGCGGGCGGACGGGTCGCCGACCTGCTCGGCCGCCGCCGGGTGCTGATCGCCGGGCTCGCCCTGTTCGCGGTGGCCTCGCTGGCGGCGGGCCTCGCCGCGTCCCCCGGCGTTCTGATCGCGGCGCGCGCCTTCCAGGGCTTCGGTGCCGCCGCCATCGCCCCGGCCTCGCTCGCCCTGGCGATGGCCCTGTTCCCGTCCGGGTCGGGGCGCGGCAGGGCACTGGGCGTGTGGGGGGCGGTGTCCGGCGCGGGAGGGGCCGGCGGGGTCCTGCTGGGCGGTGCGCTCACCCAGGCGTGGGGCTGGCCCTGGATCTTCCACTCGGTCGCGGTGGGGGCGGCGCTGGTCCTCGCCGGTGTGGTGGCGCTCGTACCGCGCACTGCGGCGGGGCAGCGGGCCGGGCGGTTCGACCTGCTGGGCACCGTCACGGTCACCCTTGCCCTGACCTGCCTGGTCTGGGGCCTGACCACGGCACGGGGCACCGGCTGGGCCGACGCCCGGGTGCTGGGCGCCCTCGGCGCCGCCGCCGCGCTGCTGACGGCCTTCGCCGTGTTCGAGCGCCGCCGGCCGGACGCGCTGATACCGCCGAGGCTGTTCACCACGGGCCGGGTCGCCGCGGGCAACGTGCTGATGGCCCTGCTGGGGTCCGTGTGGATCGCCCTGTTCTTCTTCCTGCCGCTGTACCAGCAGCAGGTCCTCGGATCGGGCCCGCTGGCCACCGGCGCGGGACAACTCCCCCTCGCCGCGGCCCATGTGCTCGGTGCCTCCCTCGCCCCGCGCGTCTCGCGGCGCATCGGTGCCACCGCGGCCGTGACCGCGGCCCTGCTCACCGAGGCCGCCGGACTGCTGTGGCTGTCACGGATCAGCACCGACGGAAGCTACGCCGCCGACGTCCTCGGTCCGAGCGTCCTGGTCGGGCTGGGCCTGAGCGTCGCCTTCGTCCAGCTCACCGCACTCGCCGTGGACGGCGTACCACCGCAGGACGCGGGCCTGGCCGGCGGACTGGTGAACACCACCCGGCAGGTCGGCGGCGCCATCGGCCTGGCCGCCCTGACCACCCTGGCCGGCTCCGTCACGGCCCACGCGGCCGGGGACCGGCTCCCTCTGGAGGCCCTCACCGCCGGCTACCGGACCGCCTTCGCGGTCTCGTCCGCGGTCCTGGCCGCAACGGCCGTCCTCGCGCTGCTCCTCAACCGCCGCGCCGGGGCGCGCGCCACCGCCCCGGCCCCCCGCCGGGCTTCCGGCCCGGAAGCCTCCCGGCTCTCCCGACTGCGGCTGAACCGCTAGGTCAGCCGCGCACCACCCACTCATGTCATCCGAACAGGAAGGACCCCCGTGGTCACCATCGACGAAACCGCTCCGGCCATCGTCCGGCTGAGCACCGTGATCGACGCCCCGCTCGCGACGGTGTGGGAGCTGCACACCGACATCGCCGCCTGGCCCACCTGGAATCCGGACATCGACCGGGCTCGGCCCCACGGCCCGCTGGCACTCGGCAGCTCGTTCAGCTGGCGCACCGGCGGCCTGGACATCACCTCCACCGTGCACGAGCTGGTCCCCGGACAGCGGATCGTCTGGGGCGGCCCCGCGTCCGGCATCACCGGCGTGCACGTGTGGGCGTTCGAACAGGACGGTGACCACGTCACCGTACGCACCGAGGAGTCCTGGAGCGGCGACCCGGTCGAGGCCGCGGTCGACGAACTCCGCAAAGCCCTCCACGACTCGCTGGAGAGCTGGCTCGGCCACCTCAAGTCCCGTGCCGAGCAGCACGCCTGAACAGACATCACACCCACTGGAAGAGGTTCCTGCCATGACTGCTGCGAAGCCGTACCTGACCGGCCACTACACCCCCGTCGTCGAGGAGGTCACCGCCACCGACCTCACCGTGGAGGGCGCCCTCCCGCCCGAGCTGACCGGCCGGCTGCTCCGCAACGGGCACAACCCCAAGCCCGGCGTCACCCCCACCCACTGGTTCAAGGGCAGCGGTATGGTCCACGGCATCCGCCTGCGGGACGGCCGGGCCGAGTGGTACCGCAACCGCTGGGTCCACACCCCCGCCCTCGACGGCGCGCCCTACCTGACCGAGAACGGCCCGGACCTCACCGCCAGCACCGCCGGCACCCACGTCATCGAACACGCCGGGCGCCTCCTGGCCCTGTGCGAGGCGAACCTCCCCTTCGAGCTCACCCCGGAGCTGGACACGGTCGGCGCCCACGACTTCGACGGCAAGCTGCGCAGCGCGATGACCGCCCACCCCAAGGAGGACCCGCGGACCGGGGAGCTCCACTTCTTCGGGTCCTCGCCGTTCCCGCCGTTCCTGACGTACTACGTCTCCGACGCCAAGGGCGAGATCGTCCACACCAGTGAGGTTCCGGGAGCCACCGCCTCGCTCAAGCACGACTTCGCCGTCACCCGCCACCACGTGGTCTTCATGGAGGGCAACGTCACGTTCGACCCCGTCGAACGCTCCGGCATCCCGTACGGTTGGAGCGACCGGCAGCCCGCGCGCATCGGTGTCATGCCGCGCGGGAGCGACGGCTCCCGGCACATCCGCTGGTTCTCCGTCGAACCGGGCAACATGCTGCACGTCTCCAACGCCTACGAGGACGGCCAGGGCCGCATCGTCCTCGAAGGCCCCACCGTGGACCGCGAGGGCTTCCGGCTCTCCTGGAGCTGGTGGGTCGGCGCCCCCGGGCGGGGCAGCGAGCCCGCCGCCCGCTCCTACACCCGCCGCTGGATCGTCGACCTGACCGACGGCACCGTCGGCGAGGAGATCATCGACGACCTGCCCGTGGAGTTCCCGACCCTCAACGAGGCGTACCTCGGCGCCGAGAACCGCTACCAGTACGCCATTTCCTTCCCCGACGAGAAGGGCTTCGGCGGCTACGGCATCGTCAAGTACGACCGCACCACCGGCGCCCGCCGCATCCACCGGGCCGGCGACGCGCGGCTGCCCAGCGAGGCCGTCTTCGTCCCCGCCGACCGGGCCACGTCCGAGGACGACGGCTATCTCCTGACCGTCGTCTCCGACCTCAAGCAGGACGCCTCGCAGCTGCTGGTCCTCGACGCCTCCGACCTCGACCGGATCGCCACCGTCCACCTGCCCCACCGGGTGCCCGCCGGGATCCACGGCTCCTGGATCCCCGACAGCACCCTGGAGGACACCACGGGCTGACCCGCCCGCCGCCCGCTCCCGGGACCACCTGGCGACCACCGCCGGCCGTTCGCGCGGCCGGCACCGCCGTCAGGGGCGCGGAACACCGAAGCCGGCCGCGCGGAGCTTGGCCTCGACCAGCGCGGTCAGCCGGGCCGAGGTGGGCCATTCGTCCCCCCGGTGGGAGTTGATCAGCCGGTAGCGTGCGGCGGCGTCGGGCTGGGCCAGGAAGTCCGTCGACATCGCGAGGAGCTCGGGTTTGGCGAGCAGGTTGTCGGCCAGGGCGGACGCCAGCTCCTCGATCCGCGGGTCGTCCGGTGGCCAGCTCTCGGCCTCCCGGCAGCGCTTCGTCAGCTCGACGTACTCGGGGTCACCGAGCCGGTGTTCGAGCTGGGGCAGCAAGCTGTCGAAGACCTCCGGCGCCATTACCCTGGCCAGCACCAGGGCTTCCCGTTGGCCGGCTGTGTAGTCGGGGTCGAAGCCGAGTTCGGTGAGCCGGTCCAGGATGGCGAGGGCGCGGCCGGGCAGCAGGAGCCGGTCGGCGTCGGCGAGCTGGCGCAGCGTGTCACGCCGGGCGGTCAGGTCGGCTATCCGGTCGGTGAGCCGTGGGGGGGGGGGGGCGGGGGGGGGGGGGGGCCCGGCGGGGGGGGCCGCGGGGGGGGGGCCGCGCCCCGCCCCCCCCGGGC
>NZ_JBHXTC010000015.1:0-86287 GCF_042677605.1 Streptomyces sp. NPDC127106 | reverse complement strand
GGCGGGTCGCGCGCGCGGGCGCGCGCGTGGGCGTGTCGTCGGGTGGTGGTGTGCTGCGGCGGCGCGGGGGGGGGGGCGCCCCCGCGGGGGGGGGGGGGGCGCCCCCCCGGGGCCCGACCTCGGCCAGCGGTACGCCGGCGGCAGCCAGGGTCCGGACCTGGATCAGCCGCAGCAGGTCGGCCGATCCGTACCGTCGGTAGCCGGAGGCGTCGCGTCGTGGTTCGTCGATCAGGCCGTGCTGGTGGTAGTGCCGTACGGTCTTCACCGTGACCCCGGCGAATGCCGCCGCCTGGCCGATCGTGACGCCTCCGGTCATCTTCCCCGTCATCTGATCCCTTTCGTGGCTTCCCCCGCCCTCAGGTGGGCGAGGAAGCGAAACCCCTGCACAGGAGTGCCGCCCCGCTCGTCGTGCGGGGCGGCGGTGCGATCAAGTCTGGGCCCTGACCCAAGGTCAAGGTCAAGGTCCTCCCCGCGTCGTCCTTGCCTGCGGTATCCGTCCAGGACGTCCTGGCGCAGGAGGCGGAACGTCGTGAGGTGGGCCGGCTTCCTGCGGGGTGGTGGCCCGCCGGCGTCCGAGGAGCGATCGTGGACCGGGCCGCCCCGCCTGTCCGGCGCGGCGGCCGTACGGCGGTAGGGTGCGGGCCGTGTCCGAGCATCAGCGCGACCTCGCCGGGTACGGCGCCGAGCCGCCGCGTGCCGCCTGGCCCGGCGGCGCCCGCGTCGCCGTCAGCCTCGTTCTCAACTACGAAGAGGGCGGCGAGCAGAACGTCCTCGACGGCGACCCCGCCTCCGAGGGCTATCTGCACGAGCTCGTCGGGGTGCCGCCCGTGGTGGGCGGGCGGGACCTGAACGCCGAGTCGATGTTCGCCTACGGTTCGCGCGCCGGGTTCTGGCGCGTCCACCGCACGCTCACGGCGCACGGCGCGCCGCTCACCGTCCACGCCGTGGGACAGGCGCTCGCGCGCAACCCGGTCGCGGCGCGGGCGATGGGCGCCGCCGGCTGGGAGGTGGCGAGCCACGGCTGGCGCTGGATCGACTACCGCCACGTGCCCGAGGAAGCCGAGCGCGCCGACATCGCGCGCTCCGTCGCGACGATCGAGCAGCTCGTCGGACGCCGGCCGGTCGGCTGGTACACGGGCCGGACCAGCTCGAACACGCGGCGCCTCGTCGCCGAAGAGGGCGGCTTCCTCTACGACTCCGACGACTACTCGGACGACCTGCCGTTCTACGTCGAGGCCGCCGGCCGCCCGCACCTGGTGGTGCCGTACAGCCTGGATGCGAACGACTTCAAGTTCCTGATCGTCCACGGCTTCACGACCGCCGACGACATGCTCATGTACCTCGTCGACACGTTCGACGCACTCCACAGCGAGGGCGCCGACCGCCCCCGGATGATGAGCGTCGGCATGCACGGCCGGATCATCGGCCGGCCCGGCCGCATCCGCGTACTCGACGGATTCCTGCGGCACGTCGCGCAGCTCGGCGGGGCATGGGTCGCCACGCGGGAACAGATCGCGCGGCACTGGCTGGCCACGCACCCGCCGCGGGGCTGAACCCCCCGGACCGACTGCCGTGCCGGCGACGTGGGCAGCTCGGTGAGGTGGGCCCGCGGGCGGGTCAGCCGCGTTTCTTCAGCTCGTACAGGTCCCCGGTGTCCGGATCGCCGACGTGCCGGTACAGCTCCGGGCTCCCGGGCCTGCCGGCCACCCTCCACTCGGGCAGCGAGCAGCCCGGCACCGTGGTGACGACGCGCTGGCCCCAGGTGTTGCGCCGTCCGGGCGTGAAGGTCCACGTGCCCGGGCCGGAGCACGTCCGTACGAGGTCGTGGGAGCTGTCGCCGGGCCGGAACTGGCTGACGCCCGTGGCCGTCAACCGGCCGTCCGGCTCGAAGGTGAATCCCCCGCCCCGCTGGTCGGACCAGGTGCCGGCCACGTCGGCCGGGGTGATCAACGGGGGACGGTACTTGGGCAGGATCTCCGTCCAGAGCAGGAAGGAGCCCAGGAGGCCGATCCCCACCACGAGCGCCGTACCGCGCTTCGCCACCAGGCCGAACAGCCCCGCCCGCCGCGGCCGGCCGAGCAGGGCGGCCACGGACAGGACGGCCGTGGACACGGACCAGGTCACGAGCACGGTGGACCTTTCCCAGCCGCCGACCAGGGCCAGGCCCGCGAGGGGCGAGAGCACCGCTCCCACCGCCACCGGCACCCAACCCCAGGCGTCCCGCCCGCCGATCAGGCGCCCGAGGAGGTCGCTCAGTGCGACCGCCGGCAGCACCACCAGCGACAGCACCAACGCCACCACCACGACGGGCTGGGCGATGGCCAGGAGGGACACCGCGGCCATGGTGTAGCCGCCGTCGAAGTGCGGCAGTTCCCGCGTCAGGGCGTACAGCACGCCGACCACCACCGCGAGCGCGGCCTCCAGGCACACCACCAGGACCGAGACCAGCAGTATCCGGCCGTAGGACCGCTTCTCTTCCACGGTCGATCCCCCCTCAAGGCACGCCGAACGGGCGGCGCGTCGCTGCCTGTTCGCAGGACACGGCACGCCGCCATACTGCCACCAAGCCTGAACGCGTTCAATTCCCGGGCGCGCCCGGAGCGGCTCCAGCCGTGCGCGGCGCCCCGGGAAGCGCGGTCATCCGTCCTTGCGGCCGCCCTCGGCGAGCGTGTGGGCGACCAGGGCGTTCGCGTGGCCGTGCCCCAGGCCGTGTTCGGACTTGAGCCAGGAGACGAGCTCCATGTGCCGGGTCAGCGGCGAGGAGCGGATGAGGTCCTTCCAATCCGCGATCGGGCGGCCGTACTTCTTCGCGATCGAGGGGAAGTAGCTGGCGGGACCCTTCACCACGTCGGTCATGGGGCACTCCGTTTCACGAGATGGATGGTTTTCGATGGTGGTCACTTCCGTGCCGTTGATGGGTGGACCCGGGCGCCAGCGGAACATCATCGACGCCACGGCGTGACCTGCGTCACATTCACCTGCGGAGTGCGGAAGGCCGCGGGCGAGCGGCGGCGGACCAGCCGGCCGTGGTGGTCAGGCTTGCGGACACGGATCGGCGACCCGCATGCGGATGGGCTATTCGGTGAGCTCGGGCTGCGTCACGGGGCTCCGGCCGGGGAATGCGCGCAGGTATGCCGGAAATGATCAGTACCATCACCCGCATCGCCGACCGTCGCCGGGAGCCGGTCGCGGTCCAGGCCCTGCGTTCCACCGCGGCAGCCGTCGTCAGCTACGTGATCGCGCTACGGCTGAGCAGCGAGCCGGCCCCGTTGACGGCGCCGCTGACCGCACTGCTCGTCGTCCAGGTCACCCTCTACTCCACGCTGACCACGGGCGTCCGCAGGGTGAACTCCGTGGTCGCCGGCGTCCTGATCGCCATCGGCTTCAGCGCCCTGGTGGGACTGACCTGGTGGAGCCTGGGCCTGGTCATCCTGGCGTCCCTGCTCGTGGGCCATCTGGTGCGGGTGGACGAGTTCGTCCCCGAGGTCGCGATCAGCGCCATGCTGGTCCTCGGCGTCACCCAGGTCGCGAACACCGCATGGGACCGGGTCCTGGAGACGCTGATCGGCGCAGCCGTCGGAATGCTGGTCAACCTCCTGGTCGCGCCGCCGGTCTGGGTCGGCCCGGCAAGTGCCGCGATCACCGACCTCGCGGCGCGCATGAGCCGACTGCTGGGCCACCTCGGCGAGGAGCCCCTCGGACCCGCCAAGGTGGAGGAGGCCGCGGCACGCCTCCACGAGGCACGCCGACTCGACAACGACATCGCACAGGTGGACGCCGCCCTCCGGCAGGCCGAGGACAGCCTCCGCCTCAACCCCCGGGTCAAGGAGGGCCTGCTCTCCCGGCTGGTGCTGCGGACCGGCCTGGACACCTTGGAGATCTGCGCGGTGGTCCTCCGCGTGGCCTGCCGTACGCTGACCGATCTGGCGAAGGCCCGCCCCGACAGCCCGCTGTTCACGGCCGAGGCCAGGGCCGCGCTGCGGGAGGTGCTCGGACACACGGCCACGGCCGTGGAGAGCTTCGCCCAGTTGATCACCGCCCAGGTCAGCGCCAACGCGGAGACGGCGGAGGCCCGGCTGGCCGGGGAGCTCGTCGTGGCCCGGGCCAGCCGCGACCGGCTCGCGGACCTGCTGTTGGCCGGGGTCAGGGAGGACCCGGCCCAGTGGCAGCTGCAGGGCGCACTGCTCGCCGAGATCGACCGGGTGCTCGACGAACTGGGCGTGGACAAGCGCTCCGAGCGCCTGCTGGAAGAGCTCGACCGTCACACCCGCACCCGGCGTGGCCGACGCTTCACTTCGCGCCTGCGACGCCGAAACGATGACGGGGGCGGGGACGGGGGTGGGGGACGGGGAGGAGGGCGCGTGAGCCCGTGACGAGGACCCTTGAGCCCGCGCGGGGCGGGCGGCGCGTCGGGACGAGACCCGCTCCCTCCGGCGTCCGCACCGGACGGTGCTTCGGTGGGCCTGTGGCTGGCCGCACTCGTGGCCGACCAGCAGGCCCACCGGTTCGTGCACGGGACCTTCGCCACCGGACGGGGAACCGTGCTCGCCCTGGTGGCCGGTGCCAGTGACGCGACGACCGGCACGACCGTCGCCGTGGTCAAGGCGGCTGCCGGTCACTGGCCCCACGCGTGGGGACGGCCCCGTGGTCACGTCCGGCTTCGGGCTCAGGCGGCGGCCTGCTGCCAGGGGAAGGGGGTGCGGTCGGGCTCGACCCAGCCGGTCCTGGCCGACGCGCCGGCCAGCGTGGCGGGGTTGTAGAAGCGGTTCAGGAGCTTCTTGTCGAGCAGGGCCGGGTGCTGGGCGGCGAAGGCGTCGAAGTCGGGGGCGGTCGTCCCGTCGGCGTGGTGGCCCACCAGCTCGACCCAGGCCCGGCTGACCGTGGCGTTGTACTTCTGCGGTTTGCCCGCGTAGCGGGCGGTGCGCTGGATGCCGTCGCTGACCAGGTCCACCGCTGCGGTGGTTCCGTGGCGTCGGACGGCCAGCCACGTCAGGTGGACGTGCTGGCGGTGTCCGAAGTGGTCGGCGGTGGCCATGACCTCTGCCATGAGCTGTGCGAAAGGCTTGGGTTCCGCATCTGCCTGCCGGGTTTCGTCGATCACGTTCTCTCCTCGATCAGCGCGTCCAGAACGGTGTGGAAGCCGGCGACGGTCTCTGCGGACAGGCCGTCGAGCGCGCGGCTTTCGAGATCGGCCAGCGTTCGGCGGATCACGGATGCTGCCGCGCGCCCGGACTCGGTGAGCTCGATGCGCACGGAGCGGCGGTCACCGAGCTGCTTGGCGCGGGTGATGTGACCGCGTCGCTCCAGTCGGTCCAGCACGCTGGTCAGCGTGGTGGGACGACTGCCGACGGCAGCACCGAGCTGGGAGATGGTCCGGCCGCGGCCGTCAGCCAGATTGGCCAGTGCGTTGATCTCAGCCGCGGTCAGGTCGAGGTCTGCCAGCTCGGTGGTGATGAGGTGCAGCGTGGCGTGGGTCGCCCGCTGCAGGGCCAGGAGCACCGACCGTTCGGGCGGCATGGTTTCAAGAGTCACGATTTCGGATATTACGATATCGGATTAATGGCCGGCAAGCCGTGCGGTCTGGCATTGGAGCGAACTCGGGGCCGAAGCCCGAGCCGTGCCGGGCAGCCCGGTGGTCCGTGTGTTCGCCTGGGTCCCGTACCACCGGCCTGCGGTGGACGGCGGAAGGGACACATCCATGCTGCGAGGATCGTTCGGGCGGCCCGGGAGCCGGCGGCGGCTGCGGGCGCTGTCGGCGCTGGGCGCGGCCGGGCTCGTCGCCGGGCTCGCTTCCGGCATGCCGGCGTCGGCGGCGGACGCCGCGCACCAGCGGCTCGCCCCGGTTCCCGTGGCCTGCGACGGGAAGATCTACGTGTCGTTCGGTGATCCGAACGACCAGCTGGCCACCGCCGTCAAAGGCCCCGGCACGGTCCGGTTCAAGCGATTGGGGCCCCCGCGGACGACCCTCTACAACGCGATCGGCGTGAACCCCCTCGACCGCTTCCTCTACGGGATCTCGTTCGGCACCGGCAACGAGCTGCTCCAGTTCGACGGAACCGGGGCCGTCACCAGCCTCGGCGCCGTCGCGGGTCTGCCGCCCGCCGTCTACATCTCGGGAACGTTCGACTCCGCGGGCAACTACTACGTCCTGGCCGACGACACGGGTGAGATCTACCAGATCGACGTAGACCTTCGTGCCGTGACGGGCGTCATCGACGTTCCGGAGCTCGCCGATCGCGAACTCGACGTCTTCGACATCGCGTTCCGTGACGGCTTCCTGTGGGGCTCGACCGAATCGGGGGCCATCACGCGCGTCGACATCGCCGACGAAAGCGTGGACTTCTTCCCGGGCGTGCTCCCCTCGGGTGCGGACTACGGCGGCGTCTTCACCTACGGCAACGGCGACCTCGGGTTCTTCCGCAACGCCGGACAACTCTTCCGGCTACGGGTGCAGAAGGCGAAGGACCCCGAGCCCCGGTTCACCGTCCTGTCGGAGCAGGATGCGCCCCCGGCCGCGAACCTCGACGCCACCTCCTGCTTCCTCGACTCCTCCGCCGACCTGGCGGTGGACAAGGACGCCCCCAAGAGCGTCAAGGCGGGGCAGGACTTCACGTACCGCATCACCGTCAGGAACACGGGGAAGGCCGGCGCCTCCTCCGGCTGGTCGCTGGTCGACGACCTCCCGTTGGACGTCCTTTCGCCCACCACGGCGACCAAGGGATGCGAGATCACCGACAGCGTGCTCTCCTGCACGGGCGGCCCGCTGCCGACGGGCCGCAGTGCGACCATCAAGGTCACCGGCACCGCATCCGAAGTGCCGAAGGACACCGTCGTCTCGAACACCGCCAGGGTGTTCGGTGACGACGCCGACCCCCGCCGGGCCAACGACGTGGGCACCGCACAGACCAAGATCAAGAAGCGCAGCGCGGACGACTGCCACTGCGCGGAGGAGAAGAAGGGCAAGAAGGAGGCGCCGCACGCCTAGCGTCTGCTGCGAAAGTGGATCTTGTTCATTGGTGATCACCTTCCGTGGGACGTGGGCCGCAGGCCCTTCTACGACAGATCGACCAGCACCTGTACGCCGCCACCGAAGAGCGGTGACACGCGCAAGCCAGCCAGAGCTGCTTGCCGCCCGGCTGGTGCCTTCGACGAGTACGGCGACGACCCCCACCCTCTGCGGGTGGGAGCCGCCGCCGTATCTGCGGCGGCCGGCGCGCCCCGCCGCCGCTCAGCTTTGCGGACACGCCTTAGCAGCGGCGGGTCCGCCGCGCGGCCCGTACCCCCGGGCCGGGCGGGGTGGGCCAACGGCTGCCGGAACGGCGAGCGCGTCGGCGTCCGTTTCGGTGGACCACCCGGACGACCACGGCCCGACGGCCGGCTCAGCCGCCGGGGCAGAAGCCGGTGCCGTGGAGGGAGGCGCCGGCCTGGCCGCTGTCGTAGGCGGCGAGGCTGGACCAGCCACACACCTGCACGGCGGCCAGGTTGCCGGAGATCCGCAGGTAGTGCTTGCCGCGCAGGTCTATCCCTTTGCGGTCCTTGCCGCCCACGATGTTGACGTCGACCCAGGTCCTGTCGCCGGGGTTGTGGACCGCGCCCAGGCGGAAGGAAGTGAAAGCACCCTTGTTGCCGCTGCAGTGGGCCCGGCCGTTTCCGCTGGTGTCCGTCAGGAGGCAGTAGTCGGAGACGAACGCCGTCTCGCGTACGTCGATGCGGATGTTGTAGCTGCCGGCCGCCTGCGCGCTCGGTGCCGCCGCGGCCAGTAGGCCGATGGCCGCTCCCAAGGCGGCTGCCGTCGTTGCCGGCTTGTTGCGCAGAACCTTCATGGTGTGATGCTCCTTGGATCGGGGGGAGGGGACGAATCGTTTCCGGGGACGGACCGTGCGCCCCGGCGGACAGGCCGGCGCCAGCCCGTACCGGCCGAGTCGGTCAGCCGGCGCCAACAACGACCCGGACGGAGGAGTGCTTGCGCCGGAGGGCTTTGAGCGGCTGGTAGGCGGGCGCATCCCAGAAGGCCTGGGCGGTGGCCCGGTCGGGGAACTCGTGGATGACGAGTGTCGACGGGCGCCAGTCGCCTTCCAGCACGACGGGAGCCCGGTCCAGGACGAGGTTTCGGCCCCCCGCCTCGCGCATCAGCGGTAACACGGCGTCGGCGTAGCGCTGGAAGCCGTCGGGGTCATGGATGTCGAGATCGATCACGATGTACGCGCTCACGGGTGTCCTTTCATGGTTGCCCATCGCGTTGCGGCCTGCGCCCCTGGCGGGGCACGTCCGGAACCAGTACGCCTGCGGACCGCTGCGGCCGGTGTCTCAAGGCAGGGTCAGGACTCGCTTGCCGCGGGTGTGGCCCGATGCGCCGGCCTCGTGGGCCAGGGCGGCGTCCTCGAGCGGGTACGTGGCGGCGACGGTGACGGTGAGCTTCCCCGAGGCAGCCTGGCTGGCCAGCGCGGCCAGGTCGGCGGGGTCGCGCAACTGCGGACCGGTCTCGAAGGCGACGCCGAGTGCCGAGGCGGTGAAGTCGGCGATGGTGACGATGCGGTCGGTGGCCCCCAGCAGCGTCACGGAGTCGGGCAGGGCGCCCTTCCCGGCGGCGTCGAAGACGGCGTGGAGGCCGCCGGGGGCGAGGGCGCGGACGCGCTCGACGAGGCCGGGCCCGTACCGGGTGGGGGTGGCGCCGAGGGAGGCGAGGTAGTCATGGTTGGCGGCTCCGGCGGTGCCGATCACGCGGACGCCCTGTTGGACGGCGAGTTGCACGGCCATCGTGCCCACCCCGCCGGTCGCCCCGTGGATGAGCAGGGTTTCACCCTCGGCGACGGCCAGCCGGCGCAGCACGCGCCGGGCGGCGTCCCCGGCCACGGGCAGCGAGGCGGCTTCCGGCCAGGTCAGCTCGCGGGGCTTGGCGGCGTAGCGGGAGGCGAGGGCGAATTCGGCGTAGGCGCCGGTGTCGGCCCAGCCCAGCACCTCCTCGCCGACCGCCACGTCCTCGACGCCCTCGCCGAGGGCGTCGACGGTTCCGGCGAACTCCGAGCCCAGGACCGAGGGAAGGGTGGTGGGGAAGATGTGCTCCATTGCTCCGGAGCGGATCTTTGCATCCACCGGGTTCACGCCGGCGGCACGGACGCGGACGCGGATCTGGCCGCGGCCGGGAGACGGGATGGGCTGTTCGGCTTCGTGCAGGACCTCGGGTCCGCCGAAGCGGTCGAAGACGACGGCGCGCATGGGGTGTGCTCCTGAAGGGTCATGGTCGGTGGGTTCGTTCGGTGGGCCGGCCGTCGCCGGTGCCGTCGCCGGTGCCGGTGGTGGTGCCGGCGCGGTCGATTCCGCAGATGGACTGTTCGACGGCCACGGCCGTGGCGACAAAGGCTTCGACGGCGGCCGGGTCGAGTCCCTCGGTGGCGGTGGCCTCGAGGGCGGTCCACATCCTTTCGATGGGACGTCTGAGAGCCCGCCCTTGGTCGGTGAGGTGCACGTTCATCACCCGGCGGTCGTGCTCGGACGGGGTGCGGGTCAGCAGTCCGGCTTCCTGCATGCGCTTGACCGACTTCGAGACGGTCGAGTGGTCCAGGCCGACGCTTTCGAGGAGCTCGGACTGGGATTGGCCGTCGCGGTCGAAGAGCTGCATCAGCAGCAGCTCCTGGCCAGGGTGGAGGCCGAGCTCGCGGAGCATGCCTGCGGCGTGGGCGCGGTGGGCGCGGGCAAGGGTGAAGATCGCGTAGCTGAGGCGTCCGGATCGTGCGGTGGACGGGACAGGCGGCCGGGCGGCGGCGGACATGGAAGCTCCTGGATCGGCGGTGCCAAGCGGCCATGGGAAGGCCGGTGACGTACACCTAACACGCACTTAGGTCACGGCGACACTCCGTGGCTGAGGGGGAACGAGATTTACGTTGCCAGCCACGTAAACGTACCACAAGAAATGTGGCTGGCCACATAAATGCGCATGGCGCGGCGGACGGCTCGGATGGGCGGCCCCGGACGGGCCGTGCGCTGGGTGTGTGGGGGACTTCGACCAGGACGTGCTGGCGCCGTTGGCCGCCGCGTGCGAAGCCGCGGCGGGCGACGGCGAGGTCGCCAAGGCGGTGATGGACGTCTCCGAGGTCGGGTTCGCCGACTCCGCATCCTTGAACGAGCTGCTGCGGTTGCCGGAGCTGACCGGCGCCCTGGGCGTGTTCCCCGTCGCCGACCGAGTGGATGCCGCCCGGGCGAGGTAGGCGCGTTCACGGTGTGGCGTGGAAAACCGAGGCGCGTGGTGCGGTAGGAGCGGTAGGCCCGGCCGCATGCAGGCGGCGGGCGCCGGCGCAGGAGGTGGCGGGATTGACCAGGGGCACCGTGAAGTGGGTCAGCGCGGAGAAGGGCTTCGGATTCATCGCCCAGGACGGCGACGGCCCGGACGTCTTCGCCCACCATCGCGACATCGTCGGCACCGGCTAGCGCGAACTCTGCGAAGGCGAGCGGGTCGTCTTCGACATCAGCCAGTCCCCGCGCGGTCTGCAGGCGCAGAACATCACCCGTCACCGACACCGGCCACCGCACCGAAGGGGACGAGGCAGAGCAGCGCAGTCGGCCCGCCTGGGTATCAACCGCCTCAAGCGCCACCGGGCCGCACCCACGCGGTACGAGAAGCTCGCCGTCCGCTACGAGGCGACCGTGCTGGTCGCAGTGCTCAACGAGTGGCTGTGACCAGGGGAACCACCGTCAGGTTGCCGCCGCATAACACCGGACGGCCACCTTCTGCTCCGGGCTCCACTGTTGTTCGACTGTGGCCAGAAACTGCCAGCCGAGCCGCTCGTACAAAGCTGCCGCCGCAGTGTCAGAACCCACCACGTCGAGCACCGGATGCAAGCCGCGATCCTGTGCTTCTGCGACAGCCCGCGCCATCAGCAGGGCACCGATCCCGTGGCCGCGAGCCGACGGGGCGACGAACAGCCGGTTGACCACGGCGGTCGCGTCGATGCTCACCCCCGCACGAGCGCTCCACAGCCCAGGTGCCGCATCTCCCACGTCGCTCCGGGACAGGCCAATATGGCCGGCAATGCAGCCGTCCGGTTCCGCCACCCACGAGGCAATGAGCGCGGGCGGCGTCAGCCATGCCCCCGGGAGGTCGGGCCAGTTCACCGGATAGCCGTCGTGCTCATGGACCACTGCCAGCACCCGCACACAGTCACTGAGGTCGCGATCATTCCGCTGTCGGGCACTCGGGGGTACGTCCACGCCGTCCACTCTCTGGCTCTTCACTGCGGCATGGAAACACAGCCTGTAGGCCCGTGACCAGCGACTTTCGCAACAGGCCCTCGCCGCAACCTTGGCAGCCGCGCCGGGGCCGGCCGCCGCTCACGGGCGTCCGGCCGACCCCCGTTCCGTTGGCTAGCGGGCCGCCGGGACGGCCGGGGCGTCCGGGACGGCCGGGGCGTCCGCGTGCAGGGCGTCGAGGAGCTCGTCGGCCCAGTCGGCGCTGTAGGCGTCCAGCCTCGGGAAGCCGCCCTCGTACGGGGAGCGGGTCCAGGCGAAGGTCGCTCCGGGGTTGTGCGTGGCGTAGCCGTCGGCGGCGAACAGGTGCGGGCTCCCCTGGATCTCCGGCCCCTGGGCGGTCCGCCACTGCTCGTAGACCTCGGCGCGGCCGCTGCCCCGGGCCAGCGCGTCGGCCAGGGCCTCGGCGTCCACATGCTCGCAGGCCTCGGCGAGGTCGAGGATCACCGCGTGGATGCTGATGCACTTGCTGTCGACGTAGAACGCCTTGCGCAGCGCGCGGTCCAGTTCGTCGCTGCCGCGCAGCCCGCCGACCGCCGGGTCCTTGGCTGCCTGCACCGCCTCCATGGCGGGCAGCGTCGTGACCGGATAGTCCTCCGTCCGGCCGTTCCACAGCCGCCAGCCCAGCTCGGGCCGGTGCGCGGCGATGGCCATGATCTCCGGGTCGACGATGAACTTCGGGGTGGGCTCGCGGTTGAACAGCTCCAGCGGGAAGGCCCGGTGGTCCATCTGCAGGGGCAGCTGCCGCCGTTCGGCGGCGGCGTGCAGGGTGTGCAGGGCGAGACTCGCCCACGGGCAGCCGATGTCGGACCAGACGGTCACCGTCGGGATACCGGAATGCGTCGGCACGTTTCCTCCTGGGGGTAGTGCGAGACGCCCGGCGGCTGTGCTGTGGCGCCGGGCGCACACCGATCAGAACGCGACCCGGGCCCACCGGTCCATCGCCACCGGTACATTCCGTCAGGTGACGGGTGCCCTCGGAGGCCTTTCGGCCCGTTCGGCGCGAACACGTCTCCGTGGCGCGCCCGCCCTGCGGCCACGGTGTGGCTGCCGTCACACGGCACGGTGTCACATCCGGTCCCGCTGCGCTGTCTTCGCTGACGGAAGCGAGAGAAGGGATCACCAGGATGAAGGCCGTCATCGTGTGCACCTCCGTGTCCCACGGCAATACGCGCCGTGTCGCCGACACCATGGCCCGGGTGCTGGGCGCGAAGGTCGTCTCCCCCGAGGAGGCCGACCCGGAGCAGCTGGCCGGCGCCGACCTCGTGGGCTTCGGCTCGGGGGTGTTCTACGGCAGGCCCCACCCCAGCCTGACCGGGTTCGTCGAGGCGCTTCCCGCCGGGCGGGGCCGGGCGTTCGTGTTCGCCACCAGCGGGCTCCCCGAGTTACCGCCGGCCTCCTTCACCCGCCCGCTGGTCCGGCGCCTCGAAGGCAAGGGGTTCGAGGTGGACGGGGCCTTCTCGTGCCGTGCGTTCGACACCTGGATGCCGTTCAAGCTCGTCGGCGGCATCAACAAGGGGCGGCCCCACGCGCAGGACCTGGCCGCTGCGGCGGCGTTCGCCGAGCGACTGCGGGCGGGTCGGGACCCGGTGTCCTGACCCGCCCACGCCCCCGGGGGATGCACCAGGCGCGACGCTCGCCGGGGGCGGGCGGTCGCCGGGGGCGGGCGGTCGCCGGGGACGGGCGGTCGCCGGGGACGGGCGGTCGCCGGGGACGGGCGGTCGCCGGGGGCGGGCGGTCGCCGGGGACGGGCGGTCGCCGGGGACGGGCGGTCGCCGGGGACGGCTCAGGCGTCGGGGTCCCCGTCCAAGGGGACCGTGAGTCCGATGCTCTCGGCTGCCACCGCGACCGCGCAGTCGAAGAACGCGGCCTCGTCCTTGACGCTGTCGTGGGTGCGGCTGAAGACCTGGAAGACCAGGAGACCGATCAGGTTGCTCCACAGGACGATGCCGCGCTCGATGATGTCCGAGAACGGGGCCTCGGGCACGCCGCCGAACAGCTCGACCGCCGCCGGCAGCAGCAGCGGCGTCCCGGGCAGCGCCCGGCGGGGCGGGGTGAGCTCGCCCGCCTCCAGCGCCGACCGCACGATGCCGGCGAGCACCGCGGGGGTGCGGGAGGCGGGCAGGACCGTGTCCTGTGGGGCGTGGTAGCCGGGGACGGGCGAGCCGTAGATCAGCGTGAACTCGCCCGGGTGCGCGAAGGACCACTGTCGCAGGGCACGGGTGACGGCGAGGAGGCGCGCACCCGCCGACGCGCCGGCCTCCGCGGCCGCCCGGTCGGCCTGCTCCATCGCCGCGCCGGACGCGTCGTAGGCGTCGATGACCAGTGCGGTCAGCAGGTCGTCCCGGTGCGGGAAGACGGCCTCCACACTGGCAAGGGCGAAGCCGCCGTCCCCGGCCACGGCGTCCAGCGACAGCCCTGCGGCGCCCAGGCGCGGCAGCAGGCGGCGGGCGGCTTCCTTGATCACGGCATCCGATATCACGTTGTCATCCATGCCGAAACCGTACCTGTCGTCGAACGCGTGTCGCAGGCACCGCGTATGACGTGGCATCAGTGGCCCATGGGAGCGGAAATGGGGATTCCGGTCCGGTGCGGTCCCGGGCCCCGCTACGGTGGCCGTGTCACCGCCCAGTGGAGGTCCAGTGCCAACGACCGTGGTGGGATTCCGGCTCGGCTGCGATGCGCGGAGCCGGCAGGCAACCATCCTTCTGACCGAGTCCGGTGTCCTCCACCGCTCCAACGGGCCCCTGGGGTCGACGTCGAAGCCCGGTCGACCCGACGCTCCCGCGTCCGTGGACCCCCACCCCGTACCCCGGCAGGCCGCCAAGCTGCGGAAGCTGCACGCCGAGCTGACCGGCGCCGGCTTCAGCCGGGTACTGGTCCCGCCCGCCTGCGTGCGGCTGGAGACCGACGAGCATCCGCTGCACGCCAAGCCGTACGGGGGGAACGCGCCGCCGCCGCATCCGGAACTGGTCGAGGAGTTCGTCGGGCTGGCACCCGCCGGTTCGATGCCGCTCGACGAGGCGATCCGCGCGTTCTACTCCGCGGTCGGCATTCCGTCCAAGCCCCGGAATCCCGTTCCGCCGGGACGGGCGCCGTGGCCGCTCCCGCCCCGTGTCGAACAGGCCCTGCGTGTCCTCGCCCGCGGAGGTGCCATCGCCTCGCCGCCGCGGCGCCGCGTCGGTTGGCGGATCACTGCCGATGGGGTGCGTCTTCACGTGGGTCCTGCGGGCGAGGCCCTCACCCGGCAGGAGGTCGCGGATCTGCAGGCCGCGCTGTCGGCGTGGCTGCGTCTGAACCCACAGAGCCCGCAGAGCCCGAAGAGCCCCACGAGCCCGCACGTCGGGCCGTCCGACACCGGCACCCTGTGCGTCGGACCGGCGGAGCCACCGCCGGCCCGGCCTCCTATACTGCCGGCCGGGGCGGAGCCGTAGCGCAGAGGTCGTCGCGCGCGGTCTCCAAAACTGCGAGGACGCCGGTTCGATTCCGGTCGGCCCCGCCCCTTCCCGAGCGGATCGTTCAGATCACCCGAGGACGGGATCGGCCGCCCGAGGGGCGCTGCAGGGTATGCGGAGCCGGCGGACGCGTTGGCCGTCCAGGACGAGGAGGTCGGCTGCGCCGACGACGGGATGCCGCTGCGTTGGCGGGCCGCGGGTACCGCGTCGTGGCGGTCGAGTGCACCTGGACAGCGAGGAGCGTGGGCGTGCGGTGGTCGACGTGTCCGCTGCCGAGACGGTCGGGCTGGGCGCCGCGTACGGGCTCCGCCTGGTCCACCGCAGCGAGCGTCGTGAGCAGGCGGCGGACGCCGCCGGACCCTGATCCGGCACCCGGCCCGGGCCGGCCCGGGTTCAGTAGCCTCCGGCCATGAACGAAGCTCGATCACCGCAGATCATCACGCGTCTCGTCGACGGGCGGATATGCGCCTACGACCTGGCGTCCGAGCCCTTGGGCGTGCTGGAGCCGACCGCCGTGTTCCGGCCGAGCGCCGGGGACGAGCCCGTCGGGGCCGCCGTCTCCGCCGACCTGCGGCGGGCGGTGTACACGACCCTGAACGCGGTGGTGTGCGTGTCGGCCGCGGGAGAGGCGCTGTGGCGGTCGGCGCTCGAACCGCACTCGGACCAGCCGCACGGGCACTGGCCCGGATGTGTGCTGTCCTTGGACGGCCGGGCCGTGTGGGTCTACCGGCCGGACGCGATGGCCGGCCGGGACGGGCCGGACCAGTGGGTCGCGCTCGACGCCGGCACCGGTGCGGTCGTGGCCCGTACGGATCTCGACACGGTCGGCCACGGCGGCGGCCAGTTCCTGCATCCGCAGGACGGCAGCGTGCTCCTGGACGTCGGTGAGGGCCAGGACGGTTCGGTCATCCACCGGGCGGCACCCGGCGAGGACGGCGCACCGGTCGTCACCGCCTATCCGTGGTGGGACCGCTGCCTGATCTCTCTGGCACCGGGCGGGGAGCAGTTCATGACCGTCCACCACGAGCAGCGCGACGTCGCCTTCCACCGCTATCCGGACGGTGAGGTGCTGTTCGCCCTGTCCGTCGAGGCGTTCGGACACGATCCGGGCGCGGCCTACGTGGAGTGGAGCGGTGGCTACCTGATGCCGGACACCGCCGTCGTCACCGTGGCCGGCGAGAACGAGGACGGGGAGGAGTGGTTCCGCTGCCACCTCGTCGACGTGCGGACGGGCGCGGTGGCCGGCGAGTTCACCGCGCACGCCCTGCACGCCGACGAAGTCCAGCCCCTCGGCGACGGATCCTGGCTGACCAGCGACCCTTTCGGCCACCCGGTCCGCCGCCGCGGGTGACGCGGGCTCACGACGTGCGCCTCACGACGTGCGGCTCACGACGTGCCGCCCCGCTTGGTGCGCCATACCGCGAAGGCGATGAGGCCGCCCACCGTGAGGGCGCCGGCCTTCGCTCCGAGCTTGACGGACAGCCATCCGGTCACGAAGGGGATGTGCCAGCCCGTCCGCCACACGAGGACGAGGAGGGAGCCGGCGACGAGAAGGCCGGCGGCAACCCCGGCCGCCGTCTTCAGGGGGGTGGAGCCGTCGGTGTGCTTCGCCTTGTCCTCTGTCATGACCGCAACGCTATGGGACGCTCGTGTGGCGAACGTACTCCGAACGGATGAAGGGCGTGTCATCGAAAGTTGATCGCCTGTCAGCCGTCCTGCCCGGCGGGCTCCCGCTGCCGCGGTGCGGACGGTTCGGCGGGGGCCGACGACGTACGGGCCCGGCGGGAGGTGAGCCACACCGCGACGGGCTGGGTGTAGCGGGCCGTCAGCGGGCCGAGTACGACGAGGATGAGGACGTACGCGGTGGCGAGCGGACCCAGCGCGGGCTCGATGCCGGCGGTGACGGCGAGTCCGGCGATGACGATGGAGAACTCGCCGCGGGCCACCAGAGTGCCGCCCGCCCGCCAGCGGCCGTTGACCCCGATCCCGGCGCGCTTCGCGGCCCAGTAGCCGGTCGCGACCTTCGTGCAGGCGGTGACCACGGCCAGCGCGAGTGCGGGCAGGAGCACCGGCGGAATGCTGGCGGGATCGGTGTGCAGGCCGAAGAAGACGAAGAACACGGCGGCGAAGAGGTCCCGCAGCGGGCTGAGCAGCGTGTGCGTACCCTCGGCGACCTCACCGGAGAGGGCGATGCCGACGAGGAAGGCCCCGACGGCCGCGGAGACCTGGAGCTGCTGGGCGATGCCCGCGACGAGGAGGGTCAGGCCGAGGACGACGAGCAGGAGCTTCTCGGGGTCGTCGCTGGACACGAAGCGGGAGATGATCCGCCCGTAGCGCACGGCGACGAACAGCACGGCGCCGGCGACGCCGAGCGCGATGGCGAGGGTGGCGCTGCCCGCGGCGAGGCCGACCCCGGCCAGGAGCGCGGTGATGATCGGCAGGTAGACCGCCATGGCGAGGTCCTCGAGGACCAGGATGCTGAGGATGACCGGGGTTTCACGGTTGCCGAGCCGGCCGAGGTCGCCCAGGACCTTGGCGATGACACCGGACGAGGAGATCCAGGTGACCCCGGCCAGGACCACGGCCGCGACCGGACCCCAGCCCATCAGCAGCGCGGCGGCGGCGCCGGGCAGTGCGTTGAGGGCGCAGTCGACGAGGCCGGCCGGGTACTGGGTGCGCAGGTTCGACACGAGGTCGTTGGCGGTGTACTCCAGGCCCAACATCAGCAGCAGGAGGATGACGCCTATCTCGGCGCCGATGGCGACGAACTCCTCGCTCGCGCCCAGCGGGAGCAGGCCGCCGGTGCCGAAGGCCAGGCCGGCCAGCAGGTAGAGCGGTACGGGCGAGAAGCGCAGCCGGCCCGCGACGCGGCCGAGCAGGCCCAGGCCGAGGAGGATCGCACCGAATTCGATCAGGAAGAGGGCGGAATGCACGGGCGCCTCACTCCCGTCCGAGTATCGCGGTGGCCGCGGCGACGCCCTCGCGGGTTCCGATGACGATCAGGGTGTCCCCGCCGGCCAGCCGGAAGTCCGGCCCCGGTGACGGCCTGGCCTCCGCCCTCCGCAGGACGGCGACGACCGACACGCCCGTCTCGGTCCGCATCCTCGTCTCGCCCAGCACGCGGCCGTTCCAGTGCGACTGCCCGGACAGTTCGATGCGCTCGGCGACCAGACCCAGTTCGGTCGTGTGGAGGAGGTTCGGGCTGTGGTGGGCGGGCATCAGCGCGTCGATCAGGGCCGCGCTCTCGCCGGCGGTGAGGTGGAGGGACTGCAGGCAGTCGTCCGGGTCGTCGGCGCGGTAGACGTTCACGCTGCGGGTGCCGTCGCGGTGGGCGATCACCGACAGGTGCCGGCGTTCGCGGGTGGTGAGGTCGTACTGGACCCCGATGCCGGGCAGCGGCGTGGTGCTCATCCGTGGAGCAGGCACAGCCCATCCCCCTCGTTTCGTTCCGTGCAGGATGCCGGCGGCGGTGTGTCGCGGGATGTCCTGCGGAAGGATCCCGTGCCGCGGCGGGAACATGCTGCCATCTCGTGAGCTGCGGGAATATGGGTGTCGTCACGGATGGACAGGGGTGTCCGGGCCGTTCGAGGATGGGGCGGGGCAGCAGGCTCCGTCGCAGGTGGGAGCGGTACCGAAGAGGATCGGGCAGGCCGGGAAGGGCAGGGGACGGACGGTGTCACTGTACTGGCGGGTCTTCCTGCTGAACGCGGCCGTTCTCGTCCTCAGCGTCGCCCTGCTGTTCGGCCCGGTCACGGTCTCCACGCCGGTGCTCTTCGGCGAGGCGATCGTCCTGATCTGCGGGCTGGTCGTGATGCTGGTGCTGAACGCGGTCCTGCTCCGCGTCGGCCTGGCACCGCTGGGCAGGCTGAACCGGGCCATGGCCACGGCCGACCTCCTCAACCCCGGGGAACGGCCCCGGGTCAGCGGGCAGGGCGAGATCGCCCGCCTCACCGGGACCTTCAACGCCATGCTCGACCGGCTGGAGGCCGAACGCGCCGCCAGCAGCGGGCGCGTCCTGACCGCTCTGGAGGCCGAACGGCAGCGCATCGCCCAGGAACTCCACGACGAGATCGGGCAGACCCTCACCGCCGTCCTCCTGCAGCTCAAGCGCGCCGCCGGACACGCACCGCCGGACGTGCGCGAGGACCTGCACCAGGCGCAGGAGACCACCCGGGCCAGCCTGGAAGAGATCCGCCGCATCGCGCGGCGGCTGCGGCCCGGCGTGCTCGAGGAGCTCGGCCTGCACAGCGCGCTGCGCTCCCTGGCCTCCGAGTTCACCGCCCACCGGCTGTCGGTGGCCGTGCACATCGTCCCCGGCCTGCCCGGACTCGACCCGGCGACCGAACTCGTCGTCTACCGGGTCGCGCAGGAGGCCCTGACCAACGCGGCCCGCCACGCCGGCGCGTCCCGGGTGGAGCTGCGGCTGGGGCCGCTGCCGGGCGGCGGAACCTGCCTGCTCGTCCGCGACGACGGACGCGGACGGGGAACAGCGCCCGAAGGCGCCGGGATCAGCGGCATGCGGGAACGCGCCCTGCTCATCGGCGCCGAACTCGCGATCGAGTCCGCTGCCGGCGGTGGTACGGGCGTCCGCCTGAACATCGCCCCGACCACACCACCCGCGGGCCCCGCCCCCGCACCCACCCCTGGAAACGAGCGATGACTGCACCCGCCGGCCGGCCTGCCCGGATCCTCCTCGTCGACGACCACGCGCTCGTACGGAGCGGTGTGCGGCTGATCCTGAACGCCGAACCCGACCTGGAGGTGGTGGCGGAGGCCGGTGACGGCGCGGAGGCCATCGCGGCCGCCCGCGCGGACTGCGGCCTGGACCTCGCCGTCCTCGACATCGCCATGCCCCGCACCACCGGCCTCCAGGCGGCGCGCGAGCTCGCCCGCATCCGGCCCGGCCTGCGGATCCTGATGCTGACCATGTACGACAACGAGCAGTACTTCTTCGAAGCGCTGCGCGTCGGCGCCAACGGGTACGTCCCCAAGTCCGTCGCCGACCGCGACCTGGTGGAGGCGTGCCGGGCCGCCCTGCGCGACGAGCCCTTCATCTACCCGGGCGCGGAGTCGGCCCTGATCCGCAGCTACCTCGACCGGGCCCGCTCCGGGGCGTCGCTGCCCGACAGGCCGATCACCGACCGCGAGGAGGAGGTCCTCAAGCTCGTCGCCGAGGGCCACACCTCCAAGCAGATCGCCGACCTCCTGGTCATCAGCCCGAAAACGGTCGAACGCCACCGCGCCAACATGCTCCAGAAGCTGGGACTGAACGACCGCCTGGAACTCACCCGCTACGCCATCCGCGTCGGCCTCATCGAACCGTGACCCCGGCGGGTACGGGTACGTCATGACGCAGAGGAAGGACGAGGCGGGCGACCGGACCGGCGAGCGGCCCAGGCAGCAGCGGGGCGCGGTCCGCGTTCGACGAGGCGGTCCGGCGGCAGCTGGAGGCGTTGCGGACGTTCATGGACAGGGCGGCCGACGAAGCGCTGTAGGAGCCTTCCCGCTCCCCCGCCGCCCGGACGCCGGCTCGGGGCCGCGGCCTCACCCGGGGGACGGGAGGGAGAGACCGGTGTAGACCTGGTTGAGGATGGTGGGCAGCAGGGCGTTGGCCGTGGTCTTGCCGTCCAGCGACACCGTGAGGTTCGTCCAGACGACGAGGGTGACCCCGTTCTGCGGGTCGTGGCCGATGAAGGAGTTGTAGCCGGGGAGCTCGCCCCCGTGGTAGTACATCGCGGCCCGCGGGGTGAAGCGCTGGTGGGCGATGCCGTACCCGTACTTCTGCCCGTCGGGTGCGGCCGGGTCCTCGGGCTGCGGGCTGGCCAGCCACTGCTGCTGCGTCGCGGGGCCGAGGACCTTGCCGGTCGTGAGGGAGCGGATCCAGGTGGCCGCGTCGTCCGCGGTGGAGATGACGGCTCCGGGGGCGGCGGCGTAGGAGGGGTTCTGGTGGGTGTAGTCGATCGGCTTCAGCGCTCCCGAGCGGGCTGCTTCCCGGAGGTCCGCCGGGTAGGGCTGGTCGACGAGGGCGTAGGTGGTTCCGCCGTACATGTAGCCGTGGCCGTACGGGGTGGGGACGGACGTGTCGTGGATCGCGGGGAACGAGGTCCGGCCGAGGCCGAGGGGCGTGTACAGCCGGTCCTGTAGCTGCCGGGCCAGCGGGGCGCCGCCCGCCTTCTCGGCGACCAGGCCCAGGAGCACGTAGTTGGTGTTGTTGTACTCGTAGGCGGTGCCGGGCGGGAAGTTCGGGGGCCGGGCGAAGGCGATGTCCAGCATCTGTCGGGGCGTGCGGGCCGCGGCGGGTTCGGCGTCCAGGGAGGCCGCCAGCTCGGGCGAGTCGGTGTAGTTGTACAGCCCGCTGCGCATCTTCAGCAGCTGGGCGAGGGTGATGTTCTCCCCGTTGGGCACGTCCCGGACGTAGTCGGACACCGGGTCGCTCAGCCGGAGTTTGCCGTCCTGGGCGAGGAGAAGGATCAGCGCCGAGGTCATCGTCTTGGTGTTGGAGGCGATCCGGAAGTGGTCGGCCGCGGTGGGCTGCCGGCTCTTGTCCAGCTCCGTGGTGCCGACGCCCACCTCGAAGGTTCCCTGCGGGGTGGTGAGCAGGACGAGGGCACCGGGAACCATCATCTTCTCCGTCTCGGCTTCCACGGCGTTGCGGAGCGCGGCAGGGTCGATGGTCTTCAGTACGGGCCCGGACGGGGTGGGGTCGGGGGTGGCCGCTGCTGTCGTCGCCGGTACGGCGGAGGGGGCTGCCGGGTCGGCGCCGGCCGCCGGCAGGACGAGGCCCGTGATCAGCAGGGCCGTGCAGGCGGCGGGGAGAGCCGTACGGCGGACGGTGCGCGCCGCCCTTCGGGAGTACGTCATGCCGGCCTCGCAGCCTTCATGCGCGGCGACCCGAACCGCGGGCGGGAACCAAGCGGGACAAACATCATTTTATCAGCGCGCCCTCCGGGGGGCCTCCCGGCGGATCCCGGGCGGAACCGGGCGGTGGGGTCGCGACGTTCTGAGCACGGGGCGGAGGGACCGAAGACGGCGGGGAGGACCGCACGAAAGAGACCGCGGGCACGCGGGAGAGGCTCGAACGGGAGGTCGAGGCCGTGCGGAGGTGCCTGCGGGCGCGCGCCGAGCAGCTGACGCCAGGGCAGGTGCCCGCGTTCGCCGTGCCCCGCGACCCGTTCGGGGCCGGCGGGACGGACCCCCACCAGCCACCCCCACGCGTTCATCGCACGCGTGGAGGCCCGCGCGGCGCAGCCACGGCGGAACGCGTACCCCCCCGGGCTCGCGGTGCGTGCGGCCGCCCTGCTCGCCGCCGACGGTAGGACACCGGCGGGCAGCGGGCCCGACGCGGAGGGCCAGGAGGCGAAGGGCGTGCTGCGGGGCGGGGCGTGGGGTCCGCGTCTGTCGTTTCCGCCCATCGGAGCTCGGTGCCGTACGAGGGGCGGACCTGCACATCGCCCGGTGCGGGCCCGGGCCGCACGTGCGGCCCGAACCGTCGACGACGCCGGAGACGCTGCGGGCCGGGCACGGGCTCTGCCACGAGTGCGACGGCCTGGGGTGGTGCCCCGCCTGCGAAGGGAGGGCCGGGTCCGCGGCGGCGATCCGGGACGGGGCGCGGGCTCCGGGTCGCGGGACCCCAACGGGCCGGGGCGCTGCCCGCCGTGCTCCGCAGGCCCGCCCGCTGCCCGTTACGCCTGCACGGGACCGCGCGCCGCCGCCGGGTCGAGGGAGTCGACGTCCTCCATGAAGCTCAGCATCCGGGCGTTGATCACGTCGGGGTGGTCGATCTGCGGTCCGTGGCCCGTCTGCGCGACGACCTCGGCGCGGGCGCCGGAGATCAGCCGCGGCACGCGCTCCAACTGCCGCTTCGGGCGCAGGAGCAGGCTGCGCTTGCCCATGATCAGATAGAACGGCGTCCGTATGGAGCGCAGCTCGTCGTCGGTCAGCGGCAGCGGTGCAGGCCGGCGGATCCGGAAGGCCTTCACGCCCGCGTGGATCCACGAGCGCAGCTCGGGAACGATGATGACCGGCTGCTCCAGCCATGCGGCCAGGGCCGGACGCAGCGCCTTCGGGGCGAAGGTGGCGAAGAGGCTGGCGAAGATCCACACGAAGAACCGCAGGCCGACCTTCTCCAGGCCGCCCGGGTCCAGGGCGGTGACCGAGGCGAGCCGGCCGGGCCGGAGGTGGGCCTGGTTGATGACGAGCCAGCCGCCGTAGGAGGAGCCGACGAGGTGGACGCGGTCGAGGCCGAGCGCGTCGAGGGCCTCGTCGAGCCACTGGGCGGCGCGCTCGGGCTGCCACATCGGCTCGCGGTGGACGCTGCGGCCGGGATCGCCGGGGGTGTCGAGGGCGTAGACCGGGCGTTCGGCGCTGAGCGCGGGGGTGTTGGGGTACCACATCGCGGAGCAGCCGCCCGAGCCGTGGATCAGGACCACCGGGGTGCGGGACTCGGCGGCGGGGTCCGCGGGGCCGTACCGGTAGACGTGCGTGGTGCCGAAGCTCGTCTCGACATCCGTCTCGGAGCGAATGGGGGCGCCCATCGCGAGGAGGACGTCCGAGGCGGCGAAGTAGCGGTCGCGCAAGGTGTCGTTGACGTAGCGGCCGACGTCACGGCGGGCGCGGGGTCGCGTCGCGGTTGCGGTCACGGGGTACCTCCTGGAATCCGTTCTTCGTAATACGACCGTACCACGAAATTGGTACCGCGGTACCATGAAAGGGTTCCGGGGATTCCGGACGCGCGAGCTGCACCGAGGACGGGCGGAGACACCACATGCCGAAACGCGTGGACCACGACGAACGCCGCGCACAGATCGCCGAGGCCCTCATCCGCGTGGCCGGGCGGCGCGGACTGCACGCGGTCGGCATGCGCGACGTGGCCGCCGAGGCGGGCGTGTCACTGCGGCTCGTGCAGTACTACTTCCAGACCAAGGAGAACCTGCTCTTCTACGGGCTCCAGCACCTCACCGAGCGCTACACCGCGCGCGTCGGCGCGCGCCTCGCCGCCGCCCCCGACCCGGGGCCGCGCGCGACCGTCGAGGCGCTGCTGCTGGCCTCCCTCCCCACCGACGAGGAGAGCCGCACCTTCCACCTCCTGTACTCGTCGTACGCGATCCTGTCGGTGACCGACGAGGGGCTGGCCGCCCAGCCGTTCATCGACAGTCCCAACGCCGCGGAGGACGCCGTGACCGGCATGCTCCTCAGGGCGCAGGAATCCGGACTGGCCGACCCCGGCATCGACGCGCGCACGGAGGCGATCAGCCTGCTCGCCATGACCGCCACCCTGGGGACGAGCATCATCGTCGGCCAGCGCACGCCCGAGTCGGCCATCGCCGTCCTCCACCACCACCTGGACCGCATCTTCCAGGAGGCACACGACTGACCCGTGGGTGGAGCCCGACCTGGGTGTCGTGGCTTTCGACGCAGCGCGCTTCGAGCCGTACGTGATGCGGAGTCAGGTGGACGGCATCCGGCTCGGAGCGTAGCCCGGAGGCGTCCAATCCGCTGGTTTCGCCTCGACGTCCTGCACCCGGGGCGTAGCGTGACCGCATGAGCGATGTCGTGGAGGGCAAGGGCCCGAAGCTGCCGCCGTCGAACCCGCCGAAGTCACCGCCGCCGAAGTCACCGCCGCCGCAGGAGCAGCCGGTTGAGTCGCCGCGTCCGCCACGGGGCACGCAGCCGAATCCGCCCTCCCGGGAGCGGGCACGGCTGGCCGTGCGGAACCGGCAGACGGCCGCGCTGGTGTACCGGTCGGACGACTGGGCGGCGAAGAAGGCTGCCGGGGAGGCCCTGGCCACGGTCCGCGGCTGGGGGTACGGCGAGTTGAACGCGGCCGACCTGGACGAGGTCATGCGGCTGCTCGTCGGTGCGGTCGTCGCGGACGGCGGGAAGCGGGTCAGCGTGCACCTGGCGGACCAGGACCGGTCCGTACTGGTCCTCGTGCTCAGCCACCGCGTCGACGGGGGCCGCGGTGAGCAGCAGCTGCTGAGCGACCTCGCGACCGTGCCGAGCGTGCACACCTGCGGCAGCGACGTCGGTGAGGACGGGCGGCGCGTGTGGGCGCTCCTGGCCGCGGACCCGCGGCCGGGGCGGACGGGCCGCGTGGCGTAGGCCAGCGGAGCCGACCGGGCCACTGCTCGACCGACTCGCCGGCGGCCGGGAGGAGTGGCTCTGCCGCACGGCTGCCAGTGCCGGCGCGGCGGGAGCCCGGGAGTCAGCCGGCCGGCGGCTCCGGATCCGGGTCGCGGTAGACCTCGTAGGGCTGGTCGGACAGCTCGCCGTCGACCCACACCTGCATTCCGTAGCGGATGGCGTGGTCCGGGTAGATCTCGGGCAGATCGCTGCCGTCGGACGGGAAGTCCGCGGCCGGGTCGTGCAGGGCCAGCTCCTCGCCGTGGCGCAGCATCGGTCCGGACAGGGCCGCCGGCACCGCCGCCTCGAAGCCGGCCCAGTCGATGACGACCTCGCGGTCCTCCGTGCGCCGGACCAGCGGGTGGAGGTCGACGTGCCCCACGCGGTGGCCGTGCTCGACGAGCCACAAGTCGGCGCTCTCGCCGTCGAAGTGGAGCCCGGTCTCCTCCGGATCGTTGTCGACGAGCATGTCCTGCAGCAGGGCACGGACGTGATCGCGCCGGGAGTAGACGAACAGGACGCTGTACTCGGCCTGGCCGCGGTAGGCCTTCTCCAGGACGTACGCGCTGCCGGCCCGTGTTCCCCCGCTCATGTCCGAACCCTGCCAGACCTCACTGACAGCGGGGCGACGGCGTTCAGCAGCTCATGGCCCAGGTGTGCGAGTCGCCGTTGTCGTTGGCCGCGCCGTTGTAGTTGACCTCCTGGCCGGGGGTGAGGCAGATGGTCATGTGCCCGCCCTGATGTGCCCGGGAGTACACCTTCACGTGGTCCTTGATGCCGGGACCGGAGATGCCGTGGTTGGCCCAGGAGGAGTCCTCGTCGGCGATCCAGCTCTCCCACCAGCCGTCGTCGCCGCTCCAGTTGGCGCGCTGCCCCTTGAAGTCGGCGTGCTCCCAGGCGCAGAACTCGCCGCTCGGGCAGTCCACCGCCCCGGCCGGACCGGCGGCCGCCAGGCCGCCGGTGAGGACGAGGAACGCCGCGGCGGCGGCGGTGAGCAGCTTGTTGCGCTTCGTGGGGTTGGGGGTCATCAGGAGACGTTGCCTTTCCGGTGGGGGGTGGACGGGTCGGACAGCACGTCGGCCGCGCGGTGCAGGGCGCGGTCACGCAGCCGGCCGTAGGTGGTGAGTTCCTCGCGGTGCGCGGCGCGGACCTGGGCGAGCCGGGCGGGCTCCAGTCGGGTCCGCAGCTCCTCCAGGCCGGTCCTGCGGATGCAGTCGGTGTCCCCGTCTTCGCACGCGGCCCTGCGGGCGAGGGCCTCCCGGTAGGCGGGGTCCTCGCCGAGTCGGGCCTGGGCCTCGGGGCGCAGGTTGTTGACGGTGACCTCGGCGCGGAACCAGCGGGCCTGGTCGCCGTAGAGGAAGCGGTGGGCCTCGGCGAGACAGCCGTCGGTGTGGGTGCGGACGGTGTGGCCCGTGGCCAGTGTGATCGACAGTTCGGCAGGGTCGGTGCCGAACAGCGCCTCCTCCCGGGGAGGCGGGCCGGCCGCGCCGTGCGCGGTGAGGCAGCGGTCGACCAGTACCTGCTGGGCGGCTTTGATCAGGTCACTGCGGCCCTGCTCCGAGGCGGGCAGGGCCGGCCGAGGTGATGCCGAGCAGCCCGCGGCGCACAGCACGGCCAGCACAAGACCCGCCGCCGTCCGTCCGGTCGCCCGCATGTGGGCAGCGCTGCGCTCCATACCCCTTCAAACGATCAAGGAGACCCGACGACACGGCTCATTGCCGTCTGGCGGACGGCCGAACGGACGTCCGGTGGCGGGTCAGTCCTCGCCCAGGACGATGTGTTCCTCGACCGAGGGGTCCGGCCTGTTCTCCGTGCTGCGGCGGACGCTCTCGGCCGGGCCGGGACGAGGGGTGGTGCGCCTGGCCTCTTCGGGCTGGTCCGTGCTGGCGAAGTCGTTCCGCATGATGGTCTTCCTTTCATCCGATCGGGGCGGAGCTCGTGCGCGCTCCTTCCCGGCGACCGAGCAAAAAACAGGACGCGCCCACACTGTGACCGGCCGCGCGGCGCGCCGCCCCCGGTGAGCGCCGTCCGAGTGACGCGCCCGGACCGGGACCCGCGGCTCCGGCGTCGCAGCGGAGGTCTGCGCGCCGTGTGGGAGGGGAGCGTGGGGTCCGGCCCGGAGGTCCCCCGGTGTGGCTCGACGGTGCCCCTCATCCGGCCGACGTGGTCATCTCGCGCGGCACGATCGCCGCCGTTGCTCGGCTTCGGCGAGCCGTGTTCCGGGACATCCGGCGACGGACCTCGCCGCCGCGTGGCTGCTGCTCCCCGCCGGAACCGTACGACGGTTCGTCGGCGCGCGCGGCAACGGGGCCCGCGCCGTTCGGGCGCGGGCCCCGTCCCCGTGTCACGCCGGTGTGCGGTTCCCCGCTTGGACGTCAGACCTGGTACTGGCCGACCGTCACGAAGTGCCGCAGCTCCTCCGGAGTGCCGTCGATGACCTCGCCGGCCGCCGCACGCAGGGCGGCGCTGATGCCGGGGCGGGCCAGGATCCGGCCGACGGCGACGCGCAGGTCGTCGTCCGACATGGTGTCGTACGGCGACTCCGCGGCCGCGGTCGGCGCCGCCACCGCGGCCGGCCCGGCGGGCGCCTCGGCGGCGACGGACGGCGTGGTGAAGAGCAGGGCCGGAGCCAGTGCGCCCGCGGTCAGGACGAGTGCAACCCTGGTCAGCTTCATGGGTCCCCCTGGAGGAAGCATCGATGCGCCGACAGGATCTCCGCCCGCGCAAGATCATTTTCAGGCTAACCCGGCCGCTCTGATGTTCGACGTGAACTTCCGGCCGGTTTCGTGGCTCGATCGCACTCTGGGGCGCTTCGTCCCGTCCGGAGGGCCAGCACTGCACCGCTGCTGCGCGGCTCCCTGGGCGGCCGTGCCCTGACGTAGGGTCACGAGGGGATCAGCTGCCGCACCAAAGGACCGTACACATGCCCGAACTCCCCGCGCCCGTCCGGCTCGGGACGGTGTTGAGGAGCGGACCCGGACGGTTCCTGCTCTCGTCGTGGCCGTGGCGCTGCTGGCTCCACCTGGCCTCCGGAGCCCTGGTGGGGTGGGCGGTACTGGCCGTGCTCACCGTGCTGATCGTCGCCGGGGTGCTGTTGTCCTGGCTGGGCATCGGGCTGTTGCTGCTCACCGCGGCGGTCCTGACCGCCGTACCCGTCGGCGCACTGGAACGGCAGCGGCTGCGGCTGGTGGAGCCGGGGCGGGTCACGGACCCGCACGCCCCGGCGGCCGGGGCCGGGCCGATGAGCCGGCTGCGGAACCGGCTGCGGGAACGGGCCACCTGGCGGGAGTTCGGCTACGCCGCCCTGCTCGCGGTGGTGTTCGGGCCGGCCGGGTTCGGGGTGACCGCCCTGCTCGCCTTCTCCGTCATGCTGATCGCGAGTCCCGTGATCGTATGGGCCCTGGCCCCGGAAACGGTGATGCTGATCCCCGGGCACGCGGTATCGGGGCCCCTGGAGGCCCTGGGCGGCACCGCCGCGGGGCTGCTCGGGATGCTGCTGGCAGCGTACGCGGCCGGGCTGGTCGCCGGCACTCAGGTGCGGCTGGCACGGGCCCTGCTCGGGCCGCGCGAGGAAGACGTCCGGGTGGTGGAGCTGACCCGCTCCCGGGTCCGGCTGGTCGACGCCTTCGAGGCCGAACGGCGGCGGATCGAACGGGACTTGCACGACGGCGCCCAGCAGCAGCTGGTGGCACTGAGCATGACACTGGGACTGGCCGAACGGGAGCTGCGCGGGGTGCCCGAGGCGGCGGCCGCGGCCGGACTGGTCGCGCGGGGGCGGGCGGAGGCCAAGCAGGCGCTGGCGCAGCTCCGGGAGCTGGTGCGGGGCATCCATCCGCAGGTGCTGACCGACCACGGCCTGGCGGCGGCGGTCACGGAGCTCGCACTGCGGCACCCGGTTCCGGTGACGACCGACCTGGACCGGGTGCCGCGGCTACCCGACGCGGTCGAGGCCACCGCCTACTTCTGCGTGGCAGAAGCCCTGGCCAACGCGGCCAAGCACAGCGGGGCCAGCCGGGTGGAGGTGGCGGGCGGGATCGTGGCCGGGAAGCTGGCCCTCACGGTCACCGACGACGGCCGTGGAGGGGCCGAACCGACCGCCGGGGCAGGCCTGGTGGGGCTGGCGGACCGGCTGGCCGTGCTGCGGGGCAGACTGGTGGTGTCGAGTCCGGTGGGCGGGCCGACCGTACTGCGGGTGGAGGTGCCGTGCTCCGGCTGATCCTGGCCGAGGATTCCGTGCTGCTGCGGGCCGGGCTGACCGAGGTCCTGTCCCGCAGCGGGCACGAGGTGACGGCTGCCGTCGGCGACGCGGACGCGCTGAAGCGGGCCGTCGCCGCGGAACGGCCCGATGTGGTCGTCACCGACGTACGGATGCCGCCCGACTTCCGGGACGAGGGCCTGCGGGCGGTCCTGGAACTCCGCGCGGCAGACCCGTCGTTGCCGGTGCTGGTGCTGTCCCAGTACGTGGCGACGGCCTACGCGGCGCGGCTGTTCGGCGGGAGCGCGGGCGACGGAGGCGGCACTGGCGGCACCGGACGTACGGGCGGCACCGGACGTACGGGTGGCACCGGACGTACGGGGACGCCGGGCGGGCTCGGCTACCTGCTCAAGGACCGCGTCGGCGAGGTCGACGAGTTCCTCGACGCGCTGGACCGGGTGGCCGGCGGGCAGACGGTGCTCGACCCGGAGGTGATCCGCGTACTGCTGAACCACCGTCCCGCGGACCACCCGCTGGGCCGGCTCACCCCGCGGGAACGGGAGGTGCTGGCGCTGATGGCGGAGGGGCTCAACAACCAGGCCGTGGCGGCCCGGCTGTTCGTGACCGAAGCCGCCGTGGTGAAGCACGCGAGCAGCATCTTCATGAAGCTGGAACTCGATCCGGCGGAGGGCAACCGGCGGGTCCTGGCCGTCCTCGCCCACCTGCGGGGCTCCGCCGGCTGAGGGGCCACCGCAGGGCCGCCCCGCAGGGCCGCCGGCCGGATGCTCAGCCGCCAGCCGGAGCGCGGTACGGTCCCGCCGGCGCCGCCTGCACCGATACCGACGACCCGGCGACGACCCGGGACGGCAACGGCACGGCGTCGGCCGGAGCCGCCGACCGCGCCCACAGCACCAGCACGACCGGCAACGCCAGATAGCCGAACCGCCCGGCGGGGGCGAACAGGAACGCCACCGTCAGGCCGACGGCGAGCCGGTCGGCGGCGGCGACCACGGTCCGCGGCGGCCGCAGCACCAGGGACACGGCCACCGCCGTGCCGCCGAGGAGCAGCAGGGCGACCGTCACCCACCAGCCGCACGGCCCGAGTTCGCTGATCAGCCGGCCGGGCAGCGGGCTCCGCGCCGGAGTCGCCACCTCGGCCCGCCCGGTCGGGAACGCGAACACCTGCCGGACCAGTTCGGCGGGCTGGAGCAGGGCCGCGGGCAGCACCGCCACCGCCGTTCCCGCCGCCGCGATCGCCCCGCACCGCACGGCCGCACGCCACCCGTAGGCCGCAGCCAGCAGCGCCACCGCGACCGGGACGGCCGGCCAGGCCGTCCACTTCACGGCGCACACGGCGGCCAGCACGACGCCCGCGAGCGCCGGCCGCCCGCTCGCGGCAGCGGCCAGCGCCAGGCAGCACAGCCCCGCCAGCGGCAGGTCCACCCCGCTCACCGCGAGCGGCAGCGCCACCACCGGAGAGGCGACCAGCAGCAGCACCAACCCGCCACGTCCGGGGCTGCGTTCGCCGAGCAACCGTCGCCCGCCGCACATCCCGCCGAGCAGCGCGGCGGCGCACCAGATCCTGGCGTCCCCGAGCAGTCGGGGCAGCCAGCCCGATTCCCCGAGCACCGCCCGCGGTATCCCGAACAGCGCCATGCCGGGCAGGTACGGGGTGTACTCCTCGACCCGGCCGGGACGGTCGACGTACGGGCTGCCGGACTCCAGCAGCAGACGACCGGACCGTTCGATGACGGCGACCTCCGACTGGCCCTGCCCGGTCCACACCAGGTACAGCAGCGGCACCACGACCGCTCCGGCCAGCGCGAGCGGAAGGGCGGCGCGGGGCCGCCGCAACCCGGTGGCGCAGGCGGCGCCGAGGTATCCGGCGGCCGCGCACCACCCCCACAGCCGGTGCGTGTCGAGCGTGGACACCAGCGGGAACGACAGTGCCCAGGCGGCCGCGCACAGCCAGCCGAGGGCCCACCAGGAGGGTCGGGAGGAGGTCATGCCCCCCATTGCAGCCGCGGCCACCCCGCCGGGTCTGCCCACCCAGACGGACACTTCGGGGTAGGGTTTCCCCTACCCGGAGGAGCAGCTCAGGTGAGGTTCTTCTCCAGGGCGTGGACGTACTGCTTGATCGGGTGGTCGCGCAGGGCGTCGCCGGCGGGGGCGAGGAGGTCGGCGGTGGCGCCCTTGACGCGGTCGGTGAGCGCTCCGGCCAGGGGCACGGACGAGCGGACCGTGCCGGTGGAATCGATGTAGCGCAGGGTCTCGGCGTGCGTGTACGCCGGCTCGGGCGGCAGCTGGGGAACGATGTCGTTGTTGTTGACGAAGCGGTGCAGGCGGTCCTTGAACCCCTTGTTGCACGCGGCGGCGAGGAGCCGGTCGCAGGTGCGGGGCTGGCCGAAGGTGTAGATGCCGTCCGCTTGCAGCCGGGGCTCTTCCAGGTACATCCGGCAGCCGGCGAGCATGGCGAGGGCCCCGCCGAGGCTGTGCCCGGTGAACCAGACGCTCTGGCCGTTGTCGCGCAGCTCTGCGAGGGTGTCCCGGACGGCGGGGAAGACGGAGTCGAGGGCCTGGCCGAAGCCGTAGTGGATGTAGCCCGTCCTGGCGGGGCCGGGCCGGGGCGGGGTGGTGGCGTCGGAGAGCCAGTCGCGGATCTGGCCGGGTTCGGTGCCGCGGAACGCCGTAATGATCATGTGGTCGCTGGCGATGGTGTACGCCTGGGTGTCCTCCAGCGGGAACGGAGGGGTGAACCGGGTGTGGTGATGGCGCACCCGGTCGAAGCCCCACTCGCGTGCCTGGCGTTCGATGGTGGCTTCGTCCTTGTAGGCCAGCGCGGCTGCCTGGACCATGCTGTAGGCCAGCGGCAGGCTGTAGTTCTTGGCGTGGTGGTCGATCGTGTGGGGTACGGGCACGGCCCGGTCACCTCTCTCGTGGGACGGTGCTGCGGCTGTCCCGCGCACCGTTCCCCACCCACCACCCCGATCAGCCCCGAGGTCACTCCTACGGGCCCGCAGGAACGATTCACCCACGCCCACCCGGCCCAACCCCGCACCGTCAGCGCCCCGGCCCGGAGCCGCCGGACCGCCGTGGCGCAGCGGTCCGGGGAGTCCGACGCCGGTGGGGGCGTCAGGCCTTCGGCAGGAACGCCTGCTTGCTCGCGCAGGTCCACACCGTGGCCCGGCCGATCCCGTTCTCGTCGAGGACGCTGCCGCCCACCCGGTCGTCGTCGGTGACCGCGTGGGCACTGCCTCGGCGCGGGCCGGAACCGCCGGGAAGGGCCAGCACGGGGCCCTGCCCGGGCCAGTACGCGGGCTGCGAGCTCTTCCACCAGCCCTCCTCGATGGAGACGGCCGCGCCGACCACGGCCCCGCTGGTGGGGCTGGTGGCCTCCAGGGACAGCTCCTCCTCGCCGGCCAGCCGGCCGGGCTCGGTGGGGAGTCCGTCGTACGGCTTCTTCCACGTCGCCGGCCGGAAGTGCTGCAGTTCGCGCCAGGCCGTCCACTCGTGGCCGACCACCCGGCCGCGCTCGTCGATGGCGCTGCCGATCGTGGAGTACATCTGCGCCTCCTGGTTCCAGGCCTGGAGGCTGTACGGCGGGTACCCGCCCGCCGGCCAGACCACCGGGTGGTGCCGCATGATGATCTCGTCGGTCTCCTGGTTCCAGTACTCGGAGGACAGGTTGCCGAGGACGTCCCCGCGCTTGTTGATCGAGCTGACGGTCACCCGGCTGTTCGGGTAGGCGTCGACGGGCGCCGGGAGTTCGCGGGCCACCGAGCCGTTCGCCCACTCCTTCGCGACGCCGTTCTCGCTGGTCACCACCCGCCCCGTGGCGCTGATCGCCGCGGCCGCGCCGCTACGGGACGCGGCGGTCAGCAGCCGGACCCGGGCATCGCCCGGCCGGTAGCTGAACGCGGCCCTGGTGTCGATGTCGCGGACCAGCGTGCCGACCATCAGCCCGTTGTCGCTGACCGAGGTGACCGTGCCCCCGGTCCAACCGTCGGGCAGCGGCACGGCGTGTGCGGTGGTCCCGATCCAGTAGACCGGCAGGCCGTTGCTCGTGCCGACCGCGAGGTCGCCGCGCCCCAGGCCGTGCACCGTCCCGCTGCGCGTCGGCCCGTCGGCGGACAGTGCGTCCAGCGTCCGGAGTTCCGGTGTGCAGCCGGCGGCACCTGCCGGCCCCGCCGTCGTGATCAGTCCTGCGAGTGCGGCGGCGGCAGCCGCCGCGGCAATGCTCTTCCGCATGTGAGAATCCCCCTGGTCGTGACACGTACGAGCCACATACTGCCGGGTAACGGGGCGGAATGGCACAGACCGCTTGTGATCATTCGGTCGCCCGGGGCCGCCTCCGCCTCACCCTCGGTACCGCTGCCCGGACCGGTGAACCCGCCGCCTCCGCCGACATCGTGATCTCCGTCAACAACCCGCACCTCTGGCCCGACGTTCCCGCCGCCCTGGCCGAACTCCACCGCGTCCTGCGACCGGGTGGCCGTATGGTCCTCTCCGCCCCCGCGAAGTGGCCGCCCGCCGGCCTCCCTGCGCTCGCCGACATGGTCGCCGCGGCCGGATTCGACTCCGTCCGCACGTGGACCTGGCGACCTCCGACGCGCATGGCATCAACCGCGGCGCAGCTGAGCGCCGTACGCACGTAAACGGCCGGGCGAGCGGGGTGCCGCAGGGCACAGCGTCCGCCCGCGGGGAGGGACACCCGGGTTCCGGCCGATCGATCAGGAGAACCGATACGGCAGTCACCGCGCCGGGTGACATCGCGTACGGCCCGTTACGGGGCCGAAGTCGGGCGGAAGGGGTATGGCCTCCGCGCGCGCCGGGGCCGGGTGCACGGGCACCCCACCGCTCCCCGGCCGCCCGTACGGGAAGGCAAGCATGAGCACATCGAGCACACGACAGGCCGGGCCCGCCGAGACCGTCCCCGCGCCGCCCAAGCCTCCGATCACCAAGGTGACCCCCGTGTCGTACAAGAACACGATCAAGGATCTGGAGGTCAAGGACGGCGCCAACAGCAAGCAGCGCGGCATCAAGCTGACCGTCGTCGTCGAGGTCGAGCGCGAGAAGGTGAAGAAGACCGAGCAGCAGGTCCTGCAGTGCGTGTACCGGTTCGTCCCCGACCCCCACGCCGAGACCAGGTACATCAAGAAACCGGAAGAGTTCTACCAGCACGTCGCCCATGACCTCGTGGCCCACGTCAAGACGGCGAAGAAGCTGCCCGAGCCCACCGACAAGTTCACGACCCGGTTCGGGAAGACCGATTTCACCCTCGCTCAGCTGCAGCACGAGATCGGTCACGGATTCAAGATCAAAACCGCACCGGACGGACCGGAGATCCCGGGGTAGCCGATCTCCTCTGCGGCCGGCGGTCGCGTGAAACGACGTGCCCGCCGGCCCGCCGACCGGAGCCGCCCTCGTGTCGGCTCCGGTCGGTTCGCCCCGCCCGGCGAGGCACGCGCGCGCCGGGAGCGCAAGGGGAGCACGCGCGCGCTCGCAGTGGCGTGCGGCGCGGGAAGCGAATCGTTCAGGCGCGTTGAACGCACCATGCGACTTACCGTCCGTCCGGGTGTCGGCGCAACGGTTCTCCGGCCCCGCGGCGATTTTTCGGCGGCAGGATATGCGACCGCAGCGGTGACGCGTCGAACATCCGCACGCGTCGCCCCCGCTCCCCCTCCCCCTCCGTCCGCCGTCCCGTCGGGAGGCACCACCGCATGGCAGCAGCAGCCGAACCGGCCTTCGACCTCGCGGTCGGATTCACGCCGTCCGCCCTCAACAAGGGGCTCACCCAGCTCCACACCAGCCACCGTGACGTTTTCAAGGGCACGGAGAAGAAGAACTACGGGGACGTCGCCTATGTCGCCACCTGGGACCTCGTGCAGCCGCCCACGCTGCGCCTCGGCACGCTGCCGGGCGGGCTCTGGGAGAAGTCGATCAAGGCGCCCAAGGTCAAGGAGCTGCCCGCAACCGGCGTCCTCCTCCTGGAGTTTTCCGAGCTCAAGGCCGAAGCCTGGCCGGAGGGCCACGAGAGCGACAAGGTGGGCGGCACCGGCCCGGTGCGGGTCGTCTGCCACGCGACCGTCAAGGACAAGGCGCTGGCCATCGAGCCGCTCGCGGCCTGGCTGGACCAGCAGTCCATCGACGCCAGGGACCGCCGGATCGTCGTCCACCAGCTCGTCCCCTCCGTCCTGGCCATGGCCGGCAAGCTCCTGTCCGGGCTGCACATCCCCACCACCGAGATCTTCGGCACGAAGCTGGACCTGGAGCCCGCCCTGGTCGACGTCGCCGGCTCCCACCTGGTACTGGCTGCGAAAGCCGAGGTCGGCGAGGCGGCCGCCACCGGCCTGGCCGGTCACACCTGGCCCGACAAGGACATCTTCCTGCTCGGCAGCCGCGGCTTCGTCACCGGCGTCCTCGACGCCGCGCTGCACGCGCACCAAGGCACCGAGGTCTACAACGAGCAGAAGGGCCCGGACCTCTGCAACGTACGGTTGAAGGCCAAGTTCGAGAACGCCAAGAACCTGGTGCTGGACGCGGCCGACCTCACCACGTGCAGCGCGAACGTGCTGTTCTCGTACAGCGCGGAAGTCTTCCTGTTCGGTCCCGAGGGCTCAGGCTGCTCGCTCACCAAGGCCGGCAACAGCTGCTGAGCGGGGCGGAGCCGACATGCCGGACACCGACCTCGCCGTGGTCATCGGGCAGTCCACGTTCAACAGTGCGCTCGCCGACCTGTACGGGCGGCAGCCGCTGCGGGCCACGCTCTTCCAGGGGAGCGTGAAGGGCGTCCTCCTCGGCGAACCGATCACCTTCGACTGGGCCGTGGAAGAGCTTCCCGAGGTCCGCCTCACCCGACCCACGCCGCGGCAGTGGGCCCGGGCCGTCGACCGCACCGGCGGCTCCGCCAAGGAGGTGCCGGGGGCGTTCAGCGTGCTCTTCCCGCATCTGTCCCTGAGCGACTCCGGGACTTCGGGCACGGTCCGCCAGCGCGCCGAGGTGCTCTGCACGTGCACCGGCAGCGACGGCAGACTCGGCATCACACCGCTCGGCGTCATCGGCGACCTCGACTCGGGCGACGGGGGCGGGCGCTTCTACCGGCACCTGGTCGTACCCGCTGCCCTCAACGCGCTCGCCACCGCGCTGAGCAGCGTCGTACTCCCCCACCTGAAGGTGGCGTCGGTCTCCTTCGGCCCGGTCGAGCTGGCCGCCGGGGAGGGCCGTGCGGTCGCCGTCGCCAACACCGCCGACCGGGAAGGGCCCGCGCGTCCGGTCCCGGCCGACTACCCCGACACCCCGTTCTGCGTCCTGCTCGGGCCGCGACTGCTCCAGCGCGCCGCCCAGAACGCCCTCGACGCCGTACGCGGGCAGTGGCAGCACACCAGCGGCAGCGCGACCTTCGGCCTCGGCCGCGCCGAGTACCACGGGGCGATCTGCGTCAGCGACGGCAGCGTCACCGTGGACCCCGATCGGCTGCCGGAGTTCCGCGCGCGCCTCACCGTCCGGGCCCGGGCGGGGGCTTCGGTGGAGCCGTTCGCCGGGATCGAGGACGCCCTGGAACGGACCGGGGAAACCATCGGACGAGCCTTGGAGAGCTACTGATGCCGTCCCCCGACCACACGCCGGACGCAGCCGGAGCCGGAGCAGGGAACCCTACCGACGCAGCCGCGGGCATCGGCATCAGCTACGCGGCACAGGTCGTGCCCAGCCCCCTGGACGTCACGATCCGCCCCGCCCTGCACGGCGGAGCGGTGGACGGCGTCCTGGAAGAGGTCGGCAGCTTCACCGTCCTCCTGACGCCGGACGGCGGGAACCTGGAGGAGGAGATCCTCTCCGGTATCGCCGAGCCGCTGGCGCAGACCCTGGCGCTGCTCCTGCCCCCGCTCGGCCACCAGCTCCTCAACGGGCTCGGCTTCACCCTCGCCCACCTCCCGCCGCTGACCCACACGATCGGCGGCGAGCAGATCACCCTCACCCTCAAGGACCCCGGGCTCTCCCGGTACCAGGGGATGCTCCAGGTCACCGCCACCCCCGTGCTCGGCTGACCTGCACCACCACCAGCGCACACGTCACGACACCGGAGGACCGTACATGACGCTGCTGCCCATCGAAGTGCTCCTGAATCCGCCCGCCCCGAAGCTGACCGCACAGGTCACCGGGATCACCGACTGGAAGAAGGGGACCGGTGAGGAGAAGGACAAGGACGGACGGATCGCGGTCGCCGTCAAGGGGTTCGAGCTCCACAGCATCTTCGTCCGGCCGCTGTTCCTCCCGTCGGCACAGGAAGCCTGCTCGAAGCTCGCCACGTCCTTCGTGCCGGCCGTCAAGAAGGCGATCTGCAACTGGGACGCCGGGATCCCGGTCACGGGACCGCTGACGTGCAAGCTTCCGGTCCCCGACAAGGCCGGCGAGACCGTCGGCGTGACGGCCGCCAACCTCAGGCTCGCGACCTTCGACGACATGCTCCTGATCTCGGGCGACCTCACTATCTCCTGACCCGCCGCCGCCTCCCGAGGAGAGACGATCCCACATGACCGAGCCCAATCCCGCCGCGCCCTCCCCGTCCCCCAACGGCCGGGCCCCGGTACTCCTGGCCGACACCCCCGGCTACCCGCTCGCCCGCACCGTCGCCATGCCCGAGCGGCTCCCGTACCGCACCGGGGCCCTGAGCATCCGCTTCGGTGCGCTGGAGGTGCACCCCGAGGGCGAGCCCGAGGAGCTGTCCCGCGAGCCGCACGGCGACCGAACGAGGATCACGTACCGGATCCCGGCCCTGGTGCTGTCCGGCCGCTACGCGCTGGACGCCCGCCCGGACGCGCTCCCGGAGCTGGACACCGCGGGCAACCTGGAGCCGCTCTCCGACGCGGCCCGGCAGCCGACGGTCCCGCTCGCCGCCCGCACGGCCGCCGAGGCCCAGGCCCCTCCGCGGCAGGACGTCGAGCGGTGGACGGCCCGCGCCCGCGAGCACCGCGACAAGCTGATGGGCACCCCCCACGGCGGCGAACTGGTCTACCGGTTCAACGCCCACAACGAGGTCTACAACGAGCTCTTCGGCCTTCCGTCGGTGCTGCGGGTCTGGCGGGGCGAGGAGGAGCGGGCCGGGCTGACCCGGGAGATGGCCGAGCACACCTTCCAGTGCACCGACCCGGCGCAGGAACAGTCACCACCCGTCAACAGCTGGGTCCACAAGGACTCCCACACGAAGTACAACTGGCAGGCGTTCGAGGTCCACCACGTGCTCCAGGCGACGCTGTCCGCCAAGGCGCAGCATGCGAAGCAGGGCAACAAGACCGAGCAGGCGGCGAAGTACCGGGCGGCCTTCGACTCCGCCGCGGCCTTCTCCAAGAAGGTCATCAAAACCGGCAACGACCGCAACTCCACGGTCCCCATGGACCAGCACCAGATCTACCAGGCCGTCAGAAACGACGACGGCACGCCGCCGTCGTCGGTCGAGGACGCCGAGTTCGCACGCTACCTGCGCTACGTACCCCTCACCGCGGCCATGCCGGTCGCCGACGCGGAGTCGGACGTCCCGGACCGGTACGTCGGCTCGCCGCACACCACCGAGCCGCTCGCCGACGAGCCCGACTACTGGGAGCCCCTGGGCGCACGGGACTACGAGGTGATCCGCGAGACGACGCGCGCCCTCTACCAGCACGAGGCCGAGCAGCAAGCGCGCCAGGCCGACGGCAGCGGGGACCTGCTGCACGAGGGCTCCTGCCGGGCACGGCTCGTGGCACCGGTGTTCACCCTGCTCCTCGGCCCCGACGGCCATGCGGCGCCGGCCGAGGCCCTGTCGAGGCTGGCCGATGCCCGCGTCGAACTGCCCCCGCTCGAACTCACGCTGGACGGGCGCGGGGCCTGGGAGGGCGACGCGGGCCGGCTGGCGGAGGAGCGCCTGAACAGCATGGCCTTCCTGCCCGAGCTGCTGCGCGAGTCGGTGCTGGAGAGCGTGCGGTTCGCGGCCCTCAGCGGGCTCCCGGGCTTCTCCCCGAACGGGGCCGGGAGCCGCTGACGTGACCGCCACCCCGCACGCCCCGGCCCCCGACGTCCTGGACCGGATCTGGTCGGACCTGCTCGCCGGGGACCGCCCGCGCTACGAGCGGATCCTGGAGACGGCCCTCGCACCGCAGCAGCCGTACCTCACCGAGACCGAGTACGGCATGTACCGGCGCGGCAAACGCCTGCGTCCGGCGGTGATGCTCCTGGCGGCCCGCATGGTGCACGGGGAAGGTCCGCTCCCCGCCAAGGCGCTGCAGGGCGCCGTCTCTCTGGAGATGCTGCACGTCGCCACCCTCGTCCACGACGACGTGGTGGACGGGTCCGCGCTGCGCCGCGGCGCTCCGTCGGTCAACGCGGTACGCGGCACCGAGACGGCGGTGCTGGTCGGCGACCTCCAGTTCGTCGCGGCGATCCGCGGCTTCGTCGGCAGCATCGACCGGGACAGCGACATGGCCCTGGTGAAGCTGGTGCTGGACACGGCGTTCGAGATCTGCTGCGGCGAGCTCGACGAGCTGACGGTGGACCCGTGCTGGGACCCGCAGGTCCTGGCCGACCGGTACTGGCGTACCGCCGAGCGCAAGACCGCCTCCCTGTTCGGCCTGGCAGCCGAGTCCGGCGTCGCACTGGCCGACGGCCGGACCTCCGAAGCCCGCCGGGCCGGGTTCTACGGCCGCCGTCTCGGCCGGGCGTTCCAGGTGATGGACGACCTCTTCGACCTCGCCCAGGACCCCGCCGTTTCCGGCAAACCGTACGGGATCGACCTGCTGCGCTCGCGCGCCTCGCTGCCGCTGATCTACGCCATGGGGGAGCTCGGCGCGGACCACACCGTCAGCCGGGTGCTGCGCGGCGAGCAGGACGGCTCCGAGCTCGGCGCGGCCGAGCTGGACAGGGCCGCCGCCGAGGTGCGGGCCAGCAGCGGGTACGCGCGCGCCTACGCGGATGCCCGGGAGCAGGCGCTCGACGCCATCGAATACCTGCGCCCGTTCCCCGCCGACCGCTACCGCCGGGCGCTGGAGGAGCTGGCGCTCCAGGTGGTCGACCGGCCCAGCCGGCCTGCCCGTCCGACCGGAGGAAACCATGGGTGAGAACCTCTTCCAGTTCGTCTACCGGACCATGCACAAGCGGGTCAACCATCCCAAGAGCCCGTACTTCCTGCCCGAGGTGCTGCGCCGGGCCAGGCGCGACGGCGGCAAGCCCCTGCTCCCCGTCACCGCCGACACGTGGCAGATCGGAGACGTCGGGAAGGACGCCGGCCGCAAACTCGCCACGCTCGTCTACGACTCCTGGTGGGCGGAGATCACCACCAGGGCGAGCGAGGAACAACAGAAGGTCATGGCCGCGTGCGTGCCGACCCAGCTGATCGACAAGCCCGACCCGCACCTGACCGTGCACGGCGTCCAGGTGACCGGCCTGGAGAACGCGAGCCTCGGCGACGTCCGGGACCTGCGGTGCCTGCCGGAGGGCTACTCCTGCGTGCTGCCCGTCACCCTGGGCGCCCACGACGGCCCGGGCCTGCCGAAGAACGTGACCGTCTCCGGCGGGTACGAGCTCGTCCAGCACGTCGCGGCGGCGGACCAGCCCGACGACCCCAAGAAGCGCCGACCGTACCCGACCACGCAGCAGCAGGTGGGGAAAGTGGAGGGGCTCAGCTGGCCCGTCGAACGGGTGGCCATCCAGGGCAGGTTCCAACTGCAGGTACCCGGCGCGGAGTTCCTCGCCCATGTCCGGGTTCTGGTCGCCGGGCAGGGCGCGGCCCGACGTCCGGACGTGGTCCTGGAACGCATCGAGCTCCCCAAGCCGCCCGACTTCAAGCTCGACCAGAGCACCTTCACGGTCGTCGTGGCGAACAAGGCGCTGCAGAGCCAGGACGAGGTGTGGCGGAACTCCGTATGCGACCTGTTCTCCGCGCGTCAGGCGATGGACCAGTTCGCGGGCAGCCTGACCGGCGCCCTCAACTCCCCCGGTAACCTGGGCGGCCTCCAGAGCACGCTGTCCACCCAGCTGCTGCGCGCGCTGGACGGCATCCTCGGCTCCTCCGCACCCGCACCCAGCACCGGTGACAAGCCGGAATCGGCGGTGGACCGCTACCTGCTGGACCGGACCAGGTCCGCGCTGGGCGATGCGAAGTCCTGGTTCTACCCGCCGTCGGTGGTCTGGTCGGTGCACGAGCCGCCGCTCCAGCCCTTCGCCATGGCCGAGGCGGACCTCGGCAAGCACGAGGTGGAAGGCGGCGAGCCGACCGGCATCCTCTTGCGCAACACCAGGGTGGACGGCATCGCGAACCTGCTGCTTCCCGCCGACGACATCGTCCTGACCGAGCAGGGCCTGGACGTCGCCCTGCTGCTCGGGAAGATCGATGGCGAACCCCCGGTCCGGATGCGGGAGAAGGACGGCGGCATCGGGCAGCGCACCGTCCCGAAGCCTCCGCTGACCCTCAGCGCCGACGTCCACCTCTACTGGGAGGGCGACGGGCCCCGGCCCCAGCGCGACTTCGGCCTCGCCGTGACCGTCGACACGGCCGCGGCAGCCCTCGTCCTGAGCCTCACCGGTCGGGACAGCGACACGCTGGACATCCACCTGGGCAAGGTCGATCTCAACGTCCGGACCGGGGACGTCCGGGTCGATCTCGTCGGCGACAGCCAGTGGATCAAGCTGATCAGGCCGCTGATGAACAGCGACACGGTGAAGGAGATGGTCCTCGGCATCGTCAAGGAACGGGTCGGCACGGAACGGGACAACCTCTCCAAGGCATTGACCCGGGCAGCCCGCAAGACGATCGCCGCCCAGCTCACCTGAGCCCGCCCCGCTCCCCTCCCCCGGTAGGACCTGGACCTCATGCACCTCGAACGACTCCGCGCGATCGTCACCGAACACACCGAGGGCGGCACGCTCACCCTGCCTGCCGACCGGCTCGGGACGGGACCGGCCGCCGACCTGATCCACACCTGGTGGGACGGGACGCTGACCGTCGGCGGCCTCTCCCGCCAGGACCCGAAGAACGGCCCGATCCGGATCTCCGGCCGGGCCGGACTGCTCAAGGTGGACGACCGCCCCGTGTCCGGGGTGGAGTTCGGCATCACCGACGGCGCGCCGACACTCCTCTTCCCCTTCCCCCTGCCGGTCGCCTGGACCTGGGCGACTTCCTTCCCCAAACTGGCCGGCAGCGGGCTGAACGCCTTGGCCTGGCAGGCCGAACCGGTGCTCTTCCTCACCTCGCACCCGCGGCAGGCCACGCAGGGGCGGCCGAAGCTCGCTCCTGGACTGACCTTCCACTCCCCTCAGACCAAGCTGCCGCACCACCTCACCGACCTGGCAGAACTGCTCGGCATCTCGGGGGCGGTCTTCGGGCTCACCGGCACGGTGGCCAAGACGGCCGACGACCCGCAGATCCAACTCCGCTCGCCCGGCAGGGAACTCGGCGCGCTGGGCGCCTCGTTCCACCTGTGGGGCGGCTCGCGGCCCGAAGGACGCTACGAGCTGCGGCTCGGCGCCGAGCTGCGCATCGACACCCGTACCGGAGTCGTCCTCAGCGCCCCGGCGGACGGCCTGGCCAAGACCGTGACGCTCCGCGCCGACGCCCTGCCCGCAGAGGTCACCGCCGGCTCGCTCGCCAAGTGGGACGGCACCGGCGAGGCCGCCGGCCGGATCACCGGCAAGGGTTTCGCCCTCGGCAAGACCGTCCGGCTGACGGAGGTCTCGCTCGATCTGGACCCGGCCGAGCTGAAGAAGGGCCCCGGCGCCGCCGTCAGCGCCCTGCGGGTGAAGCTGACCGCGGGGCCCGACGCCGGCTGGAAGCTGGCCGGCGGCGTGCTCACCCTCTCCCGGGTCGGCGCGGAGTTCACCGTGGAGCGCCCCCTGGCGAAGTCCAACCCGCCCCGGAACGCGACCGCGCGCGGCACGGCACGGCTCGACCTCTACGACGTCGCGGCCCTCACCGCGGAAGCTTCCTTCCCGCCCGGCACGTTCACGCTGAAGTTGCCGGACGACGAGCCCATCCGGCTCAAGCAGGCCGTGGAGCGGCTCTGCCCGGGTGCCCAGGTCAACTCCCTGCCCGAGCTGACGGTCAGCAAGCTCGACGCCACGGCCGACAAGGACGGCCTGTCCCTCGACGCGGTGGTCGAGGGGGAGTGGAAGTTCGGGGTCGGCCCCGCATGGATGACGCTCACCGAGGCGAAGCTGTCCCTGGCCCGGGGCAAGCCGCAGGGGAAGGAACCGTCCGACGGCGGCCGGAAGGTCAGCGGTGAGCTCACCGCCAAGGCCACCCTCGGTATCAACGGGTCGCGGGGCGAGGTCGCGCTGGATGCCAGGGTGGCACTGCCCGGCACCTTCGGACTCAAGGGCGAGTTCAAGGACCTCACCGTCGACAAGCTGCTGCGCGCGCTCACCGAGCAGGCCGACATCCCCCTGCCGGGTGGCTTCCCGGAGATCACCCTGCCGGAGGCGCGGGCAGAACTGACCGTCGGCAAGGGCGCCGGCGGCGGATCCAGCTCTTCGGGGACGCCCACCGCGTACGACCTGGTGCTGGACGCCAAGGCCGTCATCGGCAAGAACACCTCGTTCCGCTGCATCGGCCGTGCCGGGCGGGACAGCGCGGGCAAGGCCCTCTTCGCCGCCGCCCTGTGGACCGACAAACCCTGGTCCCCCGCCGAGGTGGCCGTCTGGAACGAGGGCCTGAAGGAGGCCCTGTCCGGCATCACCTTCACCCGTGCGGGATTCGCGTTCGCCACCCGCGACGGCGTCAAACCCGGTGGCGAGAAACTCCCCGCCGCCCTGCCCGAAGAACTGTCCAAGGGCGTCACCCTCTTCACCGAGGTCCGGCTCACCGGCGTACTGAAACCGGTGGCCGAGCTCTTCGACGACAAGGGTGGGCTCGCCCTGCGCGCCCACCTCGCAGGCGAGATCGCCCGGTCCGAGTTCGTGCTCGAAGCACCCAGGAGCCGCATCCAGGGCATGGGGGCGCTCACCCTCACGCTGAAGCCCGCTGAGCTGACCGCCGCCCTGTTCACGCAGTTGACGTTCTCCGTCAAGAACACCGACGGAAGCACCCACCAGCTCCTCCTCACCGCCGGGGGCCGGCTGTCGCTGGGCAAGCAGGAGTTCTCCCTCTTCCTGGTCCTCCAGGGCGGCACCGGGAGCACCGCCGGCACCGCGGAACTGCTGGCCTACGCCCTCGACAGCCCCGTCTCCTACGCGCTGCCGAGCACGTACGGGCGGCTGATCGAGCCGGGCGTCCGGCAGGCGGGGGCGGAGCTCGTCGCGCTGAGCGAGCCCCCGACCACCTCGCCCGCCTGGCACGACGCCTTCGGCGTCAAGGGCTTGGACGTGGACGCGTTCTACGTGCAGGTCGACGTGGGCGCCCAGAGCGGACTGGGCATCGGCATGGGCGGCCGGATCCGGCTCGGCGGGGCCCGGCTCGCCCTCGACGCGCACGGCGGCTTCAAGGGCGCCCCGTACATCGACGTCTTCCGCTTCTCCCTGGACACGGCGACCGGCGACGAGGACCGCGGCGTCACCCTCTGGGAGATCCTGGTCCAGCTCGCCCCCGAGGCGCACCACGCGGACTGGCTCAAGCCGCTGCTGAACGGCATCCGCCTCTACCAGCTCGTGGTGGTGTTCGTCGCGAAGGGCACCACGTGGCAGAGTCCGCCGCCGCTGAAGGAGAGCTGGGATCCCGGCTTCTCCACCAAGGGCCATGTGAACCTGTTCGGCATCGACTGGCGTTTCGAGCTGAGCGTGGCGCCGACCGGCATCCACGCCTTCAGCTCGATGGACAAGCCGATCGTCCTGGGCGACGTCCTCACCATCTCCAGTGCGGACGGCCGCAAGGGCCCCTCGTACCAGCTGGACACCCGCAGCATCACGGACGGCTCCCCCGCCCGCAAGACGCTGCTGCACCTGGACGCGCGCGTCCGGCTGCTGGGCGCCGACATCGCGGCCAAGATCGACCTGGGGGCATCCGGCTGGACCTTCCAGCTCGCGGCGAGCATCCACAGCGTCCTCAAGACCGCGGTGTCGTGCACGCTCGACGACAAGGGCCTGACGGCGACCGCCGGGCTGTCGTTGAACTTCGTCGTCGACCTGCCCACGGCGATCGGCCCGCTGCCCAAGGGGAAGATCGGCGTCGCCCTGGACGCCTCCGTCACGCTCGCCGTCACCACCACGAGCTGCACGGCGGCACTCCACGCGAAGTGCCAGGCCTTCTTCGGTCCCGCGTCGATCGACTTCCATCTGAACGCCGGCTTCGGGGTCGCCTCGTGGGCGGACTTCGAGAAGTACCTCAAGGCCAATCCGGACGTTCTTTTCGCGGAGGTGGGGAAGGGGATCTGGCAGAAGATCGAGAACTGCGCCCTGAAGACGGCGGCCGGAAAGCTGTGAGCTCCGCGGCGGTCACCCCGGTGGCCGCCGTCCGCACCTCCATCGCCCAGCCCGGCAGCCCGGCACGCTCGGCACGGCGGGCGGCGCGGTCGAGCAGCCGGGCCGCCCGCCGGCCCAACGCCCGCTCCGCCTCCCCCACATCGGCGCTGCCCGGCTCGGGCCCCGGGCCCGGGCGGCGCCGGGGCCGCAGTTCCCACCAGAGCGCACCGCGCACGCCGGCCGCCGCGTCCTCGTCGATGTCCGCCAGGTCGTCCACGATCCGCCAGGCCAGGGCGAAGTCCGTCACGACGGGGCCGAGCCGGGACGCGGTCCGCCCGCCCTCGGCGAGCATCGCCGGGACGAGTGTCCAGAGGGCGGCCTGCCGGGCGGCCGTCCGGTAGTAGCCGTCCCTGCTGCGCTCGGAGCGGCGCGCCGCCGACCGCCGGTACACGGCCGCGTGCACGGCGGCCGGTCGGGCCGGCGTCCCCCACTGCGCGGCCAGGCCGTGGACGGCCCGTGCCCACTCCTGCCAGGCCAGCGCCCGCATCCCCAGGTTGCCCGGGGAGGCCGGGAGTTGGCCGTCGGCCAGGTGGTCCTCCCACAGGTGCAGGAACAGGGCCAGGGCCTGGGCCCGCTCGGCGTCCGCCGCGCCGCGGGCGGCGGGCACCCAGTGCAGGAAGGACCACACGGGCGGGGGGAACCGGGCGAAGAAGTCGCCGTCCGGTGCCCTTGCCGACCGGCCGTGCGCGGTCACCTCCCGCAGCACGGCCGCCCGCCACGCCGCGGGCAGCCCCTGCGCGGCCCCCAGCAGGTGCCGGTGGAGCCGTCCGCGCAGCGCGGACACCTCCGAGGTCTCGGCGATCGCGCCGAACCGCGCCCGGTTCACGGCACCGGCCGGCCGTGGGGAGGGGACAGCACCCCGCGGGGATCCACGGCTCCCCACAGCCGCGCCAGCAGCTCCCGTACCGAGGCGTCCACGGCCTGTTCCGGCACGCGGGCGAGCAGCGGCCGGTACGGGTACGCCCCCAGCCGGGCGCAGTCCGCCGCCAGCCGGCGGTGGCAGGCCAGCGCCCGGGACTCGGCAGCGGTGTCGTCGCGGTCCCAGAACAGGCCCGCGACACAGTGCAGGACCCGGGCGCCGAGCCGCAGGGCCACACACGGCTCGATCCCGTGCGCGGTCATGGCCCGCTCGACGGCGTCCACCACCCGGGCCGCGTCCGCTCCCCGCATCGGCAGCGCGGGGGCGAACCACAGCACGCCGCAGCGGTCCCGGCCGGGGTCCGGTGGCAGGCCGTCCGGCGTCCGGGCCGGCTTGTGCCGGTAGGCGCAGGCCAGTCCCCGGCTGCCGCCGGCCGGGGGCGCGCCGGGCGCCGGGGCCTGCAGGTGCCAGTGCTCGGCGTACGCGGACATGCGGGCGAGGACGCGGTCCCGCGTCGCGTCGAGCAGGCCGGTGCTGTCCGCCCACAGCTCCGCGCATCCCGTCCACGCGCCGTCCAGGGCCGCCGGCAGCGGTGGTGGAGCGGCTGCCGGGTCGGCCGGCCACTGGGCCGTGATCCGGGGCCGGTTGCGTACGTCGAGCGTCAGCCCGGCCGGGACGCGCTGGAGCAGTTCGCGTGCCGCGTCGAGCACGGCGGCGAGGCAGCCGTCGCGCAGCCGGAACAGCACCCGCTGGTGCCGTTCCGGCGCGGGGTGGAGGGCCAGCGTCAGCGAGGTCACCACGGCGGGACCGCCCTGGAGGAACAGGCCGTTCACGGAGGGCCCGGGGCCCTCTTCGGCGCAGTCCGCGGTCGCCCCCGGCGCGCGCGTGCGGACCGGGGTCCCGTCCGGCAGCACGAGTTCCAGTGCCCGCACCTGCGCCGCCATGTCCCGGTAGGCGCCGGAACCCAGGCCCCGCTGGAGGACGTTCCCGACCACCGAGGTGTCCGGGCCCGCGCCCGTCGCCGGCGGCCAGCGGCGCGAACCGGCGCCGGCCAGGTGCCGGGCCAGGCTCCCGAAGGTCACCCCGGGCTGCACGGTCACGGTGCCGAGTGCCTCGTCGAGGTCCAGTACCCCGTCGAGCCGCGACAACCGCAGCACGGCCACCTCCCGCGGGCCCGGGCCGACGGACCCGTAGCCCCAGTTGCGACCCGTGCTGACCGGATGCACGGGCAGGCGGCGGCGGTGCGCGATCCGCAGGCAGGCGGCCACTTCGTCGCGGTGCCCGGGGAGCAGCACGCACCGGGCTCCCGCGCCGCCGGGGAAGGTTCCCCGCACGGCGCGTTCCCGTCCCTCGGCTGCGGTCACCACGTGCGCGGCGCCCAGCAGGGACCGCCATGCGCGCACGGCGGCGGCCCATTCCGCGTCCCGGCCCATGCGGTGGACGCTACCGCGGCGGCCGCTGCGGATCAGGCCACCGCCCCGGCGCGGCGTGCGCCGTGAGCCGTGCGCGCAGCGGCCAGCGGCCAGCGGCCAGCCTAGGGTTCGGGCATCAGCCGCAGGGCGTGGAGCGCCACGGCGAGGTCGGCCACCGCGCGGGGGTCGCGGAGCGACCGCCCCGTGAGCTCCTCCAGCCGGTGCAGCCGGTAGCGGACGGTGTTGCGGTGGCAGTACAGGAGCCGCGCCGCGTCGGCCGTCGAGCCTGCTGCCGCGAACCAGCACTCCAGGGTCTCCAGCAGGCGGTCCTGCTCGTCGTCCGGCAGGCGTAGGACGCCTTCGAGGACGGCGCGGGCGATCCGTCCGGCCTCGTCCGGAGCCGCTGCCACCAGCAGGGCGGCGGGGCTGTCGTCGAAGCGTGCGACGCCCGCGGGTCGGCCGCGCGCGCCGGTGAGCGCCAGGCGGGCGAGCCTGAGCGCCCGCGGCGTGTCCCGCAGGTCGCGGTACGAGGGGCTGACGCCCACGCGGACGGCCGCCGACCGTTGCAGGACGTGCAGGACCGCGTCATCGGCCCCCGGGCGCCGGACGGCCACCACGCCGACGTGGAGGTCCGGCAGCAGGCGCCAGGCCGACCGCAGGTGTTCGGCGAGGAGGCGCGCCTCGATCCCGGGCAGCGCCTCCCGGCCGGGGCCGGGGACCTCGGCGACGACCACGACGTAGGGGCCGCCCGTCGGCAGGCCGAGTACGTCGGCGGCTTCCCAGAGGGTGGTGCGGTCGGTGAGCAGGCCGGTGAACAGGGCCTCGACCATGGCCGAACGCTCCCGTTCGCGCTGCAGCACCATCTCGGCGGCCTCCTCCCGGTACGCGTCGCTCGCCGACGCCGCGAGGCCCCCGTTCACCCACCAGGCGGCCAGCGACATGATCGTCTCGGTGGTGAGGCCCTGGGTGGACCGGGCTTCGGCGGCGATGGCGGACCACAGGACCTCGGAACCGACGCGGTAGGCGTGCAGCAGCTCGGCCAGTGGCGCGCCCTGGCGCGCCCGCCGGCGGCCGGTCTCCTGTGCCGGCGCCCCGTCCCCGCACCCGCCGTCGAGGAGCTGCCGGAGCACCTGCTCGCAGTTGCTCCGGCAGGAGGCGGCCAGCTCCGCGAAGGGGACGTGCTCGTCGCCCCGATAGTACGCCACCTCGGCACGGATGCGGCGGGCCATGCGGGTGCCCAGTTCCTCGGTGCGGGTGAGCAGCACGGCCGCCACGGGCGCGATCGCGGCGGGTGCGTCGGGAGTGCGGCTCATGCCCGCAGGCTACAAACGACCGCGTGCGGCAGGGGGCGCATTGTGCCCCGGGACAACGGGGGCGGGGCGGGTGTGTGTGCCGGCACATGGCCCGCGCGGGCTCCGGGCCAGCACGATACGAGGACGTTACCGGCCGGTATCGAACCGTATTCCCTCGTGCCGCCTCCACTCCTCAGGGGGAACCGTGTCCACCACCGCAACACCGCGTGCTGCACGTCGCACCGCACGCCGTACGCCCGTTCTGGCCGGTGCCGCACTCCTTGTCACCGCGCTCACCCTGGCCACCGCCGCTGCCCCCGCGCAGGCCGCGGGCGCGGCCCCGCCCCCGGCGCCCGCCGGCACGGGGAAGTATGTGGCCCTCGGGGATTCCTACGCCGCCGGGGCTGGGGTCCCCGCCCAGTCCGGCGGCCTGTGCCTGCGCTCCGACCGCAACTACGGCCACCTCGTCGCCGCGGCCCTGGCCCCGTCCGCGTACACGGACAGGACCTGCACCGGGGCGAAGGTGAGCGCCCTCACCGTGCCGCAGACGGACGCCGGGATCGTCGTCAACGGCCCGCAGCTCGATGCCGTCACGCCCGACACGTCCCTGGTCACCGTCACGCTGGGGGGCAACGACATGGGCACCTCCGACGTCGGCTTCGTGGACGTCGTGGCGGTCTGCTCGGGCCTCGCCCTGACCGATCCCCTCGGGTCGCCCTGCCGGGACTTCTACGGCGACACGCTCAGCAGGCGGCTCGACTCGGCGGCGGCACGGCTGTCCGACGGTCTGCGCACGCTGTCCGCCAAGGCGCCGCGCGCCCAGGTGGTCGTCGTCGGGTACCCGTCGGTGCTTCCCGACGATCCGCTGACGTGCCTGGGCAAGCTGCCCGTCACGACCGGCGACCTCCGCTTCCTGCGCTCCGTCATCGGCGAGCTCAACGCGAAGACGGCCGGGGCCGCCACCGCGGCGGGCGCCACGTACGTCGACACCCTCGGTCCGACCAGGGGCCACGACAGCTGCTCGGCGTCCCCCTGGATCGAGGGCGTGCTGCCCACCTCGCCCGCAGCGCCGCTGCACCCCAATGCCACCGGCCAACGCGCCATGGCCGGGGCGGTGTTGCGGGCGCTGGGCCGCTGAACCCGCCCGACGGGCCGTCAGGGGGTGCTGCGCCGCCGCGAGACCACGGGCCTCCGCAGTGACCTCGGCAGCGATCTCCTCGGCGGTCCTGTCGCCGTACTGGAGGGTGTCGTACTCGTCGTCGAGTTCGGCGAGTGCCTCGGGGACCAGTGCGTGCACAGAGTGGTCCGCCTCGGCCCGGGTGCGGGAGGCAACGCCGCGCAGGGGGCGGGTCGCTGCGCCCGGGCAGAGCACGTCCGCCCTGTCAAGCCACGGGATCACGTGGCTTGATCCGCTCACCGCTCCGCCGTTTCCTGGAGGGCACTCCCCCACGTGACCCGAGGAAGAGAAAGGAGACGGCGATGTCCAGGCCCGACAGGAATTCCGCAGTCGCCGCGGGGCGCCGGCTCGCCACGGCGATGGCCTCGCTGGCGCTGGCCGGCGGCGCGGCAGTGGCGCTGGGCGGCCCCGCCCAGGCGCACGCCCAGGCCCACCAGGCCCTGAGCGATCACCCGACCACGCTCAGCAGCCCCGAGGTCCGCGTTCCAGGACCGCTCGGAGGGCTGAGCAAGAACCACAACGAAACCGTCCTGACCCGTGACTGAACGCACCGGCCACAGGGACACCGAGCAGAAGGGCGACATCGAGGACGCGGCACTGGTCGGGGCCCTGCTCGTCGAAGGCGACCGCCACCGGGCGCTGGGCGACCTGGAACGGGCCCAGCACGTCCTGCGGCGGGCGCTCACCGTGGCCGGACGGCAGACGCCGTCCGGCGAGCAGGCCCGACTGGTGGCCCGCGCACAGTGCGGGCTCGCCGCCGTGTACCGGATGCGGGGCCGCTACCGGCGGGCCCAGGCCCTGTTGCGCACGGCCCTCGACCGGGCCGAGGGCGCCGCAGCGCCGGACGGCCGGGAGGAGCGGGCGGAGCTCCTCAACGAGCTGGCCGTCACCTGCAAGTACACCGGCGAGTTCGACGAGGCCGAGCGGCTCTACCGGCGTGTCTGGGCGGTGCTGGTGGAGGCCGGCGGCCCCGCCCATCCGGAGCTGGCCACCGTCTGGCACAACCTCGCGGGCCTGGCGCACGCGCGCGGGGACTTCGCCGCCGCCGAGCCGTTGGCCCGCCGCTCGGTGGCCCTGAGCGAGCGGATCCTGGGTCCCGACCACCCCGCGGTGGCCGCCGACCGCGCCGCCCTGGCGGCGATCCTGGACGGGCTGGGCAGGCGCGAGGAGGCGGAAGGGCTGCTGCGGGAGGCCCTGGAGGTGTTCGGCCGTGTCCTCGGCCCCGGGCACCACGAGACCGCCGTCACGTGCCACAACCTGGCGTCCCTCGCATACCGGCGCGGCGGCCTCGTCGAGGCCGAGCAGCTCTTCCGCCGCGCGCTGGCCGTCAAGGAGACGGTCCTCGGCCCGGACCACCCGGAGCTGGCCGTGACGCTGAACAACCTCGCTCTGGTCCTGGAAGACCGCGGCCTGCGGGCGGAGGCGCTCACGCTCGTACGCCGTTCCGTCGCCGTCCTGGAGGGGGCCGTGTCCCCCGACCACCCGCTGCTCGCCACCTGCCGCGCCCGGGCCCGGGCCTGACGTGCCGACGACGTACGACGGTCGGTCCAGCCGTGAGCCCCGGGGCGTCCGACGCTCGCCTTTCCCCGAACGGAACGGTAGAACGCGCAGACGTAGCGGGGCCCGGGGCGCCCTGCGCGTGGAAGACGGGCTGGAAGGGACGTCCTCCAGCCCGTCGGCCGCGCGGCACGAGGAGAAGGGGTGCCGCCACGCGGCCCTTCGGTGAAGCCGTTCTCATGGGCCCCCTGACCCGGAACGGGAGTTTCACACCCTCGCGCGGCCGTGGATCCGCAGGTGGATGTCCTTCTCCTGGTCGCCGGCGGCGGTCCCCACGGTGTCGATCACGAAGGCCGAGTCCAGCACGGCCACCAGCTGGTCCACTGCGCGGTAACCGCCCTGGGCCTCGACGCTGACCTGGTGTGCCAGAGGGGCCGGGGCCGCCGGGCTCTCTTCGGCGGGGGCGGCCACGTCGTAGGCGGACGTCCAGACCGTCGCCCCCGTGCCCGACCGCGGCCTGGTCGTCTTCTCCGCCGTGAAGGCCGCGTCCAGGGTCGCGAAGACGGCGCGGGCGTCCTCCTCGGCGCAGTCGCTGACCACCACGGTCACCTCCGTGCTGCTCATGACGGGCTCCTCCCTGCAGCCGGAACGGGTTCGGTCCTCCTCCAGCATCCACCCGCGCCCGCCGCAGCGCGCTGCGGCCTGTCCGTGGCCGTACGGACACGGACGGCCCCCGTCCGCGTGCCCACGGCGCTGCCGCGCCGGACCGCGGCTCCGGCGGCGGGCCGGGGGGCGCGGGGCTACGCTCCGCAAGATGGAACGTGCAGAGATACTCAAGCGAGTGATCGGCATCCTGACCGAGGCGCAGGACCTCCGCATGGCCGCGGAGGCCGGTGAGGACGTCGAGGTTCCGGCAGCGGGCAACGGTGTGGCCACGCTGCTCCTGAACGAGATGCTGCCGTCGATCAGAGTGCCGGCCGACGCGTCTGCGCAGCAGGTGGCGCACCATGTCTCCAGAGCGCTCGGCCCCGCCCTGCACACGATGGTTTCCGGATTCAGCCTGGCGTTCACCAGCCTGGCGATCGCCCACGACAGCGGGCGGACGGACGTCTCCTCGATCGAGGTCCTCCAGGAACTGGCCCTGGAAGTCGAGGCGGGCATGTACGACGAGGGGCCGCCGTAGGTCCCGCCGTAGGCCCCGCCGCGCGGCCGGGGGTCACTCCGTGTCGTCCGCGTGTCCCCGGGCCATCTGCCGCTCCTGCCGCCTTCTCAGTTCCTCGGGGCTCTTGCCGGCGACCGGCTTGCTGGCCTCGGGGTGGACCGGGTCGGGGCCGGGATGCTTCTGCGGCTGCTCCTCACGGCCCTGCTCCGGCTTCTGCCGCTTCTCTTCGTTGCCCTTCACGGCTGTGCCTCCCGGAGGTCCGCGTCCGGTGTCCCGGACCGCCTGCGCCTGCCCCGCGGGCGTGCGGTCCAACCTTCCTCTCCCCCGGAACGGGAATGCGGTCCGCGAGGCGGGGCAGGCGCCTCCCGGCACGGGCGGGCGGGCGTGTCCGCCCGCAGGACGACTCGGCAAGGACACCCCGATGAACTCGACGAAGGCGACGGCCCGCCGGATACTGCGCGACTACGGGGAGACGTACGTGCACGAGGCCGGTATCCGGCTGCGTGACACTCCCGCTCCGCTCTACCAGCTCCTGGTGCTGTGCGTCCTGCTGTCGGCGCCCATCCGTGCGGCCACGGCGGTCGCGGCCGCCCGGGAGCTGTTCGCGGACGGCTTCCGCACGGCCCGGCGGATGGCCGGTTCCGAGTGGCAGGACCGCGTCGACGCGCTCGGCCGGGCGCACTACCGCAGGTACGACGAAAGCACGGCCACCGCCCTCGACGAGGGAGCGCAGCTGCTGCTCGACCGGTGGAACGGCGACCTGCGCGCCCTCCGCGACGAGGCCGGCGGTGACCCCGCCCGGGTGCGGGAGCTCCTCCAGGAAGTACCGCGGATCGGCCCTGCCGGGGCGGACATCTTCTGCCGTGAGGTCCAGGCCGTCTGGCCCGAGCTGCGGCCCTTCGCCGATGCGCGGGTGCGTGACGCGGCGTCCCGCGTCGGCCTGCCCCGTACACCGGGGGGACTCGCCGAGCTCGTCCCTCGGCGCGATTTCGCCCGGTTCGCCGACGGCCTGGTGCGCGTGGGCCTGACCCGTGGCGCGGCCGACCGGCTGCGCGCCGCGTGACGACGGCCCGCAAGCGAGCCCCGGCAGTCCCGCGGAGCCCCGGGAGCGAAACCACGGGCGCCGGCGGCCGGGGAGCGAACGACCGGGGGTTGCCCGGCGATACGGGGTTACTGCGGCGCGGTGAGGGCACGCGCGGAGCGGGAGCAGTCATGATCGGACATCGCCTGCACTATCACCGGGACCTCGGGGACACCCCCGTCACCAGGCCCGGTGCCGGGCTTGACTTCGTCCGCGGCAGGCTGTCGGAGATCGCCGACCGACTGGGTCGGAACGTGGCTCAGAACGCCGTCCTCGTGGCGTGCGAACTGCTCACCAACGCCTGCGTCCACACGAAGGGGCCGACCGGCATCGACCTCGAACTCGACCTCGATGGCGGCCGGCTCACCGTCGGCGTGTCCGATCCCAGCAGCCTGGTGCCGCTCCTGCGGCCGTACCGGCCTGCCGAACCCCACGGGCACGGCATGCACATCGTCGACGGCCTCGCCACCGCCTGGGGCGTCAGCCGACGGGCCGACGGCAAGACCGTATGGGCGACCCTTGCCGTGCAGGATCCCCCGCCCGCTGCCCGCCCGGACCTCGGCGACGGTGTCACGAGGGCACGGAAGTAGTCTCCCCCGACGGGCAGCCCGGGACCGTTGGACCGCGGGGGCCGGACGCAGTGCCGTACCACCGGGTCGCCCGGGCCGGTGGCGTACAAGGCTCCCGGGCGGGCCCCACGTCGAACACCGTGTCCGTCTCCGTCAGACGCAGGACCAGGGCCATCTGCCGGCCGACACCGGTCAGGCGGAACGCGATCCCGCGCAGCATCGCGGCCTTGCGGGCACGGAGCAACTCGTTCAGGCAGGCCGCCGAGCAGAATTCCAGCCCCGAGCAGTCGGCGACCAGTGCGTCGGGCTCGGGCAGTTCGGCCAGTGCCTGGACCAGTCCGGCGCGCAGCAGCGAGCCGGTCTCAAAATCGGCTTGGCCGGCGACTTCCAGCACGCGGACGCCGGGGGCCGCGGAGCGCATGCTGAGACGGAGTGCCGACCGCACGGGAGAGCTCCTCTCGGTGGCGCCGACCGACTGCGGGCGAGTACCTGGTCGTGACCACGACGATGACCCCTCTCCCGGTGTCGTGCAGCCCCGAGAACGAAACCCTTGGCCCCCCGGGCCGGAACACGAAGCATTTCCGGCGGTGGCCCGCCACCGTCAGCTCGCTCCGCCACCACCCGGCAGGAACTCCTGGAGCTTGGCCCTGAGCCCCTGCCGGACCACGGCGGAACGGTCGCTGTCCCCGCGCAGCACCGACGTGGCGGCGGACCTGATCTGGTCCCAGGTGGCGTGCGGCGGGATCGGGGGCACGGCCGGGTCCGTCCGGAAGTCGATCACGTACGGCCGGTCCGCGGCCAGCGCCCGGCGCCAAGCGGGTGTCACCGTCCCGGGCGTCTCGACCCGTTCGCCGTCGAGGCCGAACAGGGCGGCGACTTCGGCGTAGGGGACGTCGGGAAGGCTCTGCGAGGGTTCGAACTGCGGGGCGCCCTGGAGGGCCCGCATCTCCCAGGTGACCTGGTTGAGGTCCTGGTTGTTCAGCACCGCGACGACCAGCCGGGGGTCGGACCACTGAGGGAAGTACTTCGCTGCGGTGAGGAGTTCGGTCAGGCCGTTCATCTGCATCGCGCCGTCCCCGACGAGTGCGATCACCGGACGGTCGGGGTGGGCGAACTTCGCGCCGATCGCGTACGGCACACCGGGGCCCATGGTGGCGAGGGTGCCGGAGAGGGAGCCGCGCATGCCGTCGCGCATCCGCAGGTGCCGCGCGTACCAGTTCGCGGCGGACCCGGAGTCCGCGGTGATGATCGCGTCGTCCGGCAGCAGCCCGTCCAGCGCGTGCACCACGTACTCCGGGTTGAGGGGTTCGGCAGGGACCTCGGCCCGCCGCTCCATGACCTCCCACCAGCGTGCGGTGCCCTTCTCGATCGTCTCGCGCCAGGCGCCGTCCGGGTTGCGGTCCAGCAGCGGTACGAGGCGCCGTAGCGTCTGGGCCGCGTCACCGACGAGATTGAGCTCGAAGGGGTAGCGCAGGCCGACCATGGCCGGCTCGATGTCGATCTGGACGGCGCGGGCCTGGTCGAACTCGGGCAGGAACTGCGTGTAGGGAAAACTGGAGCCGACCACGAGCAGGGTGTCGCAGTCCCGCATCATCTCGTACGACGGCCTGGTGCCGAGCAGCCCGATCGCGCCGGTGACGTACGGCAGGGTGTCGGGCAGTGCGTCCTTGCCGAGCAGCGCCTTGGCGACGCCCGCGCCGAGGAGGTCGGCGACCTGCTCGACCTCGGCGCGGGCGTGCCGGGCGCCCTGCCCGATGAGGATCGCCGGCTTCGCGCCGGCGTTGAGTATGTCCGCGGCGCGCGCGAGGTCATCGTCGGCGGGCACGGGGGCGTAGTGGCCGACGCCCAGGCTGGAAGGGACCTGTTTGAAGACGTGGGAGGGCGGCTCGTAGTCGAGTTCCTGCACGTCTGCGGGGATGATCAGCGCGGTGGGTGCCCGGCGGGTGGCGGCGATGCGCATGGCCCGGTCGAGGACGTTGGGCAGCTGCTCGGGGACGGTGACCATCTCGCAGTAGTCGGAGGCGACGTCCTTGTAGAGCGAGAGCAGGTCGACTTCCTGCTGGTAGGAGCCTCCCATGGCGCTGCGGTCGGTCTGCCCGACGATGGCGACGACGGGCACGTGGTCGAGCTTCGCGTCGTACAGCCCGTTCAGGAGGTGGATCGCGCCGGGTCCGGAGGTGGCGACGCAGACCCCGGTCCGGTTGGAGAACTTGGCGTAGCCGACGGCCTGCAAGGCGGACATCTCCTCGTGCCGCGCCTGGATGAACCGCGGCCGGTCCTCGGCCCGTCCCCAGGCCGCGAGGAGACCGTTGATGCCGTCGCCCGGGTAGGCGAAGACGTGCTTCACCCGCCAATCCCGCAACCGCTGCAACACGTAGTCCGCAACCTTCATCGTCCTGCTCCCTCGTGGTCGGGTCCGGGTCCGGGTCCGCTCGGTTCCACCCCTCGTCCCCCTCGCCGCCGGCGTCTGCCCTGCCGGCTTCCGTCCCATGCGGTGCCGGTCGCGCCAGGATTTCCGGAAGGGGCGGTACGGGGCGTGGAGCGCGGGTATCCGCAGGGCGGGGCGGGGAGCAGCGGACGCCCAGTGAAAGGCGCACACCATGAGCGACACCGATCCGACAGGCGACAACGTGTACCAGCTGCCGGACCCGGACCAGCCCGGCGAGATGCAGCCGGACCTGGAGAACACCCTCGCCGAGCCCGGACTCGACGAGCGGCTCGACACCGGCGAGTCGCCGCCCGAGCGCCCGTACGCGGTCACCGACCACGGCACGACCCGGCGCGAGCAGCGCACCGGGGAGAGCCTGGACGACCGCCTGGCCCGGGAGGTCCCGGAACCCGACCCGACGCAACCGGGTGAGGACAACGGAGTCGGAGACCTGCCGGGCGGCGACGGCGAACCGATCGATCCGCAGGCCGGCACCGTGCGGGCAGGCCGCCTGACTGCCGTGTACGACGCCGATGCGGGGCGGCGGCTCGCCGTTCGAGCGAGCGACGTGGGCATCGACGGGGGTGCCGCAGCGGCCGAGGAGGCCGCGGTCCACGTGATCGAGGAGCTCGAGGAGATCGAGGAGATCGAGGGGATCGAGGGGATCGAGGGGATCGAGGACGAGGGAACCGGCGCCCCGAGGGCAGACGCCGGGTGACGCGGGCGCGGCGCAGACGGTGGGTGTCCACAGCAGACGGTGGGTTCCACAAGGGCGTGACCGCAGACCCACTCGGGGCCTGCCGCGTCCGCTGCCGCGCCTGCCGCGTCACGCGGCCCTCTGCGCTGCGGTCAGCCGGCGAGGGGGGACCGCAGGGTCTGCGAAGGCGAGGTGCCGTACGCGTCCCGGTAGGCCGCCGCGAACCGGCCGGCGTGGGTGAAGCCCCATCGCGAGGCGACCTCCGTCACCGTGGTGCCGCTGCCGGCCGGTGCCGCGGCCCTCAACTCGGCGTGGACCTGGGCGAGGCGCACACGGCGCAGGAAGGCGAGCGGCGTGGTGTTCGCATGCCGCGCGAAGGCGTACTGCACGGCCCTGGGGGTGACCGGCACCGACCCGGCGATGTCGGCCAGTCCGATGTCCCGGTCCGCGTTGTTCTCGATGAAGACCACGGCACGGCGCAGGGTGTCCGAGGTGAAATCGCGGCCTTCCGGCCGGTCGAGGGGGTGCGCGACGACGTCGTTGGGGAACACCGCCAGCGCGGTGGCGGCCAGCAGCCGTCCGGCCTCGCCGAGGACGAGCGGGGGTACGGGTGCCTCCCGGCTGAGCAGGGACCGGCGCACGAACTCGGCGGTGCGCTGCCACATCATGGCCCGGGCCTCGTCGGCCGGGGCGAGGCCGGTGAACCGTACGGGCCGCCGGCATGCGGGGACGGCCTGTCGGGCCGTGGCCTGCACCACGGCCCAGGGGAGCGCGAGGACGTCCACGACGGCGTCCTCCGTCCGCGCGGTCCGGGGCCGGCCCGGACGACCACCGAGGAAGGTCCTGCCCGGTCCGAAGCAGTGGTCCTCGCGACCGTCCTCCAGAGCGATGTGGCCCGAGCGCACCGTGACGACGACGAACAGTCTCGGCGGACCGCTGGTGAAGTCCAGGGTGCCCGGGAGTTCCAGCTCGCCGACGCCGACGGAGGCGGTGTCGACGCAGGACATCCGGTACTGCGCGGGGGCCGGGGCCGGAACGCGGATCTCGATGCACGTGCCGTACACCGCCTCGAGGAACTCGCACATGCGGTCGACGTCCGCCGTCGTGAAGTCCCGCCGCCTGGGCGCGAAGCCGCCGGGCGGCCTGGCCGTCCCGGGCTCGTCCATGACGCCCCCTTCGGCATCGTGCGGGGCCGGAAGTGCCACACCGGCCGGTGCACTCGACCACCTGCCCGCTCTGGCGTTGCGGAAGCGGTACGTTCCACGCATTTCGCCCCGCGGCCCGTGCGAGGCCGGGCGGCGTCGGCGTCCCTCCCGGGTGTAGCCGGGGCCGGACAGGGGAAGGGGCGCGAAGAGGGCACCGCATGCGGAGGAGGGACAGCACGGTGAACGACCCGGCAACCGGCCCCACCACCGCCCGTCCAAAGCCGGACCTCCCCCGGCAGGAGCAGTCCCCGCCGAGGAGCACCGCCATGGACCCCGTGCCGAGGCCTGCCCTGCTCGACCGCGCCGTGACGAAGGGCGCGGTCGTCACGGACTACTTCCTCGTCACGGGCGAGATCACCAACACCACCGGCGGCACTCCAGTGCCGTGATCCGGTGGGAGACCCGGATGCCGGGAGGGAAGGGAAGGGATGGCTCTCCAGCTTGAACAGCGCCTGTACTTGAATGCCGATGCGGAAGCCGCAGCCACTGCGCGGTCCGCCACGCTCCACTTCCTCCAGGACGCCGCCCGGGCGGGCCGGCCGGTCGCCCGCACCACGGCGGACATCGCGCTGCTCGTGGTCAGTGAGCTCGTCACCAACGCAGTCCGGCACACCGCGGGCCCCTGTTCCCTGCGCCTGGCCCGGTCCGAGGACGGCGTCGACATCGATGTCGCCGACACCAGCCCCGATCCGCCGGTCCAGCGCCCGCCCCATGTCGAGGGGGTGGGCGGGTGGGGCTGGATCCTGGTCAACCAGCTGGCGCAGGAGCTGGCGGTCCGGCCCGCGCCCGGCGGCGGGAAGACCATCCACGCCCGCGTGGCCGACCCTGCGTGATCCGCGGCGCGGTGCTTTCCGGCGCGGTGCTTTCCGGCGCGGTGCTTTCCGCAGCGGAGGCGGGCAGGTGCAAGATGTGCTTCCGGTGTGCATGCACGGCGGCGGGCTGGGCAGGCGGGGCCTCGGAGGTCGATACGGATGGTTGTGTTCCTCTTCATGGCCCGGCCCGGGGCCGGCGGCGGCCCGCGGTACCGGTGGTAGGGCGGGTATGGACGGCCGCGACGGCTCCGCCTCGGACGTGGTCCTCCACGTCAACGGGGAGACGCACGCCTTGCACCTGGACCACCGGGTGACCCTGCTCGACGCGCTCCGCGAGCACGTCGGGCTCACCGGGGCGAAGAAGGGCTGCGACCACGGGCAGTGCGGGGCGTGCACGGTCCTGGTGGACGGCAGGCGCGTCGACAGCTGCCTGCTGCTGGCCGTCGCCGTGGACGGGGCCGAGGTGACGACCGTGGAGGGGCTGGCCGCCGACGGACGCCTTCACCCCTTGCAGGAGGCGTTCCTGGCCCGCGACGCCCTCCAGTGCGGGTACTGCACGCCGGGACAGCTGTGCTCGGCCGTCGGCCTGCTCGCCGAAGCCGCCCGGGAGGCCGGCGACGCCGAGGACGCCGGGAGCGCCGGGGATGCCGGGAGCGCCGGGGAGGCCGCGCGGTGGGACCGCGCCGAGATCGCCGAGCGCATGAGCGGCAACCTGTGCCGCTGTGGCGCCTACCCCCGCATCGTCGACGCCGTGCGGGACGTGATCGCATGAAGGAGTTCGCGTACGTACGCCCCGCCGATCTCGCCGGTGCGGTCGAGGCGCACGGTGGCCGGCCGGGCTCCGCCTACCTGGCGGGCGGTACGAACCTCGTGGACCTGATGAAACTGGGCGTGGCCGAGCCGGACACCGTCGTGGACGTGAGCCGGCTCCTCGACGGCAGCGTGGCGCGGACGCCCGACGGGGGTGTGCGGATCGGCGCCGGGGTCCGCAACAGTGACCTGGCCGCCCACCCGCTCGTCGGCGGCCGCTGCCCCGTCGTGGCCCAGGCCCTGTTGTCCGGGGCCTCGGCCCAGATCCGCAACGTGGCGACCACGGGCGGCAACCTGCTCCAGCGCACGCGCTGCCCCTACTTCCAGGACACCGCCAAGCCCTGCAACAAACGCCGCCCCGGAAGCGGCTGCGGGGCCCTCGACGGCATCACCCGGGACCACGCCGTCCTCGGCCACTCCGCGTCCTGCGTCGCCACCCACCCCTCCGACCTCGCCGTGGCGCTGGCCGCCCTCGACGCCGAGGTGGAGCTCCTCGGTCCGGCGGACCGGGGAACCCGGACCGTTCCCGTCGGGGACTTCATCCGGCTGCCCGGCGACCGGCCCGACCGGGACACCCTGCTGGAGCCGGGCGAGCTGCTCACCGCCGTCCTGCTGCCGCCCGGCGCGTTCGGCGTGCCGTCGCGGTACCGCAAGGTGCGGGACCGGGCCTCGTACGCCTTCGCCCTGGTCTCGGTCGCCGCGGTCCTGGAGCTGTCGGACGGGCGGGTGCGGCGCGTGGCGTTGGCCTTCGGGGGGCTCGCCCACCGGCCCTGGCGGGCCCGGACGGCGGAGGAGCTGCTGCTGGGCACGGAACCCGCGCCGGCGGTCCTGCGCACCGCCGTGGACGCCGAACTCGGCCGGGCGCGTCCGCTGCGCGACAACGCGTTCAAGGTGGAGCTGGCCCTCAACCTGGCCTGCGAGGTCCTCGGGGGCCTCGCCGGCGACCGGCCCGCATGACCGGCAGTGGTGCGCTGCCGGCCGGACAGAGCGACGGGAGCGATCATGGAAGCGGAATCCCCCGCCACCGGGAAGGGCACCGTGACGGGGCGGCCCGCCGCCCGGCGGGAGGGGCCCGAGAAGGTCACCGGCCGCGCCCGCTACGCGGTCGACCACACGCTGCCGGGATGCCTCTACGCCTGCCCGGTCCCCGCCGCCGTCGGCCCGTGCCGGGTGCGGGCCGTCGACGTCTCCCCCGCCCTCGCGGTACCGGGCGCCGTCGCCGTCCTCACCCCGTTCGACGCGCCGCGTCTGGGAGCCGCCGACGACCCGACGCTGCGGGTGCTCCAAGACCCGCAGGTACCGCACCGCGGCTGGTACGTGGCCCTGGCCGTCGCCGAGCAGCCCGAGGCCGCACAGGCCTGCGCCGATGCCGTACGCGTCGACTACGGGGCCGCGGCCGGCTTCGACGTCACCTTGCGTGAGCAGCACCCGGATGCGTACACGCCCGACCAGGTCAACGGCGGCTATCCGGCCGTCCGCTCGACCGGCGACGCGGCCGCCGCGTTCGACACGGCCCCCGTCCGCGTGGACTGCCGGTACGAGGTTCCGCCGCTGCACAACCATCCCATGGAGCCGCATGCGGCGACCGCCCATTGGGACCCGGACGCCGAGCACCTGACCGTGTACGACTCCAGCCAGGGGTCGACGATGGTCCGCTCCGTCCTGGCCTCCCTGTTCGGCCTGCCGGAAGAGCGCATCACCGTCGACTCCGGTCACGTCGGCGGCGGCTTCGGCGCCAAGGGCACCCCCCGGCCGCACGTCGTGCTCGCCGTGATGGCCTCCCTGCGCACCGGGCGCCCCGTCAAACTGGCGCTCCCCCGCCGTCACCTGGCCGCGGTCGTCGGCCACCGGGCCGCCACGCTGCACCGGCTGCGGTTGGGGGCCCGCGAGGACGGCACCCTCACGGCAGTGGTCCACGAGGTGACCACGTACACCTCCCGGGTGCGCGAGTTCGTCGAGCAGGCTGCCGTCCCCACCCGGGTCATGTACGCCGCGCCGGCGCTCCTCACGGCGCACCAGGTCGTCCCGCTGGACGTGCCCACGCCGTCCTGGATGCGGGCACCCGGAGAGGCACCGGGCATGTACGCACTGGAGTCGGCCGTGGACGAACTCGCGGACGCCCTGGGCATGGACCCCGTAGAACTGCGCGTCCGCAACGAACCGCGGGTCGAACCCGACAGCGGCCGCCCCTTCAGCAGCCGCGGCCTCGTGGAGTGCCTGCGGGAGGGGGCCGCCCGGTTCGGGTGGCCCGCGTGCCGGGCGCCCCGGCGGGACGGCAGCCTGCTCATCGGCGCGGGGGTCGCCGCGTCCACGTACCCGGTGTGGGCCGCCGCGTCGGCGGCGAGGGCCCACGCCCGGGCGGACGGCACCTATCTGGTCGAGGTCAACGCCACCGACATCGGCACGGGCGCCCGAACGGTGCTGGGGCTGATCGCCGCCGAGGCGCTCGGCGTGGCCCCGGAGCAGGTCGCCGTGGCGATCGGGCACACGGGGCTGCCGGCCGCCTCGCTGGCCGGGGGCTCCTCGGGCACGGGCTCCTGGGGGTGGGCGGTGCACGACGCGTGCACCGCCCTGGCCTCCTCGGTGGCACGGCACGGCGGGGCCGTCCCGGACGGCGGGCTGACGGCCTCCGCGGACACCACGGCGTCGGCGAAGCAGCGGTCACCGTACGCCCGGCACGCCTTCGGGGCGCAGTTCGCCGAGGTCCGGGTGGACACGGTGACCGGCGAGGTGCGGGTGGCCCGGATGCTCGGCGTGTTCGCCGCGGGGCGGATCCTCAGCCCGGTCACCGCGCGCTCCCAGCTCGTCGGGGGGATGGTGATGGGGCTGGGCATGGCGTTGACGGAGGGCAGCGCCCTCGACCCCGGGTTCGGCGACTTCACGGCCGTCGACCTGGCCTCCTACCACGTCCCCGTGCACGCCGACGTACCGGACGTCGAGGTCGCCTGGCTCGACGAGCACGACAAGCACCTCAACCCCATGGGCAGCAAGGGCATCGGCGAGATCGGGATCGTGGGCACGGCCGCGGCGATCGGCAATGCCGTGGCCCGGGCGACCGGCCGCCGCATCCGGACGCTGCCCCTCACCCCGGACCGGGTGCTCACCGCCCTGACCTCCGGCCCCTGACCCGTCACGACCTCCGCGGCCGCTGCTCGGCCGCGTCGCCCCGGCGGCTGCCCGACCGGCCCGCCCGGGGCTGCGCCGCCCGGTCCGGCGGGCCTTCCGGCTGCGGCCCGCCCGCCCGGGTTTCTTCGGTTCGTTCGGTTCGTTCGGTTCGTTCGGCGGGGACCTCGCGGGTCTGCTCCTCGCGGCCGATTCCGGGGCGCTGCCGCTTGTCCCGCATGCTGCCTGACATGGCCGGCCTCCTTCGTGGGCTTCCGCGTCTGCCCCGCCCCGGCGGGGCCCACACGCGCGGCCGGGGCCGAAGGGGGTCAGGCGGCGGCCGTGGCCGAGGCGAGGTGGTCCACGACGCCGGCCAGGTCCCGGCCGCAGGTGAGGTACGCGCGCCGTTGTCCGTCGGCACCGGTGCCTTCGGCCAGCAGGCGGGCTACGGCGGCCGTGCACCAGGCCAGGTCGCCGTTGGCGGCCAGGGCCGGGGCGGTGAGGGCCAGCAGCCGGCCGAGTCGGGAGCGTCCGGCCCACTCCGGCTGAGCGGCGGCCGGGACCGGCTCCGTCAGGCCGCACCGGGCCGCCGTGTCATAGGCGTGCCGCAGCTGCGCGCCGTCGGGGTGGGGGGCGGGGAAGCCGGCGCCGATCCGGGGCAGGAAGGTCGCCGCGAGCCCGCGGACGAGGGCCGCCAGCAGGACGACGGTGTCCAGTTCGGCGTTGGAGTCCGCGACGCGGATCTCCAGCGTGGGGACGTGCTCGCTCGGGCGGGCGTACCAGTAGAGCATCCGGCGGTCGAGGAGCACGCCGCGTCGTACCAGGTCGGAGACGGTGCGTTCGTAGCCGGCCTCGTCCAGGACGGGTGCGGGACCGGTCGTCGGCCATCGTGTGTTCTCCACGGCACGCCGGCTGGCGTAGCCGCTGTCGCGGCCTTCGAGGTAGGGCGAGTTCGCCGCGAGGGCGGCGATCACGGGCAGCCACGGGCCCATGTGGCCGGCGAGGGCCAGCGCCTCTCGCCGACTGTCGACGCCCACGTGCACGTGGCAGCCGCACAGCGCCGTCGGTCCGTCCGCGAGCATCTGCGCGTGGCGCTCGGAGATCCGCCGGTAGCGGTCACCCTCCGTCACGACCAAGGGGGTGTGCGGTGCGAGGGGTGAGGTGCCGGCGGCTATCAGCAGACAGCCGTGGGCGGCTGCGGCCTCGGCCATCACCCGACGCGATCGGGCGAGGTCGGCGCGCAGGTCGGCCAGGCGTGTCGTGGGCAGGGTGCAGGCCTCCACCTGCACGGTGAAGAACTCGGCCTGCGCGCGTTCCCCGAGGGCGTGCCGTGCTTCGGCGAGCACGTCCGGCGCGCGGCCTGCGGGGGCTCTGGTCCGGCGGTCCACGAGGAGGAACTCCTCCTCGACCCCGAGGGTCAACGGGCCGACCGGCCGAGCGGCGGCTGCCGGCGTGCGGCAAGGGGACGTGGTGGTGGACATCGCATTGCGGCCCTTCGATCGATCAGCAGCGGTTCACGTGTCCGGAGCCCCGGTGGCGGATCGAGGCCTGCGCGAGAGCGCGGTGTTCGACGTTACGCCGGTCGGGCCGGTCCGGCCATCCAGAGGCGCTCCTGCCCGGAACCGGAACGAACAAGCGCCCGGACGGACACCGGCGACGCGCCGGCACGACACGTGACCGTGGGCGCCCATGGGGCGGCCGAAGGGGAGGCCTGGATGACGGCCACCGCGTACGCAGGACTCCGCCCTGTCATGGTCGAGGATGCCCCCGCCCCTCATATCGAACATTCGCGCGACGATCGGGGCGCGGCGGGTGGGCTGTTTCCCGGCGGGCGTCCGGGGCAGGGGCGGGCCATGGATGACTCACGGGCAACCACCGACTTCCAGCTCGTGGAGATGGCCCTGCTCACCGAGGGTGCGGGGTGCACGGGCGGTACCCCCGGCCCTGAGCGGCCCGATCCCGTCGAACTGCCCGAAGGGGCATGGGTCACGCTGTGCCTCGTCTTCCGGTTGGGCCGCGACGTGGACGGGCTCACCTACACCGAGACCCGGGTCCGGGACGGCACCGTCGAGGAGGCGCACGAAACCCCGCTCGGCGGCTTCCGGGCCGGCGGTCCCTACGAGATCCACCTCCAGCCCGAGCGCCTCCCCATGGGACACGCCGCGTTCGGTACCTACGAGGTGCACGGGGTCTTCACCGACCGGCGCCGGCGCCCGCTCGCCAGGACGTGCCGGCGCTACCGGATCGCGCCCGCGAACGTCCCTGCACCCGGACCCGGAACCGGGGCCGGGGCCGGCGGTCGCCCCGACTCACGGACGGCGGCGGCCTGACGGACCCGCTGCGGGGCCGGCGGGTCGTGAACTCTATGAACGAAAGGATGACCAGGGGCCTCGGCCGGGCCATGGTCTGAGGGAACGTCACCGCCGGAAAGGCCGCGCGGTGCGGAGCCGGCCGCGTCCGGGTCGGGTGGTCCGGGCTCTCCCCCACGGTGCCCGGTTCCGGGCCGGGCGTGAGGCTGGAATTCGGCTGCGAAGTGGTACCACGGGTGCCCTTTTTCGCTGTGGGCACGACAAGTCCTCGCCTGTTTAACTGCATTTTATTTACGCGAGAGGTACGCATGGCGGAGGAATGCCGAGCGGAAGCCCCGCGCACGGAAATTGCTTAACGGGCGGGGTGGCGAACGCGCCCTCCGTTCCCGAAGGAAGAGCATGTCCGAGAAGGGCAGGTGCACGGCGCCTTGATGGTTTCGGCACGGTGAATTCGACGAAACGTGGACGCGGCCGGCACCCTTGCGCCGGCCGCGCCCTCGACGGGTGGCTCAGGGCCTATCCGCCCATCCCCCAGCGGATCGGGGCGATCTGCTTGGACATGATCGTGATCAGCTCGTAGGCGGCGTGCGAGGCCGCGATCGAGGTGATGCCCGCATGGTCGTACGCGGGCGCGACCTCCACGATGTCGGCGGAGACCAGCCGGCAGTCGGACAGCCCGCGCAGGATCTCCAGCAGTTCGCGGGAGGTCATCCCGCCCGCCTCGGGCGTGCCCGTGCCGGGGGCGTGGGCCGGGTCCAGGACGTCGATGTCGATGGAGACGTAGAGGGGGCGGTCGCCGACCCGTTCGCGCAGCTGCTGGGCTATCTCGTCGACCCCGCGCCGCATCACGTCCGCCGAGGTGACGATGCCGAAGCCCAGCTTGGCGTCCTCGTCGAGGTCCTTCTTGCCGTAGATCGGGCCGCGGGTGCCGACGTGGCAGAGGGCGGAGGTGTCGATGACGCCCTCCTCCACGGCCCGGCGGAAGGGCATCCCGTGGGTGTACTGCTGGCCGAAGTAGTCGTCCCAGGTGTCCAGATGGGCGTCGAAGTGCAGGACGGCCACCGGCCCGTGCTTCTTGGCCACGGAGCGCAGCAGCGGCAGCGCGATCGTGTGGTCGCCGCCCAGCGTCATCAGGCGCGCCCCGGTGTCGAGCAGTTCGTCGGCGGCGGCCTCGATCGTCTCCACCGCCTCACTCGTGTTGAACGGGTTGGCGCTGATGTCCCCGGCGTCCGCGACCTGGCTGTAGTGGAAGGGGTAGACGTCCTGGGCCGGGTTGTAGGGACGCAGGGTGCGGGAGGCCTCGCGGATGGCGTTGCCGCCGAACCGGGCCCCGGGGCGGTAGGTGACACCGCCGTCGAACGGGACGCCGACCACGGCGATGTCCGCCTTCTCCACCTGGTCGAGGCGGGGTACGCGGCCGAACGTGGCCTGACCGGCGAAGTGCAGCGTCCTGTCGGTCTCGGTCGGCGGCAGCGGCGGCGTCACGCCGTTGGGCTGGGCGGTCATGGTGCGATCTGTGCCTTTCCAGGGGTCACTGCGGCGGGTTGCCGTGCTTGCGGGACGGCAGGTCGGCGTGCTTGCTGCGGAGCATCGCGAGGGCGCCGATCAGCGTCTCGCGGGTCTCGGCGGGGTCGATGACGTCGTCGACGAGGCCGCGTTCGGCCGCGTAGTACGGGTGCATCAGCTCGGCCTTGTACTCCTTGACCATGCGCGCCCGCATGGCCTCGGGGTCCTCGGCCTCCGCGATCTGCTTGCGGAAGATGACGTTGGCGGCGCCCTCGGCGCCCATGACCGCGATCTCGTTGGTCGGCCAGGCGTAGGTGAGGTCCGCGCCGATGGACTGGGAGTCCATGACGATGTACGCGCCGCCGTAGGCCTTGCGCAGGATCAGCGAGATCCGCGGGACGGTGGCGTTGCAGTACGCGTACAGCAGCTTGGCGCCGTGGCGGATGATGCCGCCGTGCTCCTGGTCGACGCCCGGGAGGAAGCCCGGCACGTCCAGCAGGGTGATGATCGGGATGTTGAAGGCGTCGCACATCTGGACGAAGCGCGCGGCCTTCTCGGAGGCCTCGATGTCCAGGACGCCGGCCAGCGTCTGCGGCTGGTTGGCGACGATGCCGACGACCTGCCCGTCCAGCCGCGCCAGGGCGCAGATGATGTTGCGGGCCCAACGCTCGTGGATCTCCAGGACGTCCCCGTCGTCGACGAGCTCCTCGATCACCTTGTGCATGTCGTACGGGCGGTTGCCGTCCGCGGGGACCAGGTCCAGCAGGACGTCCGAGCGGCGGTCGGCCGGGTCGGAGGTCTCGTGGACCGGCGGGTTCTCGCGGTTGTTGGAGGGCAGCATCGAGATGAGGTAGCGGACCTCGGAGATGCAGGTCTCCTCGTCGTCGTACGCGAAGTGCGCCACGCCCGAGGTCTCGGCGTGCACGTCGGCGCCGCCCAGGCCGTTCTGGCTGATCTCCTCACCGGTGACGGCGCGCACGACGTCCGGGCCGGTGATGAACATCTGCGAGGTGTCACGGACCATGAACACGAAGTCCGTCAGGGCCGGCGAGTACGCCGCACCGCCCGCGCACGGGCCCAGCATCACCGAGATCTGCGGGATGACACCCGAGGCCTTGGTGTTGCGCTGGAAGATGCCGCCGTAACCGGCGAGCGCGGAGACGCCCTCCTGGATACGGGCGCCGGCGCCGTCGTTGAGGGAGACCAGCGGGGCACCGGCCGAGATGGCCATGTCCATGATCTTGTGGATCTTCGTGGCGTGGGCCTCGCCCAGCGCACCGCCGAAGATCCGGAAGTCGTGCGCGTAGACGAAGACCGTGCGGCCCTCGACCGTGCCCCAACCGGTGATGACACCATCGGTGTAGGGCTTCTTGCCCTCCAGGCCGAAGCCGGTCGCCCGGTGCCGGCGCAGCTGCTCGACCTCCTTGAAGGAACCCTCGTCGAGGAGCAGCGCGATGCGCTCGCGCGCCGTCAGCTTGCCCTTCGCGTGCTGGGCCTCGGTCGCCCGGTCACTGGGTCCACGCCGCGCCTGCTCGCGCAGGGAGTGCAGCTCGGCCACCTTCCCGGTGAGGTTCGTCGTCATGTGCCGCCCTCTCGGCCCCGGCCCCCGCCCCGCGACACGGGCGGGGCCCATCGGTTCCCGCCGGGCTCCAAAGGCCCGCGCCGCACCATTAAACGAGCGCCCGGCACGGCTCCTCCACCGTCTTCGACCCCTAATCTCCATCCGGCCACCCCTAGAGCGGAAACAGTTCAATGCACCCCCGTTTGAGGTTTCCTTGAGGTTTCTCAACATCCCGCGCCGGCTGATTTGGTTGAACCGGCCGCGACTTGAGGACGTGTCATTCCAAAGCAGCTTCGTTAGTCGGCCTGTCGAGAGTTGGTACAGTTCGATCGAACCTGCGAACGGGAAGAACCGGGCCGTCGCTTGACCTGCGGCGAGCGCTGAAATTCCATGCGCTCCACGGGCCCGCCTTCCTGTACGCGCCGGAACTCGCATGAATAGCCATGTCATGCCATGGAACCGACATGCGATATTTCGCATCTCATCGGGGAGGCTTCCGCAGACATGTTGGTGGAGCGGGACGAACAGTTCGGCAAGCTGACCTCCTGGGTGTCCGGCGCCGCCCGGCCCCACGGCGGCACGCACGGAAGCAGGAACGGGGCCGGGCCCGCCACGGCCTCTGACGATCCCTCCAGACCCGGCCGGATGGCCGTGATCAGCGGCCCGGTCGCGTCCGGCAAGACGGCCCTGCTGCACCGCGTGCTGGAGCGGACGGCGGACCCGGACATCCGGCTCCTCAGCGCCGTCACCTCCGCCTCGGAACAGGACATCCCCTTCGGCGTGGTGGAGGAACTGCTCCGCGACACCCGGGACGGTGCGGGACCCCTCACCCTCCACGGGCCGCGGCCCGGCAGCGACGGCCTCATCCCCGCCGAAACCCTCGTGGCCTTCCACGCCCGGCTCGCCGGTCTCGCGGCGCGCGGACCCGTCCTGATCGCCATCGACGACGTCCAGTACGCCGATCCGCAGTCCCTGCACTGCCTCCTGTACGCACTGGGGCGAGCACGCACCGCGGGAGCGGGCCTCGCCCTGCTGGTCACGCACGGCCCCGACGCGGGCACCTCCCCGCCCCGCGTCCTGGAAGAACTCCTCCGCCAAGCCGAGGGACCCCGCCTCCGGTTGGGCCCGCTCAGCCCGCGGGGCGTGGCAGAGCTGCTGGCCCACCGGGCCGATGACACCGCCCCCGCGGCCGGAACCCCCACCGCCCGCCGGCGCACCGGCCGGCTGGCCGCCTCCCTGCACACGGCCACCGGCGGCAACCCCCTGCTGGTCCACAGCATCCTCGACGACCACCTGCCCCGGCTTCGGGCCGGCGAGGTGCCCGACGGCCCGCTCCACCCCGGCGAGCAGTTCCTGCAGAACGCGCTGATCTGCGTCCACCGCAGCGGCACCGACGGCCTGCGGGTCGCGCAGGGCCTCGCCCTCCTGGGCGACGCGGGCCGCGTCCCCCTGCTCGCCCGGCTGGTGCAAGCCGAGGAGAGCACCGTGGAACAGGTGGTGGCCGCCCTCGACGACGCGGGCATCCTGCACGGCGCGCGCTTCCGCCACGACGCCATACGCACGGCCGTGCTGGAGAGCCTCACCGACGAGGACGTGGCCCTGCTGCGCCGCCGCGCGGCGCGCCTGCTGTACGAGGCCGGGGCGGCACCGGTGGCGGTCGCCACCCACCTGCTGGGTCACGGGCCGGGCGTTCCCGACGAGGAGTGGGTGCCGGCGGTGCTGAGCGACGCCGCGCACACGGCGCTCGCCTCCCAGCAGGTCGGGTTCGCGGTGCGCTGCCTGCGGCTGGCCGAGCAGTGCTCCCGGGACGAGCGGGAGAGACTGCAACTGCGGGCCAGCACGGCCAAGTTCATCTGGCGGGTGAACCCGTCCGCCTGGGCGCACGAACTGCACCCGCTGAACGCCGCGTCGCACAACGGCACGCTGCCGGTCAGCGAGTCCCTGCGGCTCGTCGGCGACCTGCTGTGGAACGGCTGGATCGACGACGCGGCGACGGCGATCCAGCACGCCGTCGAGGGCCTGCGGGACACGCCCGACCCGACGCTCGCCGGTGAACTGCGCGGCGTACGGGCCGTGCTGGCGTCCACGTACCCCACCCTGCTGGACCGGATGGACGGCGTGCTCGGCTCTGCCTGGGACAGCGCGGAGCGCCCGTCGGCCGCTGCCGAAGACGGTGTCATCGCCGCGACGGGGATCCTCCACGGCGTGCTGAGCGCGGGCTCCGGCACCGACGCGGAGTGCACCGAGCATGCCGAGCGGATCCTGGCCGGCACCCGGCTCACGGAGGAGAGCCACGTCACCGTACGGGCCTGCCTGCTGGCCCTGCTGTACGCGGACCGGCTGGGCGCGGCGACCGTGTGGACCGACCGGCTGCTGGAGGAGGCCGCCGAGCGCAGCGCGCCCGGGTGGACGGCCGTCATGCAGGCGATGCGGGCGCACATGGCGCTGCGCCGCGGCGAACTGGCCCGGGCCCGGCACCTCGCCGAGCAGGCGTTGGAGCAACTCCCCCCGCACGGCTGGGGCGTGGGGATCGGCATGCCACTGTCCGCGCTCATCGAGGCGCGGACCGCCATGGGCGACCACGACGCAGCGGCCGCCCTGGTGGACCATCCGGTGCCCGAGCACATGCTGATGACGCGCTACGGCATCCACTACGTCTACGCGCGTGGCAGGCACCAGCTCGCCACCGGCCGGCACCACGCGGCGCTGACGGACTTCATGCTCTGCGGGAAGCTCATGCGCGACTGGGACATGGACCGGCCGGGGCTGGCGCCCTGGCGGGTCGGGGTCGCGGAGGCCTCCCTGGCGCTCGGCAGTCGCGAGCAGGCGGAGCGCTACGCCCGGGAGCAGCTGGCCGAGCACGCCGGACCGCGGGTGCGCGGCATGGCCCTGCGCGTCCTGGCGGGCGCCCGCCCGCTGGCCGAGCGGCCGGCCCTGCTGGACCGGGCCGTGGCCCTGCTCCAGGACGAGGGCGACTCCCACGAGCTGGCCCGGGCACTGACCGACCTCGGGACGGCGCACGAGCGGCTCGGCGACGCGGCCCAGGGGAAGACCTGCACGCGCAGGGCCTGGCGGATCGCCGAGGCCTGCGGCGCCCGGGGCCTGTCGAACCGCCTCCAGTCCGACCCGCCGCCGCAGGGCGCGCCGGCGGAGCCCGATCCGAGCGCGGCCACGAGCCCCGTACGGCCGCGGTCGGCCGCGGCGTCCGGCCTGACGGACGCCGAGCGCCGGGTGGCGGCGCTGGCCGCGCACGGGTACACCAACCGGGAGATCGGGGCGAAGCTGTTCATCACCGTCAGCACCGTCGAACAGCACCTGACCCGGGTCTACCGGAAGATCAACATCACGCGTCGGCAGGACCTGCCGGTCAGTTGGGACATCGATGTCGCACACACGGCCTGACCCCGCCACACCGCCCGGCACCGCCACCGGCGGACCCCCGGTCGGAACCGCGGCCGGGCCAGGACCCCGGCTGCTCGCGGTCAGCGACCTGCACATCGGGATGGCCGACAACCGGCCCATCACCGAGTCCCTGCGGCCCACCCACCCGGACGACTGGCTGATCGTCGCCGGCGACGTCGGCGAGCTCACCGAGGACATCGAGTGGGCGCTGCGCCTGCTCGCCGGACGCTTCGCCACGGTGGTGTGGGCCCCGGGCAACCACGAGCTGTGGACCCCCCGCGAGGACCCGGTCCAGGCGCGCGGCGAGGAACGCTACCGGTGGCTGGTCGAGCTGTGCCGCAGGCTCGGCGTGGTCACGCCGGAGGATCCCTGGCCCGTGTGGCGGGGGCCCGGCGGCCCGGTGGCCGTCGCCCCGCTGTTCCTGCTGTACGACTACACCTTCCGGGTGGCGGGGACCGCGACCAAGGAGGAGTCGCTGGCCCGGGCGCACGAGGCCGGTGTCGTCTGCACCGACGAGTACCTCCTGCACCCCGACCCCCACCCGAGCCGGGACGCCTGGTGCCGGGCCCGGGTCGAGCTGACCCGGCGCCGCCTGGAGGCCCACGACCCGACGGTTCCGCTCGTCCTGGTCAACCACTTCCCGCTGGTCCGCGAGCCCACGGACGTGCTGTGGCACCCGGAGTTCGCCCAGTGGTGCGGCACCGTGCTCACCACGGACTGGCACCGCAGGTTCCGTACGGCCGCCGTGGTCTACGGGCACCTCCACATCCCCCGGACCACCTGGTACGACGGGGTGCGCTTCGAGGAGGTGTCGATCGGCTACCCGCGCGAGTGGCGCCGGCGCGGCCACCCCAAGGGCCTGTTGCGGCAGATCCTGCCGTACGCGGGCCGTCCCGACGGCGAGGAGGCCCGGACGTGATCGAGACGCTGGTACCGGCGGAGGCGAGCGCGAGCGAGTCCTTCGGCCCGGACGGCTCCGCCGTGCTGTACCCCGAGGAGGCGGCCCTGGTCGCCGGCGCGCTGAACGAGCGGCGCGAGGAGTTCACCACCGTACGGGGCTGCGCCCGGCGCGCTCTGGCGGCCCTCGGGCTGCCACCGGCGCCCGTGCTGCCCGGGAAGCGCAACGTGCCCCGGTGGCCGGCCGGCGTGGTGGGGAGCATGACCCACTGTTCGGGCTACCGGGCCGCCGTCCTCGCCCGGGACACCGACCTGATGGCGGTCGGCATCGACGCCGAACCGCACCGGCCGCTGCCCCGCGGCGTGCTGGAGGCGACGGCCCTCCCCGAGGAACTCGCCTGGGCGCGCACGCCGAGCGTCGGCGGGGCACCGTTCCACCGGGACCGACTGCTGTTCAGCGCGAAGGAAGCCGTATACAAAACCTGGTTCCCCCTCGTGGGGACCGAGCTGGACTTCGAGGAGGCGGTCATCTCCTTCCGCGAGGACGGCACCGGCGGGGCAGCGGCCGAGACCCCGGGTAGTGGTGCTCCGGCCGCCGGCGCGCGGACCGGCACCTTCCGGGCCCGCGTGCTGCGCCCGGGGACCGCTCCCGACGGGCACCCGGTGACGGCGTTCGCCGGCCGCTGGACGGCGCACCGCGGCCTCGTCGTCACCGCGATCACCGTGCCCGCCCGCCGGCCTCCCGTGCCGGCCGGCACGGGAGGCGGGGTCGGTGGCGGGGTCGGTCACCCGGGTCGGTAGGGGTTGTCCGGCTCCGGCGCCGCTGCGTAGCGTGCGGGGACCGGACCGGCTGTGCACGGCGTACGGCGCGTGGATCTCCCGCCGTCCGGGCCCGCTCCGATGCCGCGTTCCCGGCTGCGGCCGGCTCGTCCGGCGGTTCTCCCTGGTAGCGACGCCGCACCGGCCCGAGAGGTACTCGAGATGACATCACCAAGCCCGGCCACCACCATGCTCGTGCCGGACTTCCCGTTCTCCTACGACGGCTGGCTGCGCCACCCGGCGGGCCTGGGCTCGCTGCCGCCGGGGTGCGCCGGGACACCCGTGGCCGTGGTGGGCGGCGGGATGGCGGGACTGACCGCCGCCTACGAGCTGATGCGGCTGGGCCTGCGCCCGGTCGTGTACGAGGCCGAAGGGCTGGGCGGCCGGATGCGCTCGGTGCCCTTCCCGGGGGACTCCGGCTGCGTGGCGGAGATGGGCGCGATGCGCTTCCCGCGGTCGGCCCGCGCGCTGTTCCACTACATCGACCTGCTGGGGCTGCGGACCCGTCCCTTCCCCAACCCGCTCTCGGAGCACACCCCGAGCACCCTCATCGACCTGGGCGGGGTGCGCCACACCGCGCGGCACACCGGGCAACTGCCCGACGTCTACCAGGAGGTGGCCGCCGCCTGGGAGAAGGCCCTGCAGGAGCGGGCCGAGCTGGCCACGATGCGCGACGCCGTGCAGCGGCGTGACGTCGAGACGCTCAAGCACGTCTGGGACCGGCTGGTGCGGGAGTTCGACGACCAGTCCTTCTACGGCTTCCTCGCCACCAGCACGGCCTTCCGGTCCTTCCGCCACCGGGAGATATTCGGGCAAGTGGGGTTCGGCACCGGCGGCTGGGACACCGACTTCCCCAACTCGCTGCTGGAGATCCTGCGCGTGGTCTACACGGGGGCGGACGAGGACCAGGTCGCCATCGCCGGCGGCTCCCAGCAGGTGCCGCGCGGGCTGTGGGAGCACCGGCCCCAGGGCTGCGCGCACTGGCCGGCGGGGACGTCACTGGCCTCGCTGCACGGCGGTACCGCCCGGCCCGGGGTCCGTGCCGTCACGCGCGACGGCTCGGAGTTCACCGTCACCGACGCGACCGGGCGCCGGGACCGGTTCCCCGCCGTGGTGTACACCCCGCACGTGTGGACGCTGCTCAACCGCGTGGAGGCCGATCCCGGGCTGCTGAGCGCTGCGGAATGGACGGCCGTCGAGCGGACCCACTACATGGGCGCGTCCAAGCTGTTCGTGCTGACCGACCGGCCGTTCTGGCACGACGTGGACCCGGACACCGGGCTGCCGGTGATGGGCATGACCCTCACCGACCGGATGCCGCGCGGGGTCTACCTGTTCGACGACGGACCGGACCGCCCGGGGGTGATGTGCCTGTCGTACACGTGGAACGACGACTCACTGAAGATGGCGACGCTGAGCGCGCGGGAGCGGCTGGACGTGTTGCTGGGCAAGCTCGCGGCGATCTACCCGGGGCTGGACATCCGGTCGCACGTGATCGGCAGTCCGCTGACCGTCACCTGGGAGACCGAGCCGCATTTCATGGGGGCGTTCAAGTCGAACCTGCCGGGCCAGTACCGCTACCAGCGGCGGCTGTTCACGCAGTTCATGCAGCGCGGGCTGCCCGCCGGCCGGCGCGGCTTCTTCCTGTGCGGCGACGACGTGTCGTGGACGGCGGGCTTCGCCGAAGGGGCCGTGACGACGGCGTTGAACGCGGTGTGGGGCGTGGTGGAGCACCTGGGCGGTGCCACCCACCCGGACAACCCCGGCCCCGGCGACCTCTTCGAGGCGCTGGCTCCCGTCGAACTGCCCTACGACGGCTGACGGAAGGGGCACGGGAGGAAGGCGCCCCCGCCGCGGCGGGGGCGCCTTCGGGTTGCCGCAGGGTCACGCCAGGCCGGCGGCCATCTCCGCCAGCTTCTTCTTGTCGGGCTTGCCGTTGCGGTTGAGCGGGAACCGCTCCAGGACCACGACCTTGTTGGGCTGTTCGAAGGCGGGCAGCAGGGCGCACAGCCGCTCCCGCCAGTGGCCGGACTCGCGCAGTTCCTCGTCCTCGACGAAGAACACCAGCTGCGAGCCGCGCAGTTCGTCCGGGAGGGGCACGATCCGGGTGGGGCAGCCCTGCGCGGCCACCTTCCGTTCGATGAGCTCGGGGTACAGGGTGTAGCCCATGCGGTGCACGGCGAACTTGCGGCCGAGGACGTGGAGGTTGCCCCCCGCGTCGAGGTGGCCGAGGTCGCCGGTGGCCTGCCAGCCGGTGGCGCGGGCCGGGACGATGGTGCCGTCGTCGGCCACCTGCCCTTCGAGGGCGTCGGGGGTGTCGACCTCGATCTCGCCCGTCTCCCCGGCGGGGAGTTCGTGGCCGTCCTCGTCGACGATCCGCAGCCGGATCCCCTCCATGGCGCGGCCGCAGGCGACCGGGTTGTCGAGGGTGGCGAAGGAGATGTTGCCGAGCTCCGTGGAGCCGTAGCTGTCCAGCAGCGGCAGCCCGAACTCCGTCACGTACTGCGCCACCAGGGGTGCGTCGAGGGGGGCCGCGCCGACGCAGAACATGCGGGTGTCGGCGAGGTGGTCGCGCAGCGCCGGCTTGCGGGTGACCAGGCTGAGGATGCTGCGGTAGCTGGAGGGCGTCGCATCGATGACGGTGGCCCCGGCGTCGCGGGCCATGCGCAGGGCGCGGTCGAGACGGCGGTAGGGGGCGATCACCAGGGAGCAGCGGGTGAGCCAGGCGATGAGCACCATCGACAGGCCGTACTGGTGGGCGAAGGGCAGCAGCGGCAGCAGGACGTCGTCGGCGCGGTGTCCGACCTGGTCGGCGTTGCGCTGGAGGTTGCGCAGGAACGAACGGCCGGTCTTGACCACGCCCTTGGGCGAGCCGGTGGAGCCGGAGGTCCACATGATGAGGCCGTCGGGGAGTTCGCCCCAGGCGTCGAAGGACAGGGCGGGGGCGGTGGGCTCGTGGTCGGCCACGGCGACCATGAGTTCGTACAGGTGGACGGGGTCGGCGTCCGGGTAGATGGGGGTGTCGTCGTCGACGAAGGTGACCTTGACACCGGTGCGGATGGCGATGCGGCGGGTCTCCTCCGCGGTCTCCTGCTGGTCGACGAGGACGATCGAGGCGCCGACGTGCATGAGCGCGTACAGCACGCACACGTAGCTCGCCGAGTTGCCGGCCTTGAGCATGACCCGGTCGCCGAGGCCGACGCCGCGTTCGCGGATCGCCTCGGCGACCCGGAGGGCGTCCTGTTCGAATGCTTCGACGGGCCGTACCGAGTCGGCTGCAAATATCTTCGCGGTCATCGGTCGCACTAAGTCCTTCCTCTGGGCCGTGACGCAGCCGGGCGGCGTGAGGTGCGCCGGGCCGGCGGGTGGGTCGGGCCCGTTCAGGGGTGGATCGCGGGGTTCGCGGGCTTCACAGGGGATGGGGGTGCGGCCGTTGCCGTCCCCGTGGTCCGTGCGGTCGGGCGTGTCGCGGGACGGGCGCCGCCGGTGGGTCGCGGTGGTCGCGGCCCGTCCGGTCGTCGCCCGGTCGTGCCGTGGACACGGGCCCCCACCCCCGCACGCTAGGCAGCGCGCCGGGGCACGGGTACCCCTGGCGGCCCCCTGGGCACCCCTCAGTCGGGGTCCGGCCCGCCGAGCGAGATCAGCTGGTCGTGGACGATGTTGACCACCTCCCGGCGGTACGACTTCAGGTATCCGCTGGCCCCGGGGAAGACCTCCAGGTCGAACCGGCCGGAGGTGCAGCGCCGCCAGGCGCGGACGCCGGTCAGCGTCGCGCGCGGGTCGTGGCGGGCCGTCAGGGCGACGACCCGGCAGTTGAGGGCGGGCGGGCCGAGGCTGCCTCGGTGGCCGGGTGCCGTCCGCCCGGAGGCGAACAGGGTCAGCGGTGCGGCCCCGTAGGTCTCCCGCTCCAGGCGGCAGCCCACCTCGTAGGCCAGTTCGGCGCCCATGCGGTGGCCGAAGAGCGCGAACGGGCGGTCGGCCCAGCCCCGCACCGACTCGAACACCTTGTCGATGAGTTCCTTTCCGGGCGCCGGGTCGGGATCGTCCTCGAACGGCAGGGCCGACGGGTACTGGACGATGAGCAGCTCCACCGTGGGCAGCAGCAGTTCGGCCATGGCGAGGTAGCACAGCGGGGAGTTCCGTGAACTCGGGAAGCAGATCATGCGGTAGCTGCTGGGGAGGGACGGCTGCCGGATCTGGATCAGGCCGACCTCGTCCGGGGTGGTCTCCCCACCGTCGGGCCGGCTGTGTGCATGGGTCATGCCCCTGGAACTCCGCCTCGGATGGTGCCCTCTGATGCGTGGTCGGGCATGCGGCCGGCGCCTCCGCAGCGGAGGGCCTTCATAAACAAGTCCGTGCCGTGCTGTGGCCGCCGGCGGTGTCGGCCGCCGGGTGCGGGTGCTCGGCGGCGGTGTGCAGGGGGCGCAGTCGGGTGCCGGATTCCGCCGACGGGACGAGTGCTTTCACGTGGTCTCCTCGCGGAAATGGTGAACGAGCTGGGATGATCCCCGGCGCGGCCACCCGGGGATGTTATGAGGTTGTTCGCCGGGGCCGCAATAGATGATCACCCCTATTCCCCCCTATCCCTTTTCTTCTTCCCCCTAGGAGCGGGCCGGGCCGGGCCGCGGCGTGGATCCGCATGCTAGACATGCCCCGTCCCCATCCGCCAGCGCGGACCCACCGGACCGGCGTTTTCGCGCCCCACTCCATTCGCAGGAACAAATGAAACCTGAACCACCCGTGGATTCCGCTGTCGTCGGTCCGGCCGGCGCCGGTCGGTTCCGCTGCGGTGGACCCCGTACGCCTGCTGGAGGGGATCGACGCGGTCACCCGGGCGGAACGACCCGCCCTTCCCGCCCTTACCGCCCGGGACGGCTCCGGGGACGGTGCGGAGGACGGCGGTGGGCGTCCTGCTGAGGGGTGGGTTCTTTTCGGCGCGATCGGCATCCGGGGCTTCCACCGCAGGGCCCGGGACCGACCCCGCCCTCCCCTTCCCGCTCCCCCTTTCCGGCCTCGTACCCGGACCGGCGCACCCGCGCCGTCCGGGTGCGGGGTCTTTTGGTCGTCGACGGCCCCGGAATCAACCGTCCGGCGCCGCACCGTCCCGTAAGCAAAGGCATTCACGCACCATGACTCTTTCCACTGCGATTCCCGCCGAGAATGCGGCCGACTCCTCCGGTTCCCGGACCGGAACCGCGATCGTGTTTCCCGGCATGGGCCCCGCGTCCTTCGCCGAGATCGGCCGGTTCCTGCTGCTCGACCCGTACGGGCGGGTGCGCCTCGCAGAGGCGGACGAGGCCCTCGGATATTCGGTGTTCGACCGGTTCCGTGACGCCGAGGACGACTATTCGGTGTATTCCCAGCTCGTCTTCCTGGTGGCGTCGATGGCGATGGCGGACCGGGCCGTCGACACCCTCGGCGTCTCCCCCACCGTCTGCGCGGGTCCCAGCTTCGGCCAGAAGGCGACCGCCGCGTTCGTCGGGTCGCTGTCCTTCCCGGACGTCGTCCGGCTGACCGCGGACCTGGCCCGGTGCGAGGAGGACTACTTCTCCGGCGTGTACGAGGACGTGGTCACGCACTGCTTCGTGCGGACCCCGCAGGACCGCCTGGACGAGATGCTCGCCGGGTTCGACGACCGCGGCGCCTGGTACGACCTGTCCGGCCGGCTCGACGCCGGCTTCCACATGCTGTCGGTGCGGGAGGGGGACCTCGACGTGCTCACGGCCGGGATCAGCGCGGCCGGCGGCTACTCCATGTACTCGATGCGGCCGCCCGTGCACGCGGCGGCCTTCTCGGCGCTGCGCCGCAAGGCGGAGGAGGAGGTCTTCGCCGCGTACGAGCTCACCGACCCGGCCCTGCCCGTGGTCGTCGACCACGACGGCTCGGTCGTCCGCGACGCCGCCGGCATGCGCGCGATGATGCTGGACACCTTCGACCGGCCGATCCACTGGCCGAGCATGGTGGAGTCGTTGAAGGGGCTCGGCGTGGGCACGCTGTACGTGACCGGCCCCGACAACCTGTTCCACCGGCTGGACGTCACCAAGGAGAACTTCGAGGTCGTCCCGGTGGGCCTGCCCAAGAAGCGGGACCGCGAGCGCGACCGGAAGCAGGCCCTGGAGCGGTCCCGGGCCGCGCGGGCCGGGCGGGCGGCCGCGTCGGGTGTCTGAACCCGCCGGCAGGAGACGCACGAACGGGGCCGGGCCCCCACCCCCTGGGGGGTGGGGGCCCGGCCCCGTTCCCACGGTCCGGCCGCCGCCTCAGCGGCGGGCGTCGAGCCACTCCTCGACGGCTCGCGCGGTCGTCTGCGCGTGCTGCTCCATCATGGTGAAGTGGTTGCCGGGCACGTCGACGGCGGTGTGGTCCAGGTCCCAGTAGGAACGCCAGTCGCCGTCCGTGGCGCGGGTCCAGTCGAAGAACTGCTCCCCGGCCCGGACCAGCAGGGTGGGCGTCTTCACCGTTTCCGGCTTCCAGCCGGCGAACAGTCGGAAGTAGGCCCCCATCGCCAGCAACCGGTTGTCGTCGACCGGGACGTAGGTGTCCTGCCGCTTGTCCACCCCTGCCGACAGCCCCGGCTGGATGCCGAGGATGGCGTCGTCGTCGTGCGAGTAGATGTCGATCAGGACCACGGCCTCCGGGAAGACCCCCGCCTCTTCCAGCTTGCCGGCCACCGCGTGGGCGAAGATGCCGCCCGAGGAGTGTCCGAGGAGCACGAACGGCGCCCCGTCCGCGTGCCGCAGCACAGCCTCGGCCTTCGCCTCGATGACCGCCTCGGTGGTCGAGGGCAGTTGCTCGCCGCGGACGAAGCCGGGTGCGGCCATCGCGTGGACGTCCCGCCGGCCGCGGAACGCGGACGCGAACCGGGCGTACTGGTGCGGGCCGGAGATGGACAGGATCGAGGAGAAGCAGATCAGGCCGGGACCCGTATCGCCGCGGGAGAGCCGTACCAGGCCGGGGGCCTTGCGCAGTTCGGCCGGCGAGGCGAACGACGGCCGAAACCGCGACGCCTGCATGAGCAGTTCCATGAACTGTCCGGACGCACCCTGCGTTCCGGCTTCCCGGAGCATCGCCCCGAGGACGCCGGAGGTCTCCTCCTCGCCCTGCTCTGCGGTGCTGTCCGGCCCGGCGGGGCCGCCGGCGGACCCGGCGAGCTCGATGCGCAGTCGCTGGGCGACCAGCAGCGGGGTCGGGTGGTCGAAGAGCAGGGTGGCGGGCAGTCGCAGGCCGGTGACGGCGTTCAGCTGGTTGCGCAGCTCGACCGCGGTCAGCGAGTCCAGGCCGAGCTCCAGGAACTCCTGGGACTCCCCCACCGCGTCGGGCGAGGGGTAGGCGAGCACTGCGGCGGCCTGGGCCCGTACGAGGTCCAGCAGCACCCGCTCCTGCTCCTCCTCCGGCAGGCCGGACAGGCCCTGGAGCTGCCGTGCGGCGGCGGACACCGCCGCGTCGGCGGGACCGGAGGCGGCCTTGCGCAGTCCGCCGCGCACCAGTCCGCGGAAGAGCGGCGGCAGGGCGCCGGCTTCCGCCTGGGCCCGCAGCGGCGCGGTGTCGAGGTGCAGGGCGACGAACACGCCGCCGTCGGCGGTCAGGGTGGACGCCGTGTCGAAGAGGGCGAGGCCCTCCGCGGACGACAGCGGGGCCAGTCCGGCCCGTGCCATCCGCTGGACGTCGGCGTCCGTGAGGTCGCCGGTCATCTCGCTGCGCTGCTCCCACAGTCCCCAGGCCAGCGACACGGCGGGCAGGCCGGCCGCCCGTCGGCTCTGGGCGAGCGCGTCGAGGAAGGCGTTGGCCGCCGCGTAGTTGGCCTGGCCGGGGCTGCCGAGGGTGCCGGCGGCCGAGGAGAACAGCACGAACGCGCCGAGGTCCAGGTCGCGGGTCAGGTCGTGCAGGTGCAGGGCCGCGTCGGCCTTGGGCCGCAGGACCGTGTCGATCCGTTCCGGGGTCAGGGACGGTACGAGCCCGTCGTCGAGGTGGCCCGCGGTGTGGACGACGGCGGTCAGCGGGTGTTCGGCCGGGATGCCGGCCAGCAGTGCGGCGAGCGCGTCCCGGTCGGAGGCGTCGCAGGCGGCGACGGCCGCCTCGGCGCCGAGCCCGGCCAGTTCCGCGACGAGTTCCGCGGCGCCGGCGGCGCGGGCTCCGCGCCGGCTGGTCAGCAGCAGGTGCCGGACGCCGTGCTCGGTCACCAGGTGGCGGGCGAGCAGGCTGCCGAGCACGCCGGTGCCGCCGGTGATGAGGACGGTGCCGTCCGGGTCCCACGCGGGCGCGGCCGGTGCACGGTCCGCCGCCGTCTCGCCGTCGGACCCTGCGGTCCCGTCCGGCGCGGGGCGGGCCGCGGGTACCTTCGCCAGCCGGGCGGCGTGCAGGGTTGCGCCGCGGACGGCGAGCTGCGGTTCTCCGCTCGCCGCGGCGGCCGCGACCAGCGTGCCGAGGCCCGCCGGAGCGTCCCCGGTGCCCTCGCCCTCCTGGTCCGCGTCGAGGTCGAGGATCTGGAACCGGCCGGGGTTCTCCGACTGGGCGGACCGCAGCAGACCCCACACCGCGGCGTGCGCCAGGTCCGTGACGCCCTCGCCCGGCCGCACCTCGACCGCGCCGCGGGTGACCACGGCGAGGCGGGCCTCGGCGAAGGTCTCCTCGGCCAGCCAGCCCTGGACGACCGCCAGGGCCTCGCGGGTGGCCTGCCGGGTGTCCGCCGCGACGGCTTCGGCGGCGTCCGCGGCCGGGGCGGCGCACGGGACGAGCACGGTGCCGGGCAGCGGCTTGCCGGCGACCACCACGCCCGAGAGGGCGTCCAGGTCGGCGTAGACGTCGGCGGTGATGCCCGCCTGGTGCAGCAGGGCTTCGAGACCGAGGGTGTCGGTTCCGACCAGGGCCCAGCGCCCGCCCGGGGCAGCGGAGTCGGCGGGGAGTGCGGGCCATTCGAGCCGGAACAGCGACTCGTGGAAGGCGGGCCGGGCCGACTGCAGCCGGGCCGGGTCGAGCTCCCTCAGCAGCAGCGACTCGACGGACACGACCGGTTCGCCCTGCTCGTCGAAGGCCGTGAGGGAGACGGCACCCGGCCCCGCGGGGGCGAGCCGTACCCGCAGGGCGCCGGCGCCGACGGCGTGCAGGCCGACGCCGGTGAAGGAGAAGGGCAGCCGCATCCGGACGTCCGTTCCCGGTTCCTCGTCCTGCGTGGCGAAGAAGGAGCCGAGCGCCAGGCCGTGCAGCCCCGCGTCCAGCAGTGCCGGGTGCACGCCGAAGTGCGCGGCGTCGGCCTGGGGGCCGTCGGCGAGCGCGAGTTCGGCGAACAGTTCGTCGCCGTGCCGCCAGGCGGACCGCAGGTTGCGGAAGGCCGGGCCGTACGCGTAGCCGGCGGCGGCGAACAGCTCGTACAGGTCGGCCACGTCGAGCTGTTCGGCCCCGGCGGGAGGCCAGGCCTCCGGGCCGGCTGCGGGGGTCACGGCCGGTGTGTCCGTCGCGCCGAGCACGCCGGTGGCGTGCCGCGTCCACGGCTCGTCCTGGCCGTGGACGGTGTCGTCGGCCGCGGTCTCGGCGCGCGAGTGGACCTGGAGCGTGCGCCGGCCCGTGTCGTCGGGCGCGGCCACCGAGACCCGGAGCTGGAGGGCGCCGGTCTCGGGGAGCACCAGCGGGGCCTCCAGGGTGAGCTCCTCCAGGACGACCGTTCCGGCGCGCCGGCCGGCGTGCAGTGCGAGCTCCACGAAAGCGGTGCCCGGCAGCAGGACGGCGCCCGCGGCCCGGTGATCGGCCAGCCAGGGGTGCGTCTGGAGCGAGAGGCGGCCCGTGAACAGGAAGCCTTCCGAGTCGGGCAGTTCGACGGCCGCACCCAGCAGGGGGTGTGCGGCCGGTCCCAGACCGGCGGAGGTCACGTCGCCGCCGTACGCGGCGTCCGGCACCTCGATCCAGTAGCGGTCGCGCTGGAAGGCGTAGGTGGGCAGGTCCACGCGGCGGGCGCCGGTGCCGGCGAACACGGCCTCCCAGTCCACGTCGACCCCGCGGACCCAGGCCTCGCCGAGCGACAGCCCGAACCGCTCCGGGCCGCCCTCGTTGCGGCGCAGGGATCCGAGGACGGCGGCCTCGCGGCCGGCGGCCTCCACGGTCTCCTGGATGCCGACGGTCAGGACCGGGTGGGGGCTGGACTCGACGAACACGCCGAAGCCCTGGTCGAGGAGGGTGCGGGTGGCGTCCTCCAGCTCGACGGTCCGCCGCAGGTTGCGGAACCAGTAACCGGAGTCCAGCTCCGGGCCCTCGACCCACTCCCCGGTCACGGTGGACAGGAACGGAACCTCGGCGGGGCGGGGGCGGACGGGAGCGAGGAGCTCGGCCAGCTCCTCGCGGAGCAGGTCGACCTGTGCGGAGTGGGAGGCGTAGTCGACCGCGATCCGCTTGGCCCGGACCCCGTCGCCCTCGCAGGCGGCCAGCAGCTCGTCCAGGGCCCCGGTCTCACCCGAGACCACGACCGACGCCGGTCCGTTGACGGCGGCGACGGAGATCCGCTCCTCACCCCAGGCGGCGATCCGCTCCCGGACCTCGGCGGCCGGCAGCGGGACGGACACCATGCCGCCCTGCCCGGCGAGCCTACGGCCGATGGCCCGGCTCCGCAGGGCCACCACCCGGGCCGCGTCCTCCAGGGTCAGGATCCCGGCCGCGCACGCGGCGGCGATCTCGCCCTGGGAGTGGCCGATGACGGCAGCCGGACGCACGCCGGACGCACGCCACACCTCGGCCAGCGACACCATCACCGCGAACAGGACGGGCTGGACGACGTCCACCCGGTCCAGGGGCGGCGCGCCCTCGGCTCCGCGGAGGACGTCGACGAGCGACCAGTCGGTGAAGGGCGCCAACGCCCGGGCGCACTCGTCGATACGGGCTGCGAACAGCGGAGACGCCTCCAGCAGCTCCGCGGCCATGCCCGCCCACTGCGAGCCCTGCCCCGGGAACACGAACACCGTCTTGCCGCTGCCCGTGGCGCCGTGCGCCAGTCCGGCCGCAGCCGTTCCGGTCTCCAGTGCGGCCAGGCCGCGCAGCAGCCCGCCCCGATCCCCGGCCACGACCACGGCACGCTGGTCGAAGGCGGCCCGCGTGGCGGCCAGCGACCAGGCCACGTCGGTGGGGGCGAGGTCGGGAGTGTCCTGGAGGTGGGCCCGCAGGCGGCCGGCCTGGGCGCGCAGCGCGTCCTGCGACTTCGCCGAGAGCACGTACGGCAGGGCGCGCGCGGTCATCGGAGAGACAACCGGCTCGGTGTCCACCGGCGGCGCGGACGGGTCCTCGGCAGCGGTCGGGGCCTGCTCGATGATGGTGTGGGCGTTGGTGCCGCTGATGCCGAAGGAGGAGACGGCGGCGCGGCGCGGGCGGCCGGTCTCCGGCCACGGGGTGGCCGATGCGAGGAGGGAGACCGCTCCGGCCGACCAGTCGACGTGCGGGGTGGGCTCGTCGACGTGCAGGGTCCTCGGCAGGATGCCGTGCCGCATGGCCTGGACCATCTTGATGATGCCCGCGACACCGGCCGCGGCCTGCGTGTGCCCGAAGTTGGACTTCACCGATCCCAGCCACAGCGGGTTGGCGTCGGTGTGCTCGCGGCCGTAGGTGGCGAGCAGGGCCTGGGCCTCGATCGGGTCACCGAGGGTGGTGCCGGTGCCGTGGGCCTCGACCACGTCCACCTCGGCGGCGGACAGGCCGGCGTTGGCGAGGGCCTGGCGGATGACGCGCTGCTGCGAGGGACCGTTCGGGGCGGTCAGGCCGTTGCTCGCGCCGTCCTGGTTGATCGCCGAACCACGGACCACCGCCAGGACCGGGTGCCCGTGGCGGCGGGCATCCGAGAGCCGCTCCACCAGCAACATGCCGACGCCCTCGCCCCACGCGGTGCCGTCCGCCGCCGCCGCGAACGGCTTGCAGCGGCCGTCCGTGGCCAGGCCGCGCTGCCGGCTGAACGCGATGAACGTGCCGGGCGTGGCCATCACCGTCACACCACCGGCCAGCGCCATGTCGCATTCCCCGTTGCGCAGGGCCTGAGCGGCCAGGTGCAGGGTCACGAGGGAGGACGAACAGGCGGTGTCGACGGTGACCGCGGGGCCTTCGAGGCCGAAGGTGTACGAGACGCGGCCCGAGACGACGCTGCCCGAGCTCGACGTGCCCATGTAGCCCTCGAGACCCTCGGGGGCGCGGTGGAGAAGGCTGCCGTAGTCGTTGTACATGACGCCGGCGAAGACGCCGGTGCGGCTGCCGCGCATGCTCGCCGGGTCGATGCCGGCCCGCTCGAACGCCTCCCAC